>JBOFHT010000053.1:0-19349 GCA_051649785.1 Methanobacteriaceae archaeon
TACTAATAATACTAATAATAATCTTAATTCTAATAATAATAATTATAAAATTACTAATAGTACTAATAATAATATTAATACTAATAATTATACTTATAAAATTACTAATAATCATAATACTAATAATTTTTGTGATATAATGATAAAGTGTGTTTCATGTGGTGAAGAATACGGGGATAGTGAAATAATCTATAACTGTGGTGTATGTGGATCAGTTTTAGAAATTAAGCTTGATTTTGACAGTATGGATCTTTCTAAAAATATGTTTGATGGTAGGAAAAACACTCTTTGGAAATATAAAGAATTCATGCCAGTTAACGAAGAAAAAATTGTTTCACTTGAAGAAGGTGGAACTCCTTTTTGTAAATGTGATACAATTGGTAAAGAACTTGGAATTGATCTTTATGTTAAAGTAGAAGGTTCTAATCCTACTGGTAGTTTCAAAGACCGTGGTATGACTGTTGGTGTTACAAAAGCAGTTGATTTAGGTGTTAGTACTGTTGGATGTGCTTCTACAGGAAATACTTCCGCTTCTTTAGCTGCTTATGCTGCTCGTGCAGGTCTTCGTTGTATAGTACTTCTCCCTGCAGGTAAAGTAGCTTTAGGAAAGTTAGCCCAAGCTATGTTTCATGGTGCAGATGTTTTATCAGTTAAAGGTAACTTTGATGAAGCACTTGAATCAATTACAGAATTAGCTCTTGAAAAATACCTTTATCTTTTAAATTCAATTAATCCCTATAGACTTGAAGGTCAAAAATCTATTGGTTTTGAGATATTAGATGATTTAGGTTGGGAATCTCCCGATCGAATTATTTTACCAGTTGGAAATGCTGGAAATATCTCAGCTATCTGGAAAGGAATAACCGAATTTAAAGAAGCTGGTTTTATTGATAGTCTCCCTATGATGACTGGTATTCAAGCAGAACTTTCAGCTCCTATTGTTGAGGCATTTAGAAATAAAAGCTATGAAATTAGTCCAGTTAAAAACCCAGAAACAATAGCAACAGCAATTAGAATAGGTGCTCCAGTTAGCTATACTAAAGCATTAAATGCAATTTATGATTCTAATGGTTATGGTGAAACTGTTACAGATGATGAAATCCTTGCTGCTCAAAAGTTATTAGCTCAAAAAGAAGGTATTGGTGTTGAACCTGCTTCTGCATCTTCAATTGCTGGTTTAAAGAAGCTAGTAGATAATGGTATTATTGATAAAGGAGAACGTGTTGTATGTATTGTAACGGGACATCTTTTAAAAGATCCTACTGTTGCAATTGAAGCTTCAAAAGAACCAATTGAAGTTGATACAGACGTTAATAAGTTAAAAGAACTTTTAAATGTTAAATAATATTATTATACTATATACCATATAATGGATTATATTATTAATGTAATATAATGTATTATAATCTACTTAATCTACTTAGCAATGTTTATTAAAATAATATTATTTTAGGTTTAATTTAATTTAGAGGTGTTTTAAGTGAATCCACGTAAAAAAGCTAATTTATTAATAATATTTACAATAGCTATCTTTGCATTTTCTTCTAGTTTAGTTTTAGCTAGTTTTACAGGCGATTTAGTAGACTTAAGTACAATTGGATTAGGGAATATGAGTAATAATCAAACTGCCAATGAAAAATTAGATACTGTGGGTGATGGTGATTTTACTCCTATTGCTGTTAATAAAGTAGTTGTCCCTAAAAATGATTCTAATAATAGCTCAAATAATAGTTCTAATGGGACAAAACCTGTTAATAATTCAGATGCCAGTTCGGGATTTTAATTAAATCTATTATATATTTTTATACTTAAGAAATTATACTTAAAAAGCTTCCTCAATATTTAGATGTGATTTAATGAATGAAAAAAATAAAATTGGAGCAAAAATTAAACAATTAAGGAAAAGTAAAGAATTTGATATTAATGAATTATCTGTGAAGTCTTCTGTTTCACAGGATATTATTAGTCAAATTGAAGATGGTGAGATCGTACCATCCCTAAACCCATTAATTAAGCTAGCTAGGGCATTAGGTGTTCGATTAGGAACATTTTTAGATGATGCTCCTCAATCTGGACCTGTTTTAGTTGAAAATGGTAAAAGTAAACAAGTTGTATATTTTTCTGGTGAAGAAAATCAAACTGACTTAAAAGGTCTTGAATTTAATTCTTTAGCAGCAGATAAAATTGACAGGCACATGGAGCCATTTTTAATTGATGTGGATAGTAAAAAAAGTGATCATGAGTTATCTTCTCATGAAGGCGAAGAATTTATCTATGTTTTAGATGGTGATATTGAACTACAATATGGTCAAGATAGTTATAATCTTTCTAAAGGCGATAGTATTTACTATGATTCAATTGTCCCTCATCATTTGCATTCAAATGGTAATAATTCTAAGATTTTAGCTGTTATTTATACTCCTATTTAGTGTTTAATTGTCATTTCAGTTATTAGTTTTATCATTGCTAATATAGATATTATTACTACTATTTTTAATATTATTGACCTTGTTATAATATAATTACCAGTAACTTTATTATTGTTAGTGATTATCTTATTACTGGTAGAATATTTTGTGTTGTTGATTTACAGGTATTTTGGAGTCATTATTATGTTTAAATGTATTGTTGAACCACGATTTGGAGACTGTGATGGTCTTAAGCATGTGAATAATATTGTAATTGGAGAATGGTTTGAATTAGGTCGTAACCCCATATTTAGAATGTTTACTTCTGATTTAGATTTCAGCTATGATAAATGGAAGTTAATTATGCTTAGAACTGAGTTTGACTTTGTTGGACAAATGTTCTTTGGTTTTAATGTAGAAATACATACTTATGTACTTAGAATTGGTAATTCTTCATTTACTCTCTACCATGAAGCTTGGCAAGAAGGAGAATTAAAAGCTAAGGGTAAAGCAATTATTGTTCATTTTGATTTTATTAATCAGAAGTCTGTTCCTATTCCTGATGAGATTAAGGTGCAATTAGAAGAGCATATGTTTGATGAAGATGAATTAGTTTAATATTATTGTTTTATTTCATTATAACTAATATTTCTAATATTATTACAGGTAGTTTTTTAAACCATTATTTTTTGGTCAAACACTAGAAAATCCTATGGATTTTCTGTGTATGGCGAATCAGAGATTTGCTTTGTCAGAGAAATCCTTCGGATTTCTCGAACCCAAAAAATCGGAGATTTTTTAGGGCTTTTTTATCACAAAAAAGTTTGGAGGTATGAATATGTTATTTTCAGAGGATACAATTGGAGATTTTTTCGAAAAACAAGTTGAAGCTAATCCTAATCATGAATTCATGGTTTACCCTGATAGGGATCTTCGTTTTACTTATCGTGAGTTTGATGATAGGGTTAATATGTTAGCTAAAGGGCTACTGGCTATTGGTATTGGAAAAGGGGATCATCTTGGTATTTGGGCTAAAAATGTCCCGGATTGGCTTACTTTTCTTTTTGCAACAGCTAAAATAGGTGTTGTCCTTGTAACTGTTAATACTTCCTATAAAAGTCATGAATTAGATTATATTGTTGAACAATCAGATATGAAGGCATTAGCTATTATTGATAGATTTAGGGATGTTGATTATGTTCAAACAGTTTATGATTTAGTTCCAGAGCTTAAAACTGATGCTCGTGATAATTTAAAAAGTAAAAAATTTCCTTACCTCAAGAATGTGATTTATATTGGTCAGGAAAAACATAGGGGAATGTATAATACTAATGAACTTCTTTTACTTGGAAAACATCAAGATGATACAGAATTTAATAGAATTAAAAATAGCTTAGATAATAATGAAACTATTAATATGCAATACACCTCAGGGACTACTGGTTTTCCAAAAGGAGTTATGCTAACTCACAGAAACATTCTAAATGATGGTTTTTATATTGGTGATAGGCAGAACTTAACAGAAGCAGACAGGGTCTGTTTACCAGTTCCTTTATTCCATTGTTTTGGAATAGTTCTTGGGATTTTAGCTATTTTAACCCATGGATCTACAGCGGTAATGTTAGAATTATTTGATCCTCTTTTAGTTCTTTCAGCTGTTCAAAAAGAGAAATGTACAGCTCTTTATGGCGTTCCTACTATGTTTATAGCTGAATTGAATCATCCTATGTTTGATATGTTTGATATGTCCACATTAAGAACTGGGATTATGGCCGGTTCTACTTGTCCAATAGAAACTATGAAGCAGGTTATGGATAAAATGAATATGAAAGAGGTTACAATTGCTTATGGTCTTACTGAATCTTCTCCTGTTTTTATTCAAACAAGTGTTGATGATTCTATAGAGAAAAAAGTTAATACTGTTGGAACTCCTCTTCCAAATTTAGAAGTTAAGCTTGTTGATGTCGAAACTAATAAGGAAGTAGGTGTTGGAGTCACAGGTGAGCTATGTTGTCGTGGTTTTAATATAATGAAGGGTTATTATAAATTAGAAGACATGACTCGTGAAGTTATTGATGAGGATGGCTGGTTACATAGTGGAGATTTAGCTACTATTGATGAAGACGGTTATTATACAATTGTTGGGAGAATTAAGGACATGATTATAAGAGGTGGTGAAAACATATATCCTCGTGAGATTGAAGAGTTCTTATATACAATTGATGGAATAGAAGATGTTCAAGTAGCAGCCATTCCTGATGAGAAGTATGGTGAAATCGTCGGAGCATTCATTATTAAGGAAGAAGGAGCTGATTTAACAGAGGAAGATATAAGGGATTATGCTATTACTAAAATAGCTAGATATAAAGTTCCTAAACATGTTTTCTTTATTGATGATTTACCATTAACAGCTAGTGGTAAGGTTCAAAAGTTTAAATTAAGTGAGCTTGGAGCTAAATTAGTTAAAGAAAAAGAAGAAAAAGAGAGTATTTAAGCACTAACTCTTTCATTTATTTTATAATTGCTTAAGGTTGTTCATACATCATCTTAACCATTATTTTTTTGATCAAACTTTTTTTCTAAAAAAGTTTGGGGATTATGCTATTACTAAAATAGCTAGATATAAGGTTCCGAAGCATGTTTTCTTTATTGATGAGTTACCATTAACTGCTAGTGGTAAGGTTCCGAAGTTTAAATTGAGTGAGCTTGGAGTTAAATTAGTTAAGGAAAAAGAAGAAAAAGAGAGTATTTAAGCACTAACTTTTTATTTTATTAGTATTTTAATTTATAAAGGCTTAAAATGTTTCATATACCATTTAACCATTATAATGATTCTAGAATTTCTTTTGTAGCTAGTTCAGGATTTTCTGCATTATAAATAGATCTTCCAATAATTAGACCATTAGCGTATTTTAGAGTATCTTTTGGATTTCCACCTTGTGTTCCAACTCCTGGTGAAATAATAAATGCATCTTTGCCTACAATGTTTCTAATATCTTCTAATCTATCAAGACGTGTTGATGGAGCTACATAATTCTTAATTCCCATATTTACTCCCATTTTAGCTATATCATCAGCGGAATCTTGTAAAAACATTTTAGCTCCAGGATGTGACATTTCAGTAAGTAAGAAAATCTCTTTTCCATAGCTATTTGCAGTATCAAGACAAGCTTTTACACTATCTTTTCCTACAAAACCATGGCAAATTATAGCATCTGCTCCAGAATTAAAAGTTAAATCCGCTATTTTCTCATTGGTAGCTGGAATATCTGCTACTTTATAATCACATATTACCTTAAAGTTAAAATTCTCTTTAAATATTTCAATAGTAACTAATCCTTCAGCTAAAGTCAATGGATACCCAATTTTAATAGTATCAATATATTTAGCCACTTTTTCACAAATTCCAACTGCTTCATCTATATTTGTTAAATCCATTGCAAGAATAATGTCATTTTTAATTTTCATATAATCAATTCCATTTTTATAGTTAGTAGTAATTATTTATATTAATAATCTGTATTATTTATAAAAATTTGTTTTTATGGTTGTGTGACTCTGTAGAAACCCTATATTTTTGCACTGATTTATATCAAAATCCGCTACTTCAAAAATTAAAACGACTTAAAATGCTTTGGTTTAGCAAATTAAGGAAATTTATTTTTGAAAAAAATATTTTTGACTATAAATTAACAAAATAAAAAAGGGTTTCTACAAAGCCAGTTGTGTTTAATTTTTTAAATCAGTATTTTTTGATCAATCTTTTTTCTAAAAAAAGATTGTTGTTAAATCCATTGCAAGAATAATGTCATTTTTAATTTTCATATAATCAATTAATTTACAATATTCAATTTATATAATAGTTATACTTATTAATATATAAACTCTATAATTATTTATATTAATATTCGTATTGTCATTATTAAAATTATTATAATCATTCTTAATCTTATTGTTATTGATATTATTATTCCAATTACTATCTATAGATAACATTCCTTATTTTTTATTAGCTTTAATTTTATTAAATCCTAATTAAGTTTTTTAAAATGAGATTGAATAAATAGCTATTTTTACATAACTTTTATATATGATAAAGTTTTAATGATAATTATAAATCAATTTAAGTTTAAAATTTTTAAAGCTAGATTTAAGTCTTTATTTTAGATATATTTTAGAAATTGGAGAAAAATTATGCATATTATGGAAGGATTCTTACCGTGGTATTGGTGCCTTTTTTGGTATATAATTTCATTACCTATAGTTGCTTATGGGATAATCAAGTTAAAAAAGATTATTGGAGATACACCTGAAGCTAAATCACTTTTAGCTGTTACTGGAGGGTTTATGTTTTTATTATCTTCTCTAAAACTTCCTTCTGTAGCAGGTAGTTCATCTCATCCAACTGGGAATGGTTTAGGAGGAGTTATATTTGGTCCTGCAATTTCAGCTGTTTTAGCTACTATTGTTTTAATATTCCAGGCATTACTTCTTGCCCATGGTGGAATAACTACTCTTGGTGCTAATATTTTTTCAATGGGAATTATTGGTCCTTTAGTAGCTTGGATTGTTTATAAAGGAATTGTTAGGAATAATACTAATACTAATAATGAGGTTAATATTAAAAAATCAAATTTTTCAAAGCCTTCTATAGCTATGTTTTTAGGAGCATTTTTAGCTAATATTTCTACTTATATTGTCACATCCTTCCAATTAGCTATTGCATTCCCTGAACCTACTGTTGAATTATCTTTTATTAAATTCCTGTTAATATTTGCAATTCCTCAAGTTTCTCTAGGAATTTGTGAAGGTTTAATAACTGTTATAATTTGGGAAAATCTTGCTAAAGTTAAGTTTGATGTTTTAAAGCGTTTAAATGTGTTTAATTAATGTAATTATATGGTAGATAGTCATAATTAGAATATTAGTGATATTATGGAAATGAGAAATAAGCACATTATTTTAGTAATACTAGCTATTTTAATAGCTACAGTTCCATTTGTATTGTACTCTAATTTAGGTGAGGAAGAAGGTTATTTCATAGGTGCTGATAATAAAGCATCTGAAGTTGTTGAAAATACAGGTTATATTCCTTGGTTTAATTCAATATGGGAAGCTCCAAGTGCTGAAATTGAAAGTCTCTTATTTGCTCTTCAAGCAGCTATTGGTGCGTTTATTATTGCTTATATTTTTGGGTACTGGCATGCTAAAAGCAAATATAATAAAAAACAGTAATTTTTAGGAAATAATAGATTAGGAAATGGTAAAATGAATTTAGAACTTGATTATTATGCACATGAAAATGCGTTGGCTAATATTAGTTCTAACTTTAAAATCATTATAGTATCTATATTACTTATACTTGTTCTTGCTGCTGATTTACCTTTATTATCTTTCTTTATTGCTATTTTTATATTTTTATTTATTCCTTTAGTAGCTAAAATTCCTATTAAATTCTTTATTAAGTTTCTAGCTATTCCGATAACATTTATTATTTTCACATCGATTTTTCTTTTATTTTTCTTTGGAACTGGATATATTATATTCCCTACAGGTATTTTTGGTATAGCTATTACTACTGATTCTTTAAATTTAGCTATCCTTGTTTTCTCTAGAACTCTGGCTTGTTTTTTAATTTTAAGTCTTCTAGCCCTTACAACCCCTATAGCTGAAGTTTTTATGTTTTTATCTAAACTTAAAGTTCCCTCAGTTTTTATTGAAATAGCTATTTTAATGTATAATTCAATATTCATATTTATTAGTGAATTTAAACTTATGTGTCATGCTCAAAAAACACGCCTTGGATTTTCTGGCTTTAAAAATACATACCGTTCATTTGGTTTAATTTTTTCAAATCTTTTTATCAAATCTATTAATAAATCTGATAGACTTGATATTGCCCTAAATTCTAGATGTTACACAGGCAATATATACATCTATAACCCAAATACTAAGTATGACAATGACTAGTTAATTTAATTATATATATCTATTATAATTATGCCTAGTTACTCAATTAGATATGTTATTATTGTGTGTATTTAGAATAATATTCATAGTTTTGATATTGTTGTTTGGGTTCAATTATTTTATTTAAAAAAAGTATTTTTTAAACAGTAATTTTTGACTAAACTTCTTTTAAAAAACTATTTTCTATTTCCAGTAATGTTTTAATTCATAGCTATAATAATATAATTTTTTATTGTTATCAAACAAGTATAAGTATTATAAAATATATAATAATAAAATAATTAAACATTTTATCAATTTAATGGATTTCATATTATGAATAACAATTCTAATAACAATAATAGTATTAATAATACTTCATCTACTGCAATTGAAACTACAAACATAAACTACAAGTATCCTGATGGAACTGAAGCTCTTAGAGATATTAATTTTAATGTTAGCCGGGGTGAGATGATAGCTCTTCTAGGGCCAAATGGTGCAGGTAAATCTACTCTCTTTTTGCATTTCAATGGAATTTTTACTCCTAGTAGTGGTAAAGTTTTTGTTGATGGTGAAGAAATTATTTATAAAAAAAAAGAGCTTATGAAAGTTCGCCAAAAAGTAGGCATTGTTTTTCAAAATCCAGATGATCAGCTATTTGCACCAACTGTTGAGGAAGATGTTGCATTTGGACCATTGAATATGGGATTATCTAATGATGAAGTTGAGAAACGTGTTACTACGTCTCTTAAAAAGGTGGGGATGGAAGGTTACGAGAAAAAGCCCCCTCATCATTTAAGTGGAGGTCAGAAAAAAAGAGTAGCTATTGCTGGAATTTTAGCTATGGCGCCTCAAATAATGGTTTTAGATGAACCTACTTCTGGACTTGATCCTAAAGGTGCTTCTAAAATATTAAAACTCCTTAATGAGCTTAATGCAGATGGAATCACTATTATTATTTCAACTCATGATGTTGACCTTGTCCCATTATATGCTGATACTATTTATATTATTGGAAATGGCGAAATAATTAAAAAAGGAAGTCCTAAAGAGGTTTTCTCAGATGTGGATACTATAAGGAATGCTAATCTTCGCCTTCCTAGAATAGCTCATTTAATGGAAGTTTTAGAAAAAGAAGATGGATTAAAATTTAATAATAGTTATCCTCTTACAATTGGCGAAGCAAGAAATTATTTAGTTAATTTAATTGATTCTAGTGATAAATAGCTAGCATCATTTTAAATTATATTTTCTTAAATTATACTCACTAAGGTTAAATTCTCTTAAATTATATTTACAGTTTCTGGTTGTGTTTAAATGAAGATTGGTGTTTGTGATACAACATTTGCAAGGTTTGATATGGGTAAAAGTGCTATAAGTGTATTAAAAAATCATTTTCCTAAAAAGAATATTATTTATCGTACTGTTCCAGGAATAAAAGATTTACCTGTAGCTTCTAAAAAATTAATTGAAGAAGAAGGTTGTGAAATTGTTATGGCTTTAGGTATGCCCGGACCAATGGAAAAAGATAAAGTTTGTGCTCATGAAGCTTCAACAGGTCTTATTTCTGCTCAATTAATGACTAATTCTCATATTTTAGAAGTTTTTGTTCATGAGGATGAAGAAGAAGGCACTGCACTAAAAGAGCTTGCTGAAAATCGAGCAGCGGATCATGCACGAAACCTTATTAACATGATGTTATATCCTAAAGAAATCCAAAATGAAGCTGGAAAAGGGATGCGTGAAGGAAAGGATAATGTAGGGGCTTTATAAGGTATGGGTAATTCCAATAATGATATTGATAGTGTCAATAGTAATAATAGCAATAATATTAATAATAATTCCACTATTAATAATAATGCCAATAATAGTTCTACTAATAGTCCTACTAATAATAGTTATAATAGTAACTCTACTACTACTACTACTACTACCCCTAACATGGTTAATAACAATAATTCTACTAATAATATTTTTATTATTGTTCCGGCTTTCAATGAGGAAAAAACAGTAGAGAGTGTTGTTTTAGGATTAATTAAGTGTTATAAGGTAATTTTAGTAGATGATGGTTCAAGCGACAATACTTTTAAAATAGTTAGTTCTATTCGAGATAAAAATCCTAAGAATCTTTTTATTTACAGCCATGTAATTAATAGGGGTCTTGGAGCTGCTTTAAAAACTGGTATGACTGCTGCAATTAAACATAATGCTGATTTTATTGTTACATTTGATGCTGATGGTCAACATGCCATTGAAGATGTAGCTAAAGTTGTAGCTCCTCTTAAAAATAGTGATATTGATGTTGTTATTGGGGCCCGCCCATTTGAAGATATGCCATTTAGTAAAAACTTTGCAAACTCAGTTATGAATATATTAACTCGTATTTTTTACAGAGCTAATGTTAAAGATTCTCAATCAGGTCTAAGGGCTTTTAAAAAAGAAGTTATTCCTAAAATGAATATTATATCTAGGGGATATGGAGTTTCTTCTGAGTTTTTTAGAGAAATTAAAAAAAATCACTTAAAATTAGCTGAAGTTACTATTACTACAATTTATACTCCTGAAACTCAAAATAAAGGCACTAATGCAATTGTAGGTATTAAAATTTTGTTTAAAATGATTGTTGACTTTTTAATAGGTGGTTCTTAAATTAGGAGGGATTAAATGTTTGGTTTAACAATTTTTCAAATTATAGTCATTATTATAGCGGTTCTAAGTAGTTCAATTGTATTTATGGGGTATAATACAGGTAAAACTCCTATTCGCTATTTTATATTGTGGATTGTCCTATGGGTCACAATTGTTATAGCTTCTTTCCTTCCAGAAGGAATTTTAAGTTTAATTTCTACTAGTTTTGGTTTTGGAAGAGGCCTAGATTTTCTTTTAATATCTGCAATTATTATTCTATTTTACCTCTTATTCCGAGTTTATTTAATGATTGAAAGAATTGATCAAGATATTACAGCTCTTGTTGAAAAATTAGCTATTGCTAATGAGAATAGTAAGATTAACAATAATAATGTCAATAATTCTTCTGATAATATTACTAGTGAGGATAATAAGAATAATGTTAATGAAGATAATACTAATTAGAATAATACTAATATAAATAATACTAATAAAAATATCAATGCTAATAAAGTTAATAAATAAGGGAATAATATGAAAATATGTTTTATAAGTGAATTCTTTCCAGCTAGTGTGGATTTAGAAATTAAAGGTGGTGTTGAAGCAGCTGCTTTTAACGAGGCATACTATTTATCTAAAAATCATGAAGTAACAGTTTTAAGTTCTTATGAGCATGAAACTCCTAGAGAAGCTGAGATTCAAACTCCTTGGAATAATATTAAAGTCATTTCTTGTGGTAAAAAAAGAGACTATGTTCAAAAAGGCTCATTTAAAAATAGACTTGAGCTTATAAAAGCCACTTATGACATAGGTAAAATAATGGACTTTGATATTGTTGTTGGTTACAACTTCATTACTTATATTAGTGCTTGGAAGCTTTCTCAAAAACTAAATATTCCTTGTGTAGCTAGATATCATGATGTTTGGATTGGTAACTGGGTAAAAAACATAGGTATTGCAGGAATAGCTGGAGAAATCATGGAAAGATATATTCTTTCTCGTGATATGGATTTAATTCTTGCTGTTTCTGATTTCACAGCTAAAAATCTTGAAAAACATTTTTCAAAGGATAAAATATATACTGTTCATAATATTGTTGAATTTGACAAAGTTAAAAGCAATAAATATTCTAAAACAACTATTTCTTGTGTTTCCCGTCTTGTTGAATATAAAAGAATTGAGGATCTTATTTTAGCTATTAATTTATTAGTTAATAATACTAATAATTGTAGCAATAGTAGTAGTAACAATAGTATCAATAGTAATAGTAGTACGGATAATAGTGATGGTACCATTAATACTGATATTAATGAAAATCATTTTATAAATAAAGATATTAATGGCTTTGATTTTAAAGATTTAAAATGTAAAATTGTTGGAACTGGTCCATTAGATACTAAACTTAAAACATTAGTAAATGAATTAAATTTAAATAAAAATATTTCATTCTGCGGATTTGTTGAAAAACATGAAGATGTTTTGAAAGTTATTAATTCCTCACACATGTTTTGTCTTCCAAGCAAAGTTGAAGGATTTGGTATTGTTGTTGTTGAGGCATTAGGTTGTGGTGTTCCATTTATAGCTTCTAATATTCCTCCTGTTATGGAAGCAAGTAGTGAAAAGGGAGGTTTGTTTTTTAATGTAGAAGATTATAAAGACTTAGCTAAAAAAATATATACTCTTCTTAGTGATAATAAGTTGTATTATAATCTTCAGTCTGAAGGTGAAGAGCAATATTCCAAATATAAAGGTGAATATATAGCTAAAAAGCTTGAAAATCACTATTTATCTTTAATTGATTAAATTTTATTATTAGTATTCTCATTTCTAGTATTATTTATATTGTCATTAGTATTAATATTACTATTTTCATCTTTAATATCATTTCCATTATTAATATTTTAATTTTATTAACTTAATTTCTACTTAGGTGACTTAATGTTATATTTTAAAGGTTGTACTGCACGTGAAAAAATGAATTCTCTTTGTGATTCTACTGAAGAGATATTAAAAAAAGCAGGTATTGATTACAGAACAATTGACAATGAAGAGTGTTGTGGTTCTGTTTTACTTCGTACTGGATTTAAAGACAATGCTATTGTCCAAATGAAAGATAATTTAGCTAGTATTAAATCTAATTTAAAAGATGATAATGAAAAAATCCTTGTATCTTGTGCAGGTTGTTATAAAACTCTAAAAAATGACTATAAAGATATACTTGGTGTAAATCTTAATGTTATTCACATTTCTCAGCTTTTAGATACTCTAATTAGTGATAATAGTATTGAAATAGATAGTAGTGGTAATAAAAACAAGAATAATATTATAATAACTTATCATGATTCTTGCCACTTAGCTAGACATACAGGAGAATATGAAGCTCCTCGTAATGTTATTAGCTCTATTAACTCTATTTTAGATAATGGATCTAAGTTTGTTGAAATGAAAAATAACAGAGAACAGGCACGTTGTTGTGGTTCAGGTGGTGGTGTAAAATCTGCTCATGATGATATTTCTACTTCAATTGCTAAAAGACGTATTGAAGAAGCAGAAGAAACTGGGGCTAGTGTTTTAATTACAGTTTGCCCATTTTGTAAACTTAACTTATCTGAGAATGTTAAAACTGATTCTAATTTAGAAGTTTTAGATTTAACTGAGTTTTTTGTTAAATTTATTAAATAATTTATCTTATTATATCTTATTATTATTATTACTACTGTTATTACTATTACTATTACTATTACTATTACTTTGTTAACAATGCAAGTAGTTTTTTTAAACAATTTTTGATCAAACACTGAAAAAAATCCTACGGATTTTTTTTGTGCCCCAGAAATCTCCGATTTTCGAGGGCTTTTTCTAAAAAGTTTGGAGGTGTTATTAATTATGAAAGATAATGAATTAAATGCTATGCGTAAATCATTTAAAACAGTAGCTGATAGACGTAAAAATTTATCCTCTAATCCACAAATTGAAACTCTTAAAAAAACTGTATCTAATACAAGAGAGAATTCAATTAAAAATAATAAAAAGCTTATTGAAGAATTAAAAATAAGTCTTGCTAATAATGATATTGAGTTTTTTTATGCTGAAAATGGTGAAAAAGCTTGTGAATTTATTTTTAACCAAGTCAAAGACCAAGATGTTGTAGCTAAGTCTAAATCTAACACTCTTGGTGAAATTGGACTTTCTAAATTTTTAAGTTCTAATGGAATAGATGTTGTTGAAACAGACTTAGGAGATCGTATTTTACAACTTAAAAAAAATGATAATAAACCAACTCATCCTACAGGTCCTGCTTCTCATTTAAACACTGCTGAAATAGCTAATATTGTTAATGAATCTATGAATATTAATGTAAATCCTGAAGCACGTGAAATTATGGAAGCTGTTCGTGGGGATGTTCTTGAAAAAATAGCTGATTCAAATGTAGGGATTAGTGGAGCTAATTCTGTAGCTGCATTAGATGGTTCTGCTGTTTTAATTCATAATGAAGGTAATATTTCATTAATATCCCTTATGAAAACCCATATTATTGTTGTAGGTATTGATAAGCTTGTTAATACTATTGAAGAAGCTATTTCCATTGTAAAGCTTGAATCTGCTTATGCTACTGGTAAATTATCTACTTCTTATATGAATGTTATTTCAGGCCCTTCTAAAACAGCAGATATAGAAAAAAAGCTACTTAAAAATATGTACGGTGCTGAGAAAGTTATTCTTGTTCTTTTAGATAATGGTAGAAGTGAAGCTATGAAAAACAATCCTGAATGTTTATGGTGCATTGGTTGTGGTAGCTGTATTGTTTCTTGTCCAGTTTATAACGCAATTGGTAATGAATTTGGATTTAATAACTATTTAGGCGGTCGTGGAGTTGCTATGAGTAAATTTATTAAAGATAATAAAACTTGTTTTGAAGCAGGCCTTTTTAAATGTACCCTTTGTGGTCTTTGTTCAATTGAATGCCCAGTTTCTATTCCAACTAATGAACTTGTTGAGGATTTACGTAAATCATTAAATGATGATGGTTTATCAAGTAAAGAACATTTAGGAATTAGGGATAATATTAAAAATAAAGGTTCTCCATTTTAAAGTAGTGGTTTATAAAATCAGTTAAGTTTTTTCACTATAACATTACTCTAAAAATAATAAAGTAGTAATACTAAAAATTTTTTAGAAAATTTACAGTCTAGTTTTTATTATTATTCTTATTTTCATTTATCTTTTATTCTTGGTTTGTTTACTTGTTGTGTTTTTTACTAATAATTAAATTTTTAAATATTTTTTACCAATTTTACAAAAATATGACCCTATTATAATAATATTTATAAGTAATAAAGATTAAGAAAACATAAACTTTTTAAATAATAACAAAATAATATAATAATATGTACAAAAACATACAGGAAATAATAAATGATAAAACATTCAAAGAAAAGGTAAATGAATCAACCTATTCTAAAAGTAGTATATATGCAATAGGGAGTGCATTATTATATTACTGTAATTTTAACAACAAAAACCTATCCGAACTCATCAAAGAAGCAGATGATGAAGAAGAAAAAAGAGTAAGGGAAAAAAATAAACGAATAACTCATATGCTTGAAGAATTCCCAAAACAGCTTGAAAATAAAGGAAAAGCTGGAACAACAATCAAACTATATTTAACACTTGTAAAAAGATTTTATAGGAAATATAAAATAGAAATACCTTACACAGAGCCTTATGAAGTCGAAGAATTACAATTAGAATATGACGACATACCTAATGTAGAACAAATTAAAGAAGCTATTGCATCGACAACGGACACACAACACAAATTCATCATAATGGCACAATTCTCATCACTATCGGGAATAGGGGAAATATTAAGCATAACAAATGAAATGGTAGTTGAAGCACTCAAAGAATACACGAATAAAACAGATATAAATGATGTAGTGTTAGAGTTAAAAGACAGAAATGACATAATTCCTTTTTTCTCACTTAGAAGAATAAAGCTAAGGAAAAAATATAAAAAAGGATATAAATATCATACTTGTTTCACACCAGAAACTGCAAAAGTAATGTTTAAATTGTACTCTGAAAGAATTAAAGAGAAAGGAAAACTTAAAAATGAAGACAAATTAATAACAATCCGTTACAACGCAGTAAGAGCATTTTATAATAGGATAAATACTAAAAATGGCTGGGGTAACATTGAAGATACAAATATAAACTTCTTTCACTCACACGCTATGAGAATAGCAGGAAATACTGTTGTCGAAGAAGAAGCCATCGGAGATTGTTTTAGTGGTAGGAAAAGAACAAAACTCCACGAAGGATACTTTAAAAAAATGCCATGGAAGCTTAAAGAGTTATATATTGAACAAATACCTAAATTAACTTTATTTAGTGATGTTGATATTCAAACATATAAAGATGAAGCTACTAAAAAGATTGAAAAGCAAAACAAACTCTTAGCTGAAAGTAATAGTAGAAAAGATGATGCAATAAGTCTTTTAACATCATCAATAGCCAATGCAGGGTTATTAGATGACGCAACGCAAGATAAAATAATAGAATTAATGGGTGTGAAAAAATGAAATTTGAAATTAAAATATTTCAATAATTATATTTTTTTTTACACTTGAAATTTTACTTGTTTGATTACTTTCAGATACCTCTTTTACTTTTCATTTATATAGTCAAACAAACTAATATTATTTTAAACATAAACACGAACTATTATTTTATTTTTTTTGTCGTGTTTTGTTAAGTAATAGGTTTTTATACGAACTCTTTTTAATGATTTTATTACTTCATTTGAGTATTAGGATTATCAAAGAATCCTGAATAAACTCTAATTAAAAGTTTGAATATTATAGAAAAATATAATATAAATCAAATTAAAATTATCATTACTAATATATTAAAATTATTGGGAAATGGTAAAATGAGTTTATTCGACAGATTTAAAAAAATAAAGAAAAATAATGTGCAAAATAAACATTCTGATAATGATAAAGGTATTGACTTTACATCTATTGAAAATAAAATCAAAATGGAAAAAAACGAAGAAGTTAAAAAAGATTTAGAAAAACAATTAAGCCATGTAAAAATTGTAATCAATGATGCTCAAAATGAGATTAATAGACTTAAACATATAGGTGATAATCTTTCAGAAGTTACAAAAGAGCGAATAATAGCATATACGATAATTAATAAGGAATTAAAAGGGGATAACCGATTTAATAGTGAGGATGAATATGAGAGATTTAAAATAGAAAAATATATGGACAAAAACATAGATATTGGTGAAGTGCACAGAATAATTGCAGAAGATATGCCAAATTATTGTCCTTTGACAAAAGAAGATATTGATGCGTTCTTTGAAAAAAAGGGCAAATATGGATTATTTGAAAGGTATGAGTTACATAATAAATTAATGTATGATTTACAATGCTTAAAAACTACAAATCCGAAGAGCCTTGAGTTAATCCCTGATTTTGAAAGGTGTGCGAATGAAAACATCTCTGACAATACAAAAGCTAATTGTTATCGGGTGATTGGGGAAATATATGAAGGCAATAATGATATTGAAAAAACATTGAAGTATTTTGAAAAAGCACTAGCTATTAGTGAAAGAGTAGGAATAAAAAGAAAATATAATAAATTATTAAAAGAATATAAATCTTAAAAAATAATATTTTAATTAAATATATAAACTATTAGAAATAAAAGTACTAACTGTAAATAGATGATTTTAGAGTTTTGTTAAGCTCAAACGGTACTACCAATACCTCGCTTAACTCAACTCTAAGGTCACTGAAAAATAACATACACTAGGAAGTAGATAGTATTTTTGCAACCAATAAAATATATGAACTTGCTATTATAAATAGCTTACCTTTGCCCTCTGTTAGTTTAAACAGAGTAGCTAAGCTTTTATTTTTTTCATGTATTTTTAAGTCACTATTTGCTTTTTTTACTAGATTTTTTACAAACTCGAATGTATGCTTAACAAATGTTAGGTAATACAGAATAAGAATTAATTAATAAAACAGGTGATTATTTATGAATGAGGAATTGTTAAAGAATATTGGGCATGAGTTAGAACATTCTAATGGTTTATATGCGACTGATAAGGTTGAAGAAGCTAATAAAATGAATTCTGATTGTGTTAGGAAAATTGACAATACTAGATTAATGGAAAAGATTGATGAAGAGTTAGAAAAAATAAAAAATAAAGAAAATAAAGGTTAAATTTTAACTTTTTAATTTATTTTTAAAAAATATAGTTAATGGCAGTTACCAGAACTAGCTTTAGATTGGCACTGATTACATAATTCGCCTGATGTTGGCTTTGATGAACTAGTTTGGTAGTCGCTGGTAGGCCAGTTACTACATCTTTCGCACCAGTGCCAAGTATCGCTGCCATTTTTTCTACGATAAGTCATGCTTTTCACCTCCTATTTATATAATTGTCGGAGGTGTTATTTAATTGTTTAGAAAATATATGAATAAAGTATAATATAGATTAATAAATACTAAAATAGGTGATTAAATGAATGGAAATATTCCCAAAATTGTATATCATGACAACGGTACTTATGAGATATTTGATGAGAATAATGAGAAAATAGAACTTCCTGTTAAAACTGTAACTGCTATAGGAAGTATTGTTGATGTATTTGTTGCTGATATAAAAGATACGGATGACTTGGATTCTAAAGATGATTATTATGTAGAAATGGCTTTTGGAAAATTAAAAAAGGATAAAAAGTAAGATTTTTTACCCTTTATTTAATCCACTAAATCCTGCTTTGAGAGTTTTGTATCTGGGTTTAATTTCTTGTTTAATGTATTCATCATGATTTTCTGAATTAACAAGATTTTCAAAAATATAAATTGGAACATCATAATATTTTATTATATCACAACTCCTATCTTTATTTTTTACAGTAGTTATTGTTAATTCCTCTGATGTTTCATCATAAGTAGCTTTATCCCATCTCTCAGAATTAAATTCATGATTTAACATATTATATCCACCTCCTTTTCAATCAATGAATAATATTTGTTAATATTATTATTTAATTGTTTATGAAATGTGAAAATATGTTAAAAATAAATTATTATAAAAAAAGAATCAAAATATTAAAGTTAAATTATTCAAATTTATTTACAATTACAAAAGGAATATCATTTTTAGTTAATCCTTTCCAATATACAAAATCCCCATCCTTTACATTGAGTAAATCAGCTATATTCTTAGGAATAACTGCCCTAACGGATACTGAATTTTCATTATGCTTTGAAACTTTACTTTTTCCTTCAGCAATTATGTTTTGTTCTGTGTCTATAACTACCATGCCTCCA
>JBOFHT010000054.1:0-16244 GCA_051649785.1 Methanobacteriaceae archaeon
TAGTTTATTGATTTTTAATCCTTTATTTTTTTCTTTTAGGATGTTTTTAGCGGATTTTTTGAATTTTTGTTCTAGGCCAAAATCCAAAAGGTTTATCTGTCTTGAAAACAAATAGCTAGTTGGAGGATAGTTTATATTACTTGTCATAATAATAATTATCCTCCTTTTTAATATAAATAACTATCTATCCTTATTTTTAAAATCAAAGAGTGCTATTTCAACTGTATTAAAATTAAAAAAAATAGCATGGTCTATTTTTGAACGGCTAGTATGATTTCAAGTGAAAAAAATTAATTAAAAACTAGGGTTTCTACAGAGCCGTTTTTTATAATAATTTATATGGTGAGTTATTAATAAATATTTAGGACTTTATTTTACTTCATTTTATTTTGTAAATACATGGGAGGTGTTTTTTATGAAATGGTTTGTTGGGTTGATTTTAATACTGATTACAATTATTGGTGCTTCTACTTTTTTAGTTGTTCAGAATTTAGGTGGCAATTCAAATATAGATGGAAATAGTTCTAATAATCATCTTTTAAGTAATAGTAATATAGATTCTAGCTTGGATAAAGGTATAGTTTTTACAAATCATACCGGGCTAAGTGATAAAAATAATGTTATAGTAACTGCAAATTGTCAAAAAACAGCTTATCAAGGCACTAATGTATCTATAATCTGGAAAGTTACAAATAATGGTAATAAAACAATAGAAAATGCTGTAGCTTCTGATCAGGTTGCAGAACATAATTTTGGAAATATAAAACCGGGTGAAACAAAAATATATCAATTTAGTAGTTATATTCCTACTAATAAAGACCTTGAAATGGATTTTGGAAGGATAGATGATCAATGGCCAGGTTCATTATGGTGGGGTGGTTTTGGACTAAGTTACTTTATTAATGAAAAAGAATTTTCTAGCCATGCCAATGCAATGGAAATTAATGTTAAAGTTTAATTTGTTTATTATATATCTTTAGGCAAAGTATTTAGAAAAGCATTTAGAAATTTTGGCAGTTTTGGTGATGGCAACATATTAGAGTTTAATTTGTTTATTATATATCTTTAGGCAAAGTATTTAGAAAAGCATTTAGAAATTTTGGCAGTTTTGGTGATGGCAACATAGTAAAGTTTAAATACTTGAAAACTAATACATTAGTACACTTGTATTGTTTACTATGCAAGCTTATAATATTAAAATTTATTTTATTAATTTCTAATATTATAGTTTATTTTAAATCCATTTTTCAATGCGGGGGTGGTCGAGCGGTCAAAGGCGCTAGGTTGAGGGCCTAGTGGGTCAGTCCCTTCGCGGGTTCGATTCCCGTCCCCCGCACTTAAATAATTTAAATCTATTTTTGCAAGTTTTTATTTATAAAAATAATTTTATATTATATTCTTAGTATTGTTTTATTATTGCTATTTTCACTATTATTTTTATTATTGCTATTTCTATCTAATCTATTATTACTATTCAATTGATTTGGTTCTTAATTTTTATTATTTAGCTAATATTTATATTAATTATCTTATTCTTACTATTTTTTCCCTATTGTTATCTAACTTTTCAATATAATTTCAACGCTGTCAACTTAAGCAATTAAATACTAAATCTTAAATAAATTTAATAAATTACTTATAAAGATTCTAAATAATTTTTTGAATTTTTATAAAAATTTACTTTAAAAAATCCTTAAATTGACAGAAGTGATATAATTTAGAAAACTTTATTATATATAATAAATAAAAATTATATTACTGTAAATAATACTTTAAAACAATATTATCATATTTTTATTATTAAATTGTTTTTAATTATTTATACTTTTCATAATATATTTGATTATGATATATGATTACATCCATTATACTTTATTATTCTATTACATTTATTAAATTATATTTAACAACACAATTATAATTATGTGGAGGGATTAAATGAAAGCAGTAATTCCAGCAGCAGGATTAGGGACACGTTTTTTGCCAGCTACTAAGGCACAACCTAAAGAAATGCTTCCTGTTTTTGATAAACCTACTATTCAATATGTTATTGAAGAGGCTGTAGCTTCAGGCATTGATGATATAATAATTGTCACTGGTAAAGGTAAACGTCCTATTGAAGATCATTTTGACCGTTCTTTTGAATTAGAGTATAATCTCCGCAAATCTGGTAAAAAAGACTATTTAAAGCAAGTTAAAGAAATTTCAGACCTTGCGGATATTTATTATGTTCGCCAAAAAAAGCAGAGAGGCCTTGGTGATGCTATTTATAGTGCTAAAAAACATATTAATGGTGAAACTTTTGCTGTTATGTTAGGTGATACCATAACAAAAGCAAGTACGCCATGTACTAAACAATTAATTGATATAAATCAGAGATACAATTCTTCAGCTATAGCTGTTGAAACAGTTCCTTGTGATAAAGTTGAAAGATATGGTATTATTAAAGGTGATGAAGTTAAAGATCCTAATTGTAAAAATGGCCTTTATAAAATCAATAAACTTGTTGAAAAGCCACCAGTTGATAAAGCACCTTCTAACCTAGCTATTATGGGGCGTTATGTCCTTGAAGCTGATATTTTTGATTATATTAGTAGTACCAAACCTGGATTTGCCGGTGAAATCCAACTTACAGATGCAATGTCAAAGCTAAATTCAATTTATGCTTGTGTATTTGATGGTCGTAATTATGATATAGGTAATAGATTTGATTGGCTTAAAACTTCAATTGAGTTTGCAATGGATGACCCAAAATTTAAAGATGACTTAATTAATTATTTGGGTACTCTTTTAGCTAATAATAAATAAATTAGCAAAAATATTAATATTAATAATATTAATAATAATACTGAGTTAAATATATCTATTGGAGTTATTATGCCTAACAATAATATTAATACTAATAATTCTAATATTGATTCTAGTAGTACTCCTAATACCATTGTTAATAATAGTAATAGTACTAATAATAAGGATGATAGTGAGGATATTAGTGGTATTGGTAATAGTAATAATAATCTAAATAAAGAATTAATAGCCAAAGATAATGAGATTGCAAGATTAAAAAATCAGTTAGCTAATGAACATAAAAAATTTCAAAGCAGAATAGCTAATATTGTAGCTGATAAAAATAAGCTTTCAACTGAATTACATTATTATGAACTTATGGAACTTGATTTAAAAGTAGCTGAATTTGAAAAATTAAAAATTAACTACTTAAAGCTTGAGCATAGATATAATATTACTAAAGAACTACTTGATGATAGCCGTCACCAATTAGCTATTTTAGAAAAAGTTATTTATGACTTAGAGAATATTAAATTTATAGACTTTATTAAAAATAATGATCCTACTAGTTTCATTAGGTATAAAGAAGAATTTAGAAAAGAAACTAATGATGAACTTTAAAATAATGGATGTTATCTATAAATCACTTTAAATAATGTATTTAATATATTTATTACCTTAAATAATGTATTTTAGATGAATAATAGTAATATTCATAACATTGATTTGAATAATAGTAATAATATTCATAACATTAACTCAAATAATATTAATGATATTCATAACATTAACTCAAATAGTAATAGTAATAATTGCATTGGAGTTACTATTACTATTATTAATACTAACTTTAATAAGAATAATTGTATAGGATTTGTAAATATGGAAACTCAAAGAATTTTAGTAACAGGTGGAGCAGGTTTTATAGGGACTAATTTAGTAAATGAACTTCGTAGTCGTGGGCACGAGGTATTAGCAGTTGACCTTTTACACAATGAACGTGACGAATATGTAAGATGTGATGTTAAAAACTATCGTCAAATTGAACGTGTCTTTGATGAAAATGATAAGTTTGACTATGTTTACCATTTAGCAGCTGAGTACGGTAGGTGGAATGGTGAAGCTTATTATGAAAACCTATGGGAAACTAATGTAATTGGAACAAAACACATGACTAGACTCCAAGAAAAACTTGACTATTCAATGATTTTCTTTTCTTCTGCTGAAGTTTATGGAGATTATACTGGAATTATGAGTGAAGATGTCATGATAAATAATCCTATTAAAGATACTTACCAAATGAATGATTATGCTATTACTAAATGGGCTGGAGAGCTAATGTGTATGAATTCAGCTAATATGTTTAATACTAAAACTGTACGTGTTCGACCAGTTAATTGTTATGGGCCTTATGAAGAATACTCTCCTTATAAAGGATTTATTCCAATATTTATTTACAAAGCACTCACGGGACAGAGGTATGATGTTTATGAAGGACATAAACGTATAATTGATTATGTAGGGGATACAGCTACTACTTTTGCTAATATAGTTGATAATTTTATACCTGGTGAAGCTTATAATGTTGGGAGTAAACAAGAATGGGAAAAGGACATTCGTGAATACTCAGACCTTGTTTTAGATGCAGTTGGAATTGATGATTCATTAGTAACTTATCATGAAGCTGAACCTTTTACAACAAAAGTTAAAACAATTGACTTTTCAAAGGCTATTCGTGACTTAAAACATGATCCTAAAGTTTCTCCTGAAGAAGGTATTAAAAAAACAGTAGAATGGACTAAAGAACAATTTAATCTATGATTTATTTGATTGTTAATTTAATATTTACTAAAATTCAACTGGTGATGTGAAATGGCAAAAATACTAGCTATTATTCCTGCTTACAATGAAGAAGTAGCTTTGGGAAGTGTAATTATTAGAACTGCCCAATATGTTGATAGAATTATTGTTATTGATGATGGTAGTTACGATAAAACTGCTGAAGTAGCTAAATTAGCAGGTGCAGAAGTTATTTCTCATAAAACTAATCATGGAAAAGGTAAAGGTCTTGAGTCTGGTTTTAATGCTGTGTATGATGAAGAAGTTATTGTTACAATTGATGGTGATGGTCAGAATAATCCTGATGAAATTCCTAACCTTGTAAATCCTATAATAAATGGTGGTATGGACTTTATTAATGGTAGTCGATATATGGAAGGTACTGTTGAAGATGATACTCCTTCTTATAGGCGTATTGGTCAAAAAGTTCTTGATAAAGCTACTAATATATCTTCAGGGCTTGAAATAACAGATTCTCAAAGTGGTTTTCGTGCTTTTTCTAAACGAGCTATTTCTTGCTTTGGACTTAGGAGTACTGGCTTTGCAATAGAAAGTGAAATGTTGTCTGATGCAGCTGAAGCGGGTTTAAAAATAGGTGAAGTTCCAATAACTGTTAGGTATGATGTGGATGGCTCAACTGAAAATCCAATTACCCATGGAGTTCGTGTACTTCTTAAAATAATTAAAGATATGGAACTAAAGCGTCCTCTTTATTATTTTACCCTTCCTGGTTTTATAATAACTTTAATTGGCTTTATTTCATCAATTGTATTTTTAAATGATTATATTAATGGAACAAGTATTAATTTTGGCCCTACAATCATTTCATTTATGTTTTTAATTGTAGGATTATTTTTAATGCTTAATGGAATATTATTAGATTCATTGCGAAAATTAATTAATAGGAAATTAGATTAATAACTATTTTATATTTTATAATCTATTCTTTCTTTTATTATTCTTTATTCCACCAAATTAAAATCCAATCTGTGCTTCTAAATGAATCGATACAGTTTCCATTATTATTTATTAAGTCATTTTTTATAAATTCTTTTATTTTATTCTTCTTTTCTTCTTCCTTTTCTATATTTTTAATTCTCCATTTAAAGCTATTAAAAATATCATCAACAATATTCTCTAAATTATTTTTATAGTTATCCATATTCTTATTGTAATTATGGATATTATTAATATCATTGTTTTTATTACATTTATTATTGCCAATAATGTTAATAGTGTCAATTTGACTTTTTATTGGATTACTTTTAATTTTAATTCTTTCTATATTAGCATAAATTCCCATTTCATAAAGAATATTATAAACATGGATATAACTACCATAAGTATATTTTTCAGCTCCAATAAGAGGATAAATTGTTTTTTCAAACATTCTTGCATCAGGACCCCATAAAGTTAAGTAAACAGCTCTTTCAGCTAATTCATTCATTCTTGATAGTTGCCCACTAATATTTTCTATTTTATTCAATGATCTTGATGCAATTACAATATCATGCTCATTGGTGTTTTCAATATTTATTTCTTTTAAGTCTTTTTTTACTAATTTTATCTTAGTTACTCCCATATCAATATTATTACTTATATTATTTTTATTTGAGGATTTAACTATTTCTTCTTCAGATTCTACCTTTTCTTTTAATATTTCAAGCATTTTATAGGATGAATCAACTGCAGTTACACTTTTAAATGTTTTAGATAGAGGAATTGTTATTGTTCCTTCACCACAACCTAAATCTAAAACTGTAAGTTCTTTGGTGTTTATGGTTGTGTTTCCATTAATATTTCCATTATTTTCTTCATTATTTAAGCTACTATTTATTTTACCTAAAAACTGTTTAATATATTCATCCTTTTTAACTCTTTTTGAAAAGTCTTTAGCTCTTTTATCCCATATATTTTCGTTTATATTTGAATTATTATAAATCCCTGAGTCTTCTTTTCTATCTTTACTTCTTTTGCTATTATTATTATTATTATTATTATCTCTATTATTAGCTCTATTACTATTTTCGCCCCTGTTATCATCATCTTTTAAATTTAGTTCTTTTTTCCATAATGATTCTAATAAGTTAATTTTATTAATTATAGCATCCCCTTTGATAGTAATTAGTATAATTTAATTAAATATATTATTAATAATACCATTATTTCTAATACTATTATTTCTACTAAGTTTATTAATTTTATTATATTTTTAATTTTACTTGTATTTTGGTTTTTTAATTACTTTATTTTTAATTTTATTATTATTCGTACTGCCATTATTATTATAAAAATTAATTTCATTATTTTTTTATCACAGATTCTACAATATTTTTAATTTGTCAAGCAGTTTACTTAATTTATATATAAATATTATAATGGTATACCTAATATTTATAATTATTAGCAATAATTTTATATAATGGGAAATAAATAAAAATATATTGTAAAATTAATAATTTAAAATCAGATAGTTTTATATTAAACGCAAAAATACAATAATTAATATAGAATGAAGAACATATACTATTTTAATTAAAAAATATAGTTATATTTTTACTATATTTGTAAAATTAGTTTAATAAACTAAGAATAATTTAATAATAAGGTATATATGTTGTATATATTATAATTATGTTATTTTCTACATTATATGGACTATAATATTAATTAATATAATTTAGATTTTCTGCACTATTTGTACTTAATAGTTTATTTGTATATAATTTAAACTATTTGAACTATGAAATACTTAGACTTAGGTTAAGGTGGTAGCTTGGAGATATTGGATAAATTTGGAATAGTTCCAAATGACATTAAGCTATATGAAATGGCTTTCACACATAAGTCTATTGAAAAAGGAAATAATAAAGTTTCTAAAAAATATTCTAAGTATGATTATGAACGTTTAGAGTTTTTAGGGGATTCTGTACTTAATATGATTGCGTCAGAGTACTTATACAAAAAATATGAAACTGAGGATGAAGGAAAATTAACAAAACTCAGATCCAATTTTGTTTGCTTAGATGCCTTAGTTTTCTATTCTAATTATTTAGGGCTTAATAAGTATGTTAAAATAGGTGAAGACAGTAATATTAGTTTTAATGAAGCTAAATCAATTCAAGCAGATATTTTTGAGTCTTTTTTAGGTGCAATTTATCTAGATCAAGGTATAGACAAAGTAAGGGAATTTTTATCCAAGTATATTGCTCAATTTGTTGATAAAGAATTTATTTTCTTTAACGATTATAAATCTAAAATAAAAGAATATTGTGATGCTAAAGAGCTTTCACTCCAAT
The DNA here is from genome assembly GCA_051649785.1 of Methanobacteriaceae archaeon. GTDB lineage: Archaea > Methanobacteriota > Methanobacteria > Methanobacteriales > Methanobacteriaceae > JBOFHT01. The sequence continues at coordinate 7,926 of JBOFHT010000054.1, forward strand.
ATAAACTATATAAAGAGTATGGTGATCCACATGATAAAACTTTTATTATGGATATTCTAATTAATAATAAAGAATTTGGACAAAGCAAAGGGAAAAGTAAAAAAGAGGCAGAACAGGCAGCTGCTTTTGTAGCTATTAAAAAATTAGGTATTTAATGTAGTAACAATTATATTTTAATTAGCTACTAATACTAATATTACTATTACTATATATTATTACTATTGTTAGTGTTAGTACTGCTAATGACTTATATATAAAAAGATTAGTATACTATTGAAAATGATATTCATCAACTACTAATTAAGTGACTTATATGGTCTGTTGTAATTATTCCTTCAACAGTATAGTTGCTATTAACAACAGGTAGTGATGAAATGTCATGTTTTGCCATTTTACTAGCTACTTCTTCAATAGGGTCATGACTATAGCACACAATAACATTTTGTGTCATTATTTTTTTTAATGAATAGCATTTTAATGCAATAGATCGTGAAATATCCCATGCTGTTACTATTCCAATTAAATAGTTTTTATCCGAAACTACAGGAATATGAGTTACATGCTCGTCCATCATTATTTTAGCTGCATCTTCTATACTTGCTTCTAATTTTATTGTTTTTATATCACTTTGCATTAAATCTTTAACATAAGTATCAGCTAAAAAGCGACTTACTAAGTAATTTAATTGTCCACCTTCTAAAAGAAATGCATCATGACCATAGCTAGATTTAATTTCACTATAGCTAACTTCTATATCATTTGCATTAAGTGCTGTTAAAATTTCTTTAGATTGGTCAACAGGGAATAACCAGTCTGAATCAATTGCAATTAGTTTTACTTTTGATTTCACATTTTTTAATCCTTCAATAAGAGAGTTGTTTTTTGTTAAATCAAAATAATCAATCGCTTTTGTAATATATAAGTAACTATTTGCATCAAATCGTTTTACAAAAGCTTTTCCTTGGTAATTTAAGTAGCTTTCAACTTGGAAATCCTGTGAAAAATCATAACCATAATCTTCTTTATCTTTCAAGTCTCTTCCAAATTTTTGAACCATTGATTCATCGCTAAGATAAGTAATATGTGCAACCATTCTAGCTACAGATAACCCATTTTTAGGAGGATTTGAACTATAATAATCCCCTTCATTCCAATCAGGATCTGAAATAATGGCTCTTCTACCTACTTCATTAAAAGCTATTTGTTGTGGTGTTGAACGAGCAGTAGTAGCAATAGGAATAGCTTTTTTAACTATTTCGGGATATGAGACCATCCATTGTAAAACCTGCATTCCCCCCATAGACCCGCCTACAACTGCATGAAGTTTTTTAATTTCTAAACCATCAACAAGCTTTTTTTGAGCATGAACCATGTCTTTAATAGTTAAAAGTGGGAAGTCAAGTCCATATTGCTTTCCAGTCTCAGGGTTAATTGAATCTGGCCCAGTTGAACCTTTACACCCTCCTATAATATTTGATGAAATAACAAAGTATTTTTCAGTATCAATTCCTTTATGAGGACCTATAAATATTTCCCACCAACCTGGCTTTTTATCTCCTTCATACCAACCTGCAGCATGAGCATCTCCAGATAGTGCATGGCAAATTAAAATTACATTATTTTTCTCTCTATTAAGAGTTCCATATGTTTCATAGGCAATTGTAACATCTTTTAAAGTCTTTCCAGACTCAAGTTCCAAGTCTCCTTTAATATTAAAATATTTTGTTTCAACAATCCCTACTGATTCTCTTTTCATTCAAATCCCTTAATCCATTATAAGTCAATTATGATATACTTAAATTATATGGTATTATTATATTAATATTAATACAATTAGTATTATACATTAATATTGTATATTAAGTATTATATATTATATTCTTTATTAATATTATTAGTATTATTTTTATAATTATTTTTATATCTATTTTCATTATCTATTATTATTAGTATTATTTTTATAATTATTTTTATATCTATTTTCATTATCTATTATTATTATTATTATTATCTATTATTTTGCACTAGTTTTCTTTTTTATCACGATTATAATCTTTATAATTGTTGATAGGAGTATAGCAACTAATATTCTAACTATTAAAATTATTCCATTTACTATTCTCCTTACTATCCAGAATAATCCTATTATTATATACATTATTAACTTTATTATAGCTTCAGTTGTTAAAATTAGAACTATTGAAGGTATTAATTTTATTGTTTCAATTGTTTTTTCTATTAATGACATTATATCTTTAGAAGCTTTATTTGCCAATGTTTTTTATTTTTCATCAGCTAATAATAATGGTAATAATAATTATACTAATATCAATAATTATAATAAGTATATAGCTAATAATTATAATCTTTATAATTACAAATATAATAATGGTAATAATGACAATAATAACTAAATTAATTTAACTATCTTCAATATTAAGCCCAATGGATTCTAATTTATCACGTATTTCATCAGAAAGTTCATAATTTTTATTTTCACGAAGTTTAGTCCTAATATGGGTAATAATGGATAGTAATTCTTCACTAATATCACTGTCTCTATTTTCAGAGATTTCAAATAGATTTATATTAAATATAGTATCAAAATCTTTAAGTAATAACAGAGATTCCTTTAAAAAAGTAATGGTATCTTCTTTATTTTTAATATCAGTATTGGTACAATTTTCACTAATACTATTTATAAATTTATTAATGACTTTTGTAAAGCTTAAAATACTAGCCAATGCTTCAGGGGTATTGAAATCATCATCCATACTGATTTTAAATTCTTCTCTAGCTATTTTTAATTTGTCTAGCTCATCTAGATTATTAGTATTGTTAAGATTATTATTAATATCTTTATTATTAAGATTGTAGGAATTATTATTACCATTACTATTATTACTAATATCACTATTATTATCATTATTATCATTATTATCAATAATAATGTTATTATATGCTATGTTTTCAGATTCTTTAGCTAAAAACTCTTCTGCATCAATATTAAATATATTCAATGATTCTTTAATATTTTCAACAGTTTTATTAAGTCTTTCTAGGTTTTTAGAAGCTTGGTGAAGTGATTTTTTTGAAAAGTCAATAGGGCTTCTATAATGAGTTGATAAAACAAATAATCGAAACTCAGTTCCCTCCCAATTTTTAAGTAAATCTCTGATAGTAATAAAGTTTCCAAGAGATTTAGACATTTTAACACCATCTACATTTAAAAAACCAGTATGCATCCAAAATCGAACCAATGGGACTTTTCCAGACACAGCTTCCATTTGAGCTATTTCAGCTTCATGGTGAGGGAAAATAAGATCCAATCCCCCTCCGTGAATATCATATTGTGGTCCAAAATACTCTTCTGTAATAGCTGTATCTTCTATATGCCAACCAGGCCTACCATTTCCCCATTTTGAATGATAATTAGGGGTTTCTTCAGTTTTTTTCCAAAGAGCAAAATCATGTGGATGCTTTTTAGTCTTATCACTCACACGACTTACAGTTAAATCTTCAAGTTTACGATTAGAAAGTTTTCCAAATTCACTAAACTTAGCTACTTCAAAATAAACACCAGTTTCAGTTTCATATGCATAACCTTTAGTAATTAATCTTTCAATTTGGTCATAAATTTCATCAAGGTGTTCTGTAGCTCGTGCATAAAGATTTACTCCATCTACACCAAGTTCTATCATATCTTCTTTAAATTTATCTTCATAAATTCTAGCTAAGTCGGTATGGTAAATTCCACGTTCTTTTGCCCTATTAATGATTTTATCATCAATGTCTGTGATATTTTCCATATAATAAACAGAAAAGCCAATAAATTCAAAATATCGTTTAATCATATCAAATGAAACATAGGTTCTACCATGGCCAATATGTGCATCATCATAAACTGTAGGTCCACAAACAAAAAGCTTAATTCTTTTATTTTCTTTTTCAAACTTTTCTTTGCTTCTTGTCATTGTATTATAAACTTGCATTTTTAATTTCTCCAGTAATGAGTTGTGTGTAAGTATTTGTGAATTTGACTAGTAATTATGAGGATTATACTACTTTATACTATTATTTGTTATTAACTATATTGTTATAATTTGATATTATAACCTAATATTTTATAATAATACAATTTATATCTTTTCTATATAAATAATATTCTCTTTTTCATATATACTAAAAAACAAGTAACTTTAAATAGCTTTATATTATCATTGCAATATTGATTTCGCATTTGAATAAAATTTATTAACAAGCAGCTATAAATTATGAACTATATATGTAATATGTTATTTATTAAAACATTAAAGCTAAAAAATTAGAAATTGTAGTTTTGCTGAAAAGGGATAGTGATGACTAGGCGATTAGATAAAAGGAGTATAGTTGGCTTTTTACACAATTTCGATAAAAATCAACTAAGACAAACTAAACATTCTAATCTAAAATGTAAATCCCCAGAAATATCCTTTGATTATATTAGTAGATGCATAATAAAAGAATATCCTATTGATATTGAACAACAAGAAACTAAAAAATTTGCTTTAACATATGATTATAACTATGAATACAATAGTTATATAGTTATCTCTATTAAAGATAAGTTTATTAATGTTGTAACATATATATATTTAATAAATAAAAGGAAGTTTCACAATGAATGAAAACATTATGGATATTGATTATGATTATAAAGAAGATATTTTGTTTTTTTATTCTAAAAAGCAAAAATATAAATTTTCTGAGTTTTTAAATAAGTCAATAGTTATGGATTTTAATGAAAATAAGATTCCAATGGGTCTTGAAATTTTAAATGCTTCTAAGCTGTTTAAAGCTAAAAAACATCTTCTTACTACTATCAAAGAGGGGGATATGGAAATAGTAATTAGTGAAAAAAATATTGAATTAAAGATTAATTTAATAATTGAAATCCATCAAAAATCAACTCCAATAGCCCCTATTAATGTTGTTGGAAATAATAATTTTAATATTCCCAATATAAAAACTGAAGTAGCTGTTGCTTCTCTATAAACCTTATTTTTTTTATTTAAATATTATCATTGTTATTATAATAACAAATTAAAGTATTAACTAAATATTCATAATAACTTATTTTTATTTTTTAGCTTTTAGCTTTTTTATTAATTTCTATAATTTCCCATAATTTCCTATATAAATCCTAACTTTTAATAAAGTATAAATATTTTGTAGTTTATATATTATACTAATAAATTTATTATATAATTAAATTATATACATCAGTTAAAAATATACAGGTAAAACAATTACTCATATAGTAAGTACCTGTAATTATATTTATAATAATTAAAAGGGGATTTTTAATGTCTAATGATAACAATGAGAAAAATTATGGAGTTAACACTACTAATATTCATGGAGGGCATGATGAATTAGGTCATACTAATTCTCGTGCTGTCCCTATATATCAAACTACTGCTTATGTATTTAATGACACGGAACATGCAGCTAATTTATTTGCACTTAAAGAGTTTGGTAATATTTATACACGCCTTAATAATCCTACTAATGCAGTACTGGAGGAACGTGTAGCTGCACTTGAAGGTGGAGTAGGCGGACTTGCACTTTCTTCAGGAATGAGTGCAATATCTATAGCAATACTCAATATAACTGAGCTTGGAGATAATATTGTTTCAGCTGACAATTTATATGGGGGTACTCATACACTTTTTACTCACACATTTAAAAAACTAGGTAGGACTGTTAAATTTGTCAAATCTAATGATTATGATGCCTATGCTGATGCTATTAATAGTAAAACTAAAGCTATTTATGTCGAATCAATTGGAAATCCTAAACTTGATGTTCCTAATTTTGAAAAAATAGCTAAAATTGCTCATGATGCAGGAATTCCTCTTATTGTTGATAATACTATGACTGTTGGACTTTTCAAACCAATTAAATATGGTGCTGATATTGTTGTTATTTCAGCTACTAAATTTATTGGTGGTCAAGGAAATAGTTTAGGTGGTGTTATTGTTGATTCAGGTAATTTTGACTGGACTGTTAAATCAAAAGAGTCAAATGATGATTATAAGTTCCCAGAATTTGTTAACCCTGATCCAAGTTATAATGGAGTAGTATTTTCAGAAAGTTTTGGAAATCTTGCATTTATAGTTAAAGCACGTGTTCAACTTCTAAGGGATCTTGGATCAGCTCTCAGCCCTTTTAATGCATTCCAGTTAATTCAAGGAATTGAAACATTAGGTGTTAGAATGCCCGCACATTCTAAAAATGCAATGGAAGTAGCTAAATTCCTAAAAAATCATCCTCTTGTTGAATGGGTAAATTATCCTGGACTTAATGACCATATTGACCACAAAATGGCTAATAAATACTTTGAAAAAGACGATACTGGTGATTGTATAGGTTACGGTGCTGTTTTAGGTTTTGGAATTAAAGGTGGAATTGAAGAATGTAAGAAGTTTATTAATAATGTGGAACTTTTATCTCATGTATCTAATATTGGAGATACTCGATCATTAATTACTCACCCTGCTTCTACTACTCATTCTCAACTTACAGAAGAAGAACAAATTTCTACTGGTGTAACTCCTGAGTTTTTAAGACTTTCTGTTGGTTTAGAAGATGTTAAAGATATCATAGCTGATATTAGTCAAGCATTGAATAAAGCTACTAAATGAATATCTTTGTTCTAGAATAATTCTAAACAACAGTACAACACTAAAATAACTCTAAAATAATTTTTATCTAAAATTTTATTTTAGAAAATACTTTTATATTCTTTAAAAATATCTTCAAAAACCCAATCCATTGATAAATAACGCTCACCAGTATCTGGTAAAATAGCTAATATTCTTTTATCTTTGTTTTTTGGGTTTTTAGCTAATTCTAAAGCAGCATATAATGAAGCTCCTGAGGATATTCCTGAGAAAATTCCTTCAGTTCTAGCTAGCTGAATCATTGTTTTTGAAGCATCTTCATCTTTAACAGTTATTATTTCATCAATATATTCACTTTTAAAGTTGTCTGGAATAAACCCTGCACCAATTCCCTGAATTTTATGAGGACTAGGGCTTCCTCCTGATAAAACTGGGGATTCTATTGGCTCGACTGCAATAAATTCAATAGTTTCATCTTTTTCTTTAAGATTTTTAGCTATACCTGATATGGTTCCACCAGTACCTACTCCTGCAATAAAAATATCTATTTTCCCTCCACAATCTTCCCAAATTTCATTAGCTGTGGTATTATAGTGAGTTTCTATATTTGCCGGATTTTTAAATTGATTAAATGTATAGGAATTATCATAATTTCCAAGTAATTCTTCAACTTTTGCTATTGAACCATTCATTCCTTTACTTCCTGGTGTTAAAACAATATCAACACCAAATACTGCAAGAAGTTTTTTTCTCTCAAGAGACATTGTTTCAGGCATAACTAAAATAAGTTTATATCCTTTTATAGCTGCAATAAAAGCTAAACCTATTCCAGTATTTCCACTTGTAGGTTCAATTAAAACAGTATCTTTATTAATTAACCCTTCTTCTTCAGCTTTATTTATCATTCCTAAAGCTATTCTATCTTTAACACTACTTAATGGATTAAATGATTCTAATTTAACAATAATTTCGCAATTAAAGTCAGAATCATTAATTTTATTTAATCTAACTAATGGAGTTTTCCCAATTAATTCTGTTAAATTATCCGCAATTCGTTCTCCAGCTACATTTTCAGCTATTTTTACCATTTAAACAAACCCTTATCTTATTGCTTTTTATTATATGCTCCCTATTAACCATTATTTTTTGGTCAAGCTTTTTTTCTAAAAAAGCTTGGATTTATAATCATCGATAGCTGCTTTTAATGCATCTGCCGCTAAATTGGAACAATGCATTTTAACAGGAGGTAATCCATCAAGTTCATTTGCCACATCATCTCTTGTAATTTCCAATGCTTCTTCAATAGTTTTTCCAACAGCGATTTCTGTTATCATACTACTAGTTGCAATAGCTGCACCACAGCCAAATGTTTTAAATTTAATATCTTTAATAATATTATCTTCAACTTTAATGTAAATAGTCATTAAATCCCCACAGGTAGGATTTCCTACAGTTCCAACACCATCAGCATCTTCTATTTCACCAACATTTCGAGGTTTTGAAAAATGATCCATTACTTTTTCTGAGTACATTTCTTCCATGATATCACCTTTGTTACTTAATTTATACTCTATTTTTTTCTATTATATATTATATTAACTTATATTACATTATTATTAACTATTATTACTATTATTTATTTGCACCATGTAAA
>JBOFHT010000055.1:0-15343 GCA_051649785.1 Methanobacteriaceae archaeon
AATTCTATAAGTCCTTCTTTTTCTAATTTAGTGACTTTTTTCTGTACTGTAGTAATATCTTTATGAATTAACTTAGCTAATTCACTAATTGATTGTGGATTTTCATATTTTATAAAGTTCATTAATTCTAATTCTAACATACTAATGGATGAATGATCTCTAAATATAGTTTTCCCATCTTCTACTTCTTCTTCAGGATTTTTAAGATAGTATTCCCATTCTTCAAGGTCATAATTTGTTTTTATGTTGTCCGGGTCTCTTTTTATCACATTTTTAAGATTTTCAATAGAACCATAAGTTTTAATGTATTCATCAACTATGTTTCTCCCAATTGTTTTTTTAATCATTCTTATTGCAATCATAGTAATTCCTCTCTTAATTTTTCTTTACTGATTTTAGTGTTAGTTAATATATGTGTAAAAACTACTTTATAGACTTTGTTGAAATTATTTGTATTTATGTTATGTTTTTTCCCATTTTGGGAAAAATGAATATGTGGGAATCCATGAAAATTGTCTATTCTTATTCCAATAGGCATAATTATTATTGCCCATCCTTTTCTACTTTTTCTTTCATAGATATTATATCCTCTAACTTTCACCACATTTCCATTATTTAACTTCATATTGATATTATATTCGCATTATTATATTAATGTTACTGTTTTTTTACCGGCACTGTCAAGTGGTTAGTGTTTTGCTTGGGTTTGTGTCCAATTTTTTGTTCGGTGATATATTTGGCTCATAAAACCAATATCTGTTCGGAATTTCTTTTTATCAGCTTTAGACATGGTATTACCTATGTAATTTTCAGTTTGATTGTTCGTTCGATCTAATCTACTTTTATTAGGAAATTTAAGAAAAGTTAAATATCTTTTATAAATAGGCATGAAATTTAAAGACAAATAATCTTTCAAGACTGTTGGAAAATCAACTAAACGTTCTCTTATTTGTTCAATGAAATTTAATGCATCTTTATAATGTTTAAAGTCGAATAATTGGAAAAACCAGCTTTTATATTCTAGAATTTCTTCTTTAATGGGTTCAATTTTTTCTTCTGCAATCTTCTTAATTTCACTTTTAGAAAGTTTTTTACTTGCTTTTTTGATTTCTTTCTTTATTTTATTTGTCTCTTTATTTAAAAATTCCCTAATTTTCTTTTTTAAAGTTAAATCAAGATGAAACATACATTTTTGATGATTAAAACCTAAATCATCCATTATACTCTCATAATCGGTTTTTAAATCTGTTACTATTGCCTTTCTCTTTATAAGAGGTATAGATTTGTCTATGAATTCTTTTATTGTTTCTTTTTCAATGTTATCATATAAACCTTCGGTTACGCAGGTTTTAGTAACTAAATCAAATAGTACATACCTATATTTCCAAATACCCTTAATTTTAACCCATTGTTCATCATAACCATAATATCCCGACAAATTACTATGATTATTAATGAAATAAAGACAATCATGGACTTTAATAGCTTTCCGTACTGTTTCATGAGAAATAGGGAAATTATTAAAGACTTTATGGAGTTTAGAAATATTACGCAAAGATACGGCATCTAATTCAGCAGTTCGAACTGATTTATCTTTAGTTTCAATAGAATAACGGCAATAAGAATCATATTGCCCTGTAAACTCCACCTGAGACGATATACCACAATTATTACATTTATATCTTTGAACAGTAGCTTCAAATAACGTTCCATCTTTTTTATAAAGAGAACGTTCATTAGTATTGTTTTCAACTACATCACGGCTGTAACAATGCTTACAAAAAGGATTCTCGTAAGCATAAAAGTTTTCGTCCACCATAACTAGTTTTCTTGAGACTGGCAAACTATTCTTAATTGCATTATTTTCCTCAAACAAATTATTATAATCAAAATCGAAAAGTTTATATTGTATGGAAGACACATTATTAAATGGAGTGGTGTTATTTAGGTTCATATATAAATATATACCACTCCAACTATATAAAACTAACTCTTTCTTCTTTATTTTCCAAAAAACATCTTTCTAGCTTATATAAGCTAAAAACAGTGAAAAAATTATTTTTCAAAAAAACCAAAAAATATCACTAACTAAATGACAGTCTCTTTTTACCATAGTATTTATATATTCATATTAATTTATTATAAAACAGATTACTTTAACTGTACTATAATTCTTATTTTTTTCTAAATTTATATGGGGGATAGTTACTTTTAAAATAACAATATTTATAAACCATAAAGTAAAAATAAGTATAATAATATATAATATTTTATTTTAAACACAAATATTAGTTTTTATTAAATATTAGTAGTATTAATAATAGTATTTATACATTTAATGCTATCATTATTATTAAATATCTTATTAGCTTTAGTAATACTAATGAATATATTATTATCATTGTTCTTATTAAATAAATTTAAATTAATAGAATTAAATTTTACAAACTTATAAGTGATATTATGATTGTTAAAGATTGGTGTATGTATTGTGGAGAGTGTGCAGGAGTTTGTCCAAGAAACTTAATTGAAGTTAAGGAGTTTACTCTTGTTTTTGATGATTCTGACTGTAAGGATTGTAGCTTTTGTGTAAAAGCTTGTCCTATTTCTGCTCTGGTGAAGGAGTGAGTTATTTATATTATTTTTTTTGATCAAACTTTTTTTCTAAAAAAGTTTGGAGGTTTTAAAATGATTAAATGTGATGTATTGGTTATTGGAGCAGGTCCTGCAGGTTCTATTGCTGCTAAACATGCAGCTTTAGGAGGAGCAGATGTTTTATTAATTGAAAAAAAGTCTGAAATTGGTGCACCTAAACGTTGTGCTGAAGGCGTTTCTAAGGAAGGATTATCTGATTTAGGTATTGAACCAAATCCACGTTGGGTTACTAAAGAATTAGATGGTGTTCGCCTTATTTCACCTAATGGGACTAATGTATGGTTAACTTCAAAAGAAATCGAGTTACCTGAAGCAGGTTATATTCTTGAGAGAAAAGTCTTTGATAAGCATATGGCTATGGATGCTGCAAGAGCTGGGGCTAAAATAAAAGTTAAAACATTAGCTCATGGTATGAGAAAAGAAGGTGACAGCTATGTTGTAACTTGCGAACACATGGGTGAGTTATTTGAAGTTAAAGCTAATATTATCATTGCTGCTGATGGTCCAGAATCTCGTGTAGCTAGATGGGCTGGGTTAAACACATCTGTTAAACCAAAAAACATGGAATCTGGTATCCAATTTGAAATGGTTGGAGTAGATATGGAAAACAATGATGTCATTGAGTTTTACTTTGGTAGTGTAGCTCCTGGAGGTTATGCTTGGATTTTCCCTAAAGGAGAAGACATAGCTAATGTAGGTCTTGGAATTGTAGCTACTGCAACTGATAAAAGTGCCTATGAACATCTTTTAGAATTTGTAGCTAATTGTCCAGCTACTCAAAATGCTCAAGCTGTTGAATTGAATGTAGGTGGAGATCCTGTTGGGGGAATGCCTAAAAAGATTCATGACGATAATTTTTTAGTTGTTGGAGATGCAGCAGGTCAGGTTAACCCACTTACTGGTGGAGGAATCATTAGTGGTATGAAAGGTGGAATGCATGCCGGTAATGTAGCTGCAGAAGCAGTTAAGGAGAAAGATTTCTCAGCTAATCGTTTATCTCAATATGATAAAGATTGTCGTGGCGATATTGGTGGAGAAATTGATAAATACTTAAAAGTTAAAGATTATGCACTTTCTCTTTCAGATGATGAACTGGATTCTGTAGCTAAAGCTTTCCAAGAAGTTTCTTTTGAAAGAGTTAGTACTACTGAGATTGTTAAAACTTTAGTTAAAGTTTCTCCAAAAGCATTATTAAAATTAGGTAAGTTATTTTAATTAATATTTTTTGGTCAAGCTTTTTTTCTAAAAAAGCTTGTAGTTATTTTAATTAATACCTTACTTTTTTTTTAGTTAATTTTTTTATATATTTCTATTTTTATCCTTATCATCTTTCTTAATATAATTCTCATTTTATTTATCCCTATACTTATCATTTTTTTTAATTATATTCTTCTAAAAATACCTATTTTTATACTAGTTTTATTAAGTAAATTCAAATTCTTATAGATTACCAATAATTTTGCTTTAATTTTTATAATTCTACTAATTGTTATTAATATCTAGTAATTTATTTAATACATATTTTTTTATTATTATTACTTAAATATTATAACTGTAAAAACTTTTTCATAAACTTTAAATTATAGTATTTACATACATGTAACTAGTATTTAGTATACTAATATTAGTAATAAATTAAAATCAGATGTTGAAGATAAAATTATAGAGTATTTAGTTACTAATATTCATAATAAATAATAACTTTTTAGAACCTATATTAGTATTGCTAAATATTTAGAATACTTAATAAACTTTATTTAATGAGGTGTGATAGTGAATTTATATGAAAAAATGATTAATGAGGCAATGGCTGCTCAAAAAGCTGATGTAAGTAAAATTAAAGCTAATAGAGGTAAAGAGTTTAAAATTGCTGATACAAAAGCTTATGTTGATGTAGCTAATAAAATGAAGCCAATGGATGGTCAATCACAAGAAGTATTTGATTTACATGTTAATTCTGTAAATGCTCACTTTAGCACTTTATCTGCTATTACAGATACTATTCGTCCTGAAGATGATCCATTTGTTGAACATTATCAAACTCCAGTTATTCTTGAAATTCTCTGTGATCAAGATGAATCATTTAAAGCAAGTTTAGCTAAGTTTATTCAAGCTTTTGGAGATAATGAAGCATTAATTGGTAAAGAATCTGTTCGTCGGTATGGTGGTTTTTATGGTCCTACTTGTGTAGTTGACTTTGCATTAATTCCAGGAAGTACGTCTAATGTTGTTAATCAAGTTTTAACATTAACTGATATTCCTGAAGCCCATAAAAAAGCCATTTTAGCTGCAAAATCTTGGGCTATGAATACTTCTTATGGTATTGGTGATGTATTTGCTAATGAACTTGAAGCTGGAAAAACATTAGATGAAGCTGTAAAAGCAGAAGTAGCTATTCTTAAAAAGATTTATGAAACTCCTGTTAAAGGACAAACTGATTTAATGGCAGATTTAGGTCACACTTCTTTTGATGTAGCTAAATATATGGTAGATTATAGGACTAAGATGGAAAAAACTGTTATATCTGCTATGGAAGCTGGTGTTAATTATGGTAATATTTTAACAGTTCCTGCATACTGTGTAGGTGATATATCTCACCATATATCTCAATCTACATATAATATGTGTAAAGATGATGTTACTATGGGGATTATTGAAGCTACAACTAATGTAATTGATAGCACCCTTAAAAACAATCTTGATAAATTCACATCTCCTTATGAAGTATTATCTTTAGCTACTGGTGCTTCTGCAACTGCTGTTGAATATATTCTTGAATTAGATGGATTTAATGCACCTACAGTTGTTGATTTATTAACTAAAAGATTCCATAATTTTGTCCAACAATTCCCTAATCGTGGTCCTGCGGCTGAACTTCACAATAGTGACTTTATGGACATGATTTACAGAGGATGGGGCTATTTAGATAAATCTAGAAAAGCTAGAGCATCTAAAGACATTAGTCTATCTCCAATGGTAAACAAATTTAAAGTAGATCTTGATCCTATTAGAAACCACGAAGTTATTATGAATCCACAAAGGTATACTTATCCTGCTTGTGCAATAACTGTCCGTTTCTCATCACTTATGAGATTAGCTGATTACCCATGTTTACTTACTAGTGAACCTATTACAGCTACATTAATGACTAATTTAATTGCACTTACGCCTGAAGATCCAGCATCTCCAGTTAGAGCTTGCAAAAATTGTGCTTCAGCTACTTTGGTTGATTTCAGACATAATTACTGCCAATGGAATCAAGCAGTTTAATTAAATTATTTAACTAATTTAACTTAGTAAGGTGTAATTATGGAATGTGGAATTGGAAAGAAAATGTTATCAGAAATGATAGGTACTTTTTTACTTGTACTTGTTGGTACAGGTTCAGCTGTCATTACATTAATTGTAACAAAGTCAATATCTAATACTGCAGGGATAGGTATTTTAGGTGGGTTTGGTGACTGGTTAGCTATTAGTTTTGCCTTTGGTTTAACAGTAACTGTATGTATTTATCTATTTGGTAAAATATCAGGAGCTCACTTAAATCCTGCTGTAACTATTGGATTATGGGTTGGAAAATATATTAGTGCTAAAGATTCAGCTTTTTATATAATCGCTCAAGTTATTGGTGCAATTTTAGCTAGTATTTCATTAATATTAATTTTAGGTGCTCCTGCTGTAGCTACTGGTGGATTAGGTGCAACTGTTCCAGGTGCAGGTATTGGGTACTGGCAAGCTATGTTTGCTGAGTTTTTAGGAACATTTTTCTTAGTACTTGTAATTATGGGTGTTGCAGTTGATAAAAAAGCAGAACCTGGCTTTGCAGGAATTAGTATAGGGTTTGCTGTTACAGCTGCTATTATTTTCCTTGGTGCTATTACAGGTGGTGGAATTAACCCTGCTCGTGCTTTTAGTCCTTATTTAATTAATTATATTGCAGCTCCTTTATTTGGTATAGCTTCACCTACTAATTGGGCTATGTTCCCAATTTATGTTATTGGTCCATTAATTGGTGGTATTTTAGCTGCTTTAGTTTATAAGTATCTGGCTAAAGGTGAAAATGTTTGTAAGTTACCAGAACCTTTTAATAAGTAATTTATTTCTTTACTTATTTTTTTATTCTTTTTTTTATTCCTTTTTTATTCCTTTTTTGATTTTTTATTGGTTTTATTTTTCTTTTAAGATTTATTCTTGTGTTATGATTAGTTAAAGACACCTCTTAGAAAAGCCATTTATATAAGTATTAACATAATAAGAACTATAATTAATATTATCAAATAACAAAAAATAGCTAAATTAATATGCTTACACAATATATTATTATATAAATATAATTGTGTGATTGCAAATTATAATTATATTATAGTTTACAACATTAAAAGTTATAATACTTAAAAAATTATTAGGAGGTTTTAGTTGATTCTTATTGTGGGAGGGGCAGGTTATATAGGTTCACATGTTAATAAATCACTTAATAATTGGGGATATGATACTCTTATTTATGACAATCTTAGTGAAGGGCATATAGAAAGTGTTAAGTGGGGTGAATTTGTTGAAGGTGATTTAAGCGACAGTTTAAAACTTGATAAATTGTTTAATAGTTATGATATTGATGTAGTTATGCATTTTGCAGCTTTTACTAGTGTAAATGAATCAATTAAAAACCCTGAAAAATATTATATTAACAATGTATCTAATACTATTAATCTTTTAAAGTCAATGAAAAAAGGAAATGTAGGTAACTTTATTTTTTCTTCTACAGCTGCTGTGTATGGTAACCCTCAATCCATACCTATTAATGAAAATCATATATTAAATCCAATTAATCCTTATGGAAACACAAAGTTAACTATTGAAAGGATATTATCTGATTACTCGAAATCATTTTCCTGTGTGGGAAGTAATAGTTATAATTTTAATTATAGTTCTCTTAGATACTTTAATGCTTCAGGATGTGATAAGGACTGTGAAATTGGTGAAAAACATAATAATGAAACTCATTTAATTCCACTTATTTTAGATGTAGCTATTGGAAAACGTGAATCTATTAGCATATTTGGCACTGATTATCCAACTGAAGATGGAACCTGTATCCGTGATTATATTCATGTTGAAGATTTAGCTAATGCTCATATTAAAGCTATGGAATATATAAAAAATAATAATACTAGTGAAGTTTTTAATTTAGGTAATGGTAATGGTTTTTCAGTTCGGGAAGTTATTAAGTGTTGTGAAACAGTTATCAATAAGGATATTAATACTATTGAAGATAGTAGGCGTCCTGGTGACCCTGCAGTTTTAGTTAGTGATTCTACTAAAGCAAGGAATATGCTAAATTGGGAAGCAAGTAATTCAAATATTAATAATATTGTTGAAACTGCTTGGAATTGGCATAAAAACACATCATTCTAAATATTTTTTTCAGATTATCATTTATTATATTTTTAGTATATCTCATAAATTTTCATAACATCTTTTCATAATACCTTTTTCATACACATTTTTAAATTTTCTTAATATCTTTTTTAAATTTTTTTATTTATAATAAATTTTCATGAAATCACTGGAAATAATATTCTATCTTTTCTACAACTTTTATTGGTGATTTTAATTACTTTAATTGAATATAATCAGATTATCCTTAAATAAACCATAATAGTAATGTTTATTAATAAAAATAACAATAAATAATAATATAATGAATGTTTATAAAATATTTATAATACTGCTTTTAAAACAGTTATAATAGCTTGTTTAAAATTGTTTATTTAATATATTTGGAAGTTTATTTAATATTTAATAGTATTTGGGATAAAATGGCTAAAGAATCAAATAATATAAAAAAAGAGTTTAAAAGACTCCGAAAAAATCTTTTAGACTTAAGTTCAAGAAATCAACTCCTTAACTTTAAGCCAAGATCACGTACTATTGAAGTAGAAAACCATTCACCATCTAGTATTTACCAATCACTTATTCTTCAAAAAAAGACTCTTAAGTTTATAGCTAATAAAAAAGCTAAGTCTAATAGTAAATTTGATAATAATGGCACAACTGATAATAATAATAACAATATAGATAATGAGAATAAAATTGGTGATGGTGATAATAGTACTAATAATAACAATATTAATAATAAATACAATAATAATAACGGAGATAGCCAAGATAAAGGTCGTGAAATATGGAGAATTCCTAAACTTGATTTAAAGATATTTGGGGATAACAACAAAACAATTAAAACTAATCTCACAGCAACTGAGCTTCAAAAACGCCTTTTTTATATTAATCAACAAGCTAAAATGATGCTTCAAGAACAAGGTTATAATATCCTTTATATAGCTATTGGCTTTCTTGAATGGAAAGGTGGATTTAAGCCTAATGAAGTTAAAAAAGCACCTCTTATTTTAATCCCTGTTACTCTTGAACGTAAAAAAATAGGAAAATCCTTTTCTTTATATTGGAATGAAGAAGAAATACAAACTAATATATCCCTTAGAGCTAAATTAAAAGATGAAGGGATAATACTTCCGGAATTTGAATTAGCCCATTATAGTGAAAGTGTTAATCATTACATTTCCAAAGTCAAAGATTTAACTAGTAAAATAAGTGGATGGAATGTTTCTAATGATATTGCCATTGGATTTTTTTCTTTTACAAAATTTATAATGTATAAAGATTTAAATCCTGAAAGCTGGGATAAAGGTGTTGACTTAACACAAAATGAGATTATGGGTTCTATTTTTAATCCTAAGTCAATTAGCCATTCTGAGCTGTTTTCAGAAGAAGATATTGATAAAATACCTTATAGTAGCATGTACAATGTTTTAGATTCTGATTCTTCACAAACTGCTGTAATAGAGAATGTTAAAGCTGGGCACAACTTAGTAGTTGAAGGACCTCCAGGTACTGGTAAATCACAGACTATTGTTAACTTAATTGCTGAATTAATTGCATCAGGTAAAACTGTTCTTTTTGTAAGTGAAAAAATGGCTGCTTTGGAAGTAGTAAAAGGTCGTTTAGAAAGTGTTGGATTAGGTAAATTTGTTTTAGAAATTCATAGTCACAAAACGCGTCGGAAAGCCCTTTTAAAAGATCTTGAAAGGTGTCTTCACCATAAAAAGGATAAGAAATTAGATTTAGAAGAGAAGTTCAATAGGTTAGATTCTCTACGTAATCAACTTAACCAGTATGGAGAAATATTAAAAGAGCCTTATTTTGCAATTGGCTTATCTCCTTATGAATTATATGGTATGAAAGAGTATTGTGATGAATACTTTTCTAAAAAAGATACATTAATGCCACTTGTTAAATTTACTAATCCTGAATCAACTACAAAAGCAGACTTAGATAATATTATTATTGAGCTTGAAAGCTTAGCAGAGCTTTATTCAACTATTAATATGTCTATTCCTAATAAAGATAATCCATGGACAAATTGTAATCCTGGAAACTTACTTCCAAGTGATTTAAGGGAAATTAATATCTTAATCAATGATACTTTAAGAGGACTTAATGAATTTAGAGGAGATATTCAACTTGTTAATGAAAGATTTGGTATAAACACTGATTCTATTAACACTTTAAAGGGTTTTAAACATTCAATTGAAGCAATGAAGCTTTTTGAACCAGGTAATATTAAATATATTAGGGGGGATGTATTAAAATATATTGCTAATAACCTAAATAGTAGTATTAGTAGCATTAATACAGATAGTAATGACAGTAAGGAGCATAATAGTGTAGGTAGTAGTAGTAGGAGTAATACTAGTAATGGTAGCACTATTAATAATGATAATCTAGAATTTTCTATTGATTTAGATATGAGTTCTGTTATAAAAAAACTTGATGATTATAAAACTACTAAGAAATATTATGATAAATTCAATAATAATATAAATAATTATGATATTGATAAAATTATTAGCAAATATAGGAATGTGGTCAATAGTACTAAATTTAAGCTATTTTCATCAAAATACAAAGGAATTAAAAATGAAATAGCTAGTTTATATAATGAAAAATATAAAAATAATCTTCCTAGTGATAATAATATATTAAATGATTTAATTGGTGTAAAAGAACATATTTCAGTTAAAAAAGATCTTATGGATTCTGAAAATATCTACAAAAAAGTATTTGGGGAATTATGGGATTTAAATGTTGATATTAATGAATTACATAAAGTAACTAACTGGATTAACCAATTGAATACTTTTATTAAAGAAGGAATATTCTCCCAATCCCATCAATCCACAGTTTCCGAAAACTTTATTAATTTCTTATCTAATGTAATTTCTAATGTTTTTATTGAATTCAATGTTGAAATCGAGTTAAATGACTATATGGAATCTGGTAATGAGTTTGAAAGTAATCTTAGAAAACTAAAGTCTAAACTTAATGCAAGAAGTAGCTTAATATTTAAAAAAGAAACTGAAGATGTATCATTTGATAAATGGGAAAATCAATTAAATGATTGGAAAAATCAACTGTCGTTATTGCATTTATGGTCACAATACCTTGAAGTGAAAAATAAGTGTGAAAATGGATTATCACATGATTTTATTGGTTCAATTGAAAAATATAGTATTAATAAAAAAGATGTTAAGCACTTAGTTAATGGTAACTTTGCTGATGCTCTTTTAAATATTATATTTTATGAAAACCCCGAATTATCTTCTTTTGTAGGGGATTTACATGAAAATAGAATAGCTGAATTTAAAGAACTCGATACAGATATAATTGAGCTTAATAGACAACGTATTTACTATGGGCTAAATTCAAAAATACCAGAGGTTTATGGAAATAGTGAAGACCCAGAATCTAAGGTTTTAGCTGGAGAATTTGTAAGAAAACAAGGACATCTTCCAGTTAGAACATTATTAGAAAAATCGGGAGGATTAATCAAACAAATAAAGCCTGTTTTCATGATGAGTCCTCTTTCGGTAGCTCAGTATTTAGATCCTACTAATTCAAAACTACAATTTGATGTTGTTATTTTTGATGAAGCTAGTCAAGTAAAGCCTGAAGATGCACTAGGGGCATTTTTAAGAGGAAAAACAGGAGTAGTAATGGGAGATACTCAACAACTTCCTCCTACTTCATTTTTTGACCAGATGACTAATAGTGAAAGTGGGGAAGAAGTAGCTACAGCTTTAGATATGGAAAGTATTCTCCATCTTTGTAAGCTTTCTTTCCCAGTAATTATGCTTAAATGGCATTATCGTAGCCGTCATGAGTCATTAATAGCTGTTTCTAATCAGGAATTCTATGATAACCAGCTACTTATTTACCCTTCACCCTCAAGCAATACAGAATCTCTTGGTCTTAAATTTAATTATAATCCAAATACTAAATATGATAGAGGGAAAAGCTCTTCTAATAGAGAAGAAGCTAAAGATGTAGTGGTTGAGGTATTTAAACACTTTGAAAGATATGGGGATACTAAAAGTTTAGGTGTTGGAACATTTTCGGTAGCTCAAATGAATGCAATTTTAGAGGAATTAGAATTAGAAAGGAAAAATCACCCTGAATTAGAACACCTTTTTTCAGATCAAAGGGAAGATAGATTCTTTGTTAAAAACCTTGAAACAATACAAGGGGATGAAAGAGATGTTATTTTAATTAGTATAGGTTATGGTTTTGATTTAAATGGTAACATTGGGCTTAACTTTGGACCATTAAATCAAGAAGGTGGGGAAAGGCGACTTAATGTACTTATAACTCGTGCTAAAGAGAAATGTGTTGTTTTTTCAAACTTTAAAGCTTATGATATGAATTTAACAGCTAATCCTCCTTTTGGTGTTAAAGCACTTAAAAGATTTTTAGAATATGCTGAAAATACTTCTAAAGGAGTTGCAACAAATGATAATAAAGAAAAAGAACCTTTTGTTGATGCAGTAGCTACATTTTTAAGAAGTAAAGGGTATGAAGTAGATACTCAAGTAGGTTGTGCTGGATTTAGAGTTGATTTAGCAATAATAGATAATGAAACTCAGGGAAGATATGTATTAGGAATTGAGTGTGATGGCCCATCATATAGCTTTTCTAGAGTAGCTAGAGATAGGGATCGCCTTAGAGATCAAGTTTTAACTGGTTTAGGTTGGAATATTTACCATTTATGGTCTACAGATTGGTACAGAAACCGTGATTTAGATAAGGAAAAATTAATTTCTAAAATTGAAGAAATGAAAATAAAAGTAGTTGAAGAAGATGAAAGAGTATCTAAAGAGCTTGAAAACCTAAAGAAAGCTAGGGAAGAAGAATTAGCTAGAATAGTTAGGGAAGCAGAAGAAGAAAAAGTAAGAGAAGAAATGGAACATATTGAAAAAGTCAAAAAAGAGTTTGAAGACCAAGAACATACTATCAATTCTTCTGATTTCACTATTACTAACTTCAATTCTTCCATTACTCCTAATACCAATAATACTAACAATAATCCTCATAATAATGATACTAACAATAATCCCAATGCTAATAATTATCATTATGTGGATGATGGGGATGATTCATATTCCAAAATAGACAAATCTAAAAATATTATTTCAAAATATGGGGATTATGTGCATAATAATGGTGAAGGAAGTGATGAAAGTAATTATACTGATACTCATGATGATTTTAGTGATTTAGAGCACCCAAAAATTGAACTTGATATCGAAACACTTGAAGAATTAGATAAAGAACTAAATAAAGAATTAGATGATGGAGTTAGTGTTAATAATAATAAAAATAATAACTATGATGTTAAAAATATTACGAAATCCAATGGAGATAACCGTAATGTTAATAATAAAAACAATAATAATAAACTAGATAATGGTAATATGGATACTAATTCAGATTCCGTTAATACTAATAATTCAGATATTAATGTTGATAATAATAATATGGATACTGATAGTATTGAGAGTATTGATAATACTGTTGATGATGGTAGTAGTGATAGTATTGATATCCTTAGCATTGATTATAACAAAGATCAAATTAATAAAGATTATAATACGGATGCTAATGACCTTAAAGTTACATTTAAAAAGAAAATTGGCTCTTTTGTTAGTATAATTCGTGAAAATACTAATAACACTAGTGATATTAATAGTGAATGTAATAGTAATATTAATACTGATAATATTACTAATTCTAATGAGTATGATGGAGATACGGAGAGTATTACTAATAAATCTAATATTAATTCAAACAATACTGTAGATAATGCTGCTTCTGATGATATTGATTCGAATAACTCTAATATTATAGATAACACAGAGAATTATATTGATAATACTATTAAAAATGATGATGAATATGTTGATAATAATATCAACACTAATCCAAATGCCAAATATGATATTAATAAAAATGCTGAAGTTGAAGATGATTTAGAAATTGAAATTAAAAGATATTTAGAAAGTACTGAGGATTCAAATATTAATAAGAATGATAATAAATATCGTGACTCTAGTAATGTTAACAATAATATTAATATGCCTAACATTAATATTGCTAATGATACTAACAACATTGGATATGAAAATGAAAATATTGGTACAATTTATAGTGAAATTAAAGGTAATGAGGAAAAATATATATCAGGAGCCAATATTAATAGTTCACTTAGGAGAAATAGTACAGAAAAATATAGAAGGCCTAGGAAAAAGTCTTCTAAAATATCTGAAAAAATTAAATCAGTTCCAATTGAAATAAAACATATCAAAAATACTTTAAATGAAATTGAAAATCCAACTGCTCCAAAGGAATTCTTTGTTATTGATAGATCCGATTATGATGATGAAAATAATATAGATGATAATACCAATAACCGAGATGATAATAATAATAGTATTAATAATAATGGTATTATTGGTAATAGTAACACTAATATTAATGAAAGTATTAGTAATAATATAAGTAATGGTAGTATTAATAATAAGGGGATTAATGATAATAATACTGACATTACAAGCAATATTTTGGATGATTTAGAAAGCCCTGCTATTGTTCCTTATGTAATAGCTAATAATGTTAATCTAAAAACTAGTAATATTTACGAAGCATCACCTGAAGAGATAAATAGTGTTATTAATGAAGTTGTTTTAATTGAAGGACCACTTCATTTAAGTGAAGTCCACACAAGACTTAAGGAAATTTATAATGTTAGTAGAGCTACTCCTAAGTTTAAAAACACTATTAATCAAGTTATTAAAAATATCTCAGACTCTATTATTCTAAAAGAAGATTTTTTATTTGATAAAAATATTAATAATGATAATATTATTGTTAGGAAGCGTGAAAAACCTAATATTGATTTAATATCTAGTGAAGAAATTTATAAAGCCATTAAAATAGCTATTAACTCGGATTTGGGTATAGATAAAGATATTAATAATGCTAATAATAATTATAATTTAAATAATGAGAATTATATTAATAATAATGAATTAGAAAAAATAGTTAAAGAGGTAGCTAAATATTTTGGATTTAAATCTACTTCTGCAAAAACTGCTAAGCGAATTAAGGCAGTTATTAATGAAAAAAATATAATTTAAAAAAATTGGCTTTGTAGAAACCCTTTTTTATTTTGTTAATTTATAGTCAAAAATATTTTTTTCAAAAAGAAATTTCCTTAATTTGCTAAGCCAAAGCATTTTAAGTTGTTTTAATTTTTGAAATAGCGGATTTTGATATAAAC
>JBOFHT010000056.1:0-18699 GCA_051649785.1 Methanobacteriaceae archaeon
ATCATTTAAATTTATACTATTTGAAAAGTTATTCTTAGATAAAATCTTTATTTTAAGAAATAAAAGTGTTTAATTAAAATAATAAAAACTATCATTTAAATTTTTCAATGTCTTGCACTACATATTAGGAACTTATTTAATATATAATTACTAATGTATTTATGTTAGTGGCTTTAGGATTATAGGTATTTGTCTAAATAGCCATTACTATTGGTACGAACATTAATTGGCATTATTAATATTTTAAATATTTTAGGTATTACTAATAATAATAGTACTAATTCATTAATTATCTTATAGTAAATTATAAAATAATTTGAGGTGTTAAAATGAGTAAATACTCTTTAGAAAACTTTGTTGAAGCAACTATACAAAAAGAAGATGGTTCTGAAATATTCGAGCTTGAAAATGATTATATTGTTGATGTTCATGTTAATGGTAATGTTAAAGTTAAATTAGGGTCTATGATTGCCTATACGGGAGATATTAAATTTAAAAAAGAATCTTCTCTTAGTGGTGGCTTAACTAAGTTTGTTAAAAAGACAATGACTGGTGAAAAATCTCCTATGATGGATTGTGATGGTTTTGGACACCTTTACATTGCTGATGATGGTAAAAGAGTAAAAATCATTGAATTAGAAAATGATACTATATTTGTTAATGGTTCTGATATTTTAGCTTTTGAAGAATCAATTGAGTGGGATATTGTTACTTTGTCTTCTTCTGGAATGATGACTGGTGGCTTTTTCTCAATGAAACTTTCTGGTACAGGTTTTATTGCAATTACTAGCCATTACACACCTTTGACTTTAAAAGTTACTCATGATACTCCAGTTTATACGGATCCTGATGCTACTATAGCTTGGTCTGATGGTTTAAATATTAGTACAAAGTCTGATATTAATGTTAAAACTTTAATTGGGAAAAGTAGTGGTGAAACATTCCAAATGGAGTTTACTGGTGAAGGTTTTGTGATTGTACAACCTTTTGAAGAAGTTTATATTGAATAAATTAATCATTGTAGCATCATTGATATTCAATATTGCAAATGGAGAATTTTTATGAAAATTAATTTAACTTTAGAAAAAGCTAAAGATAGTGATTTAGCTATTATGGTTGATGCTTTAAGGGCCAGTACTACTATTACTGTTGCATTAGATAATTTTAAAGAAATTATTCCAGTTGAAAATATGGATGATGCTATGAAAATAGCTAAAAGAATTAATGGTGCTGTTTTAGCAGGTGAACGTGGTGGTGCTAAAATTGAAGACTTTGATTTTGGCAATTCTCCAGTTGATATCCAAAATGCTACTGGTGATAGCTTAATTTTAACAACTAGTAATGGAACTAGAATTATGGAAGATATGAAATATAATATGAATACTATTTTAATTGGTAGCTTCATTAATTCTAAGGCTGTTGCAGAAATTGCTATAGAATTAGCTACTGATTCAATTGATGTTGTTATGGCGGGTGTTCAAGGAAAATTTGCTATTGAGGACTTTTTAGCCAGTGGTGAGATACTTTATTGGATTAATAAAGAAATAGGTCATAAAATTAGTGGTTATGGAAATAATGATAATTATGACAATAATAACAACTATAATAAAAAATCTAATAACAACCATAATAAAACCACTATCATTAGTGAATTTGCTAAAAGTGCTATTTTAGCTAGGTCTAATTGGGGTAAATCAAGTGAAGCAGTTCTTAATTCAAGATCATCTAAACGTTTGCATGAGTTAGGTTTAGGGAATGATGTTATGTTTTGTTTAAAACGTAATATTTCTCAAAAAGTAGCTATTTACGATAATGGTGTTTTAAAATCATTTAATAAATAAAATTAATACTCTAGAAAAACTTTTTTAATATATCTTTTAATAGATGGTTCTATTTAGATTTTTTATAGCTTTGGTGTTAATTTGAAAATAGTTACAAGTCCTATGTGTGAAAAAATTGTAAGATTTGCAGGAATCACTAATTATATAGTTAACAAAAACCCTGATAATGAAGATGGGGATTTAGCTATTATTTTATCTGAAAATAAGACTAAAATGCCATGTTTAAATCTTAAGTTAAATACATTTGCCCAAATTCGCAATTCTATTTTTGAAGTTTCTAAGTATTCCAAGTATTCTAATGTTTCAGGCAAAGATATTGGCAAAATATTCTCTAATTATCCAGTAGCTAGTGATTTTATTAATAAAGTCAAGGATAATAATTATATTAATTATAATTCCAAAATAAATGTTCTCGTTATTTCTAAGTTTTTAAGTGAAATTATTAATGATATGGGCTTTAACATAGTTAATACAATTTCTACAATTGAAATGGATAGTAATGATCTTAATATCTTAATTAATAATGTTATTTCTAATTATAACTTTGATTTTTTAGTTTATCCTGATTATATGGATAGTTATATTAATATAGGCTATGCTAATAATGATGTGAGTAATGATAATACTGACAATAATAATAACTGTAATTCTTGTTTTAAATCTTTTAATAACTCGATTAATGACTTTGCTGTTATTAAAGTTCCTTCTCATAAAAATGTTTCTTTAGATCCTATTAAACGTGCTGAATCTAGATATTCCTTAATTGAAAATGGGCTATTAAAATGATATAATAATTATATTATCACAATTTACAATTTCCATTAATAACTATATTATTTTAATTAATAATTATGCTATTTCTATTTCTATATATTATTATTATTATTATTATTATTTCTGTATATTAATGTTAAATGATACTTTCATCAATTATTGGGACAATATAAAAAAACTAATATATGTAAACAAACTAATTATATTATAATTAAGAATATTATAAATTTTCTATTGGATATTATAATTAATATTCATAACATTTACTAATTCATAAATTTTATAAATAACTTTTTTATAAAAAATTCTAATATAATTTTAAATGTATTTATTACAATGCTAATTAATAGAGCAATTTAGGGAGATTAATCTATGTATGAAACTTTAACCTATTCTGGTGGTGTTCACAAAAGTGAGGAGATTAAAGAGCTTATTGATGATTTAGGTGGATTCATTCTCCAAGAAAACATTTTACAAATGGATTTAGTCATTAATATGGCTGTTCCTATTGAAGATGTTGATAAAATAAAAGAAAAAGCTAAATCTCTTTTAGGTGAGGTTGTTGTAGCTCCTATGGCTGGTACAGAAATAGCTATTGTTTCCCCAACTCTTGCTCGTCACCACTTACCTCATTCTGCCTGTGATATATCTGAATATATGCGTAGATTTGGAACAAAGGATAATATGATTGGTTTAGCTCGTGGAGATGGGAAAGGAACTGCGGGAATATCTTATGATGAAATAAAACTCATTGAAGAACATGATTTGGCTATTTTTGCTTTAGGTAGCTTTGAACAATGTATTAAAGATAAGACATTCTTATTTGATGCTGTTGATATCCCTGTTGTAGTTACAGGTGCTCCTGAAATTCCTCTTGATGAGTTACCTGGTGCTGATGCTTATGTTTCAGGATTAGGGCGAATTCCTAGAAGATTAAAAAGAGGAGAAAATATTAGAGCTCTTAGAAACTTAGCTAAAACTGTTGAAGATATTCTTGATAAAAAAAGAAGAGAAATGGCTCAAGATCCTCCATTAGCTCCTTCAATATTAGTTAAAAGTGAAATTGAAAATCAAGTAGCAGCTATTAATCATGTAACTTCTCCAACTCCAGTCACAAGTCAGTTAGAAGGTGTTAGGGTTAAATTGGACTATGATAAATATCATAATGACATAGCTAATGTTTTAATTGATGGAAAGCTTTTAGGCGACATTTCTGAGATTAAAAAGTCTAAAATGTATAATTATATTCTTGTTAAGCTTTTAAATGAGAGTGCTATTGTTTAATCTATCATAAATTTAATTTATATTTACTTTAGCTATAATTATATATTCTCTAAAACTATTAATTTAGCTAAGGCTACTATTTTCATTTTTATTACCATTATCTCCATCATTTTCATTATTACCATTATCATTATTACTTTTATAATTATTATTTTAAAAAGGGGCTCTAGAAATATGGATTTTGTAAAAATACGTTTTATAATGCTTGGACCAGTTTTCACAATTCTTTACTCTATTTTTAACTATTTTTTAATAGCTTCTGTAGCTAATTTATTTGGTGGAATTAATAATAATATTCTTATAGGAATTGTTTTAGCTATTGGGATAATTTATTTAGGTTCTATTATTGTTGAACTTAAAAAATCCAATCTTATTACTCGTTTTTTAATGACTGCTTCTGAAATTTATAAATGGATAAGTGTCATTGCTCTTTTTTTAACAATTGCAGTATATGCTTTTATTTTTATCTTTAATTCTATTAATAGTACTATTTTTGTTTTTAATATTGGTATTGGTTCTGATTTTAATACAATAATTATTAGCTATGGTATTTTAAGTATTTACTTAATTTTATTACCTATTTTGGCTATTTATCCATACTATAATGCTCATAAAATTACTGTTAAAAGACATGAATTATTTGTTAAAGGTTTAAGTGAAGAACTTTCCATAATCCATATTTCTGACTTACATATTGGTTCTATACGTAATAATAAGCTTCTTAAGAACTTAGTTAGTAGCATTAATAATGATAATAATGTTAACGATCATAAAGCGGATTTAATTATTATTTCTGGAGATTTAGCTGATGGGACATGTTCTATTGATGATAATTCATTTATAGAGCTTAAAAATTCCAAAGTCCCTATTATTTTCACTCCAGGGAATCATGACTACTATCCTGGAATTGATAATGTTATTTCCGCAGCTAAAAATGCAGGTATGATGGTTTTAAATAATGATACTATTGATTTTAAGGGTTTAAGTATTATTGGCATTAGTTTTGTTAATCAAAGAGAAATAAATGCTGGTGGTGGGGAAAATATTGTTAATAATAAACTTTCTTTCCATAATTTTGATGAAAATCAAGCTAGTATTCTAGTAAACCATTTTCCAGTAGCTTGGGACAATGCGAGAAGTTTAGGAATTGATATTCAACTATCGGGCCATACGCATGGTGGACAATTCTATCCTTTTAATTTATTTGTAAAAAGTGTATTTCCTTATCTTAAAGGTCTTTATGAAGAAGATGGTAAATATTTGTCAGTTACAAATGGTCTTGGGACATTAGGTCCTCCTATGCGTTGGGGAACCGATTCTGAAATTGTTATTTTGGATTTAAAAAAGAAGAATTAGTGTAATATTTCTCAATTAAGTGAAAAAGTCTCTAAAATCAATCTTTGATATATAATCCTCCGTGTGTTTTGAATAATGAGTTTTGTTGAAAGTCATTTAAGTTTTATTTCTCTAATTTTTTTTATCAGCCTGTGAGTTACTCTTTGAATAACTTGCTGATTTATTTATCAAATAATTTTAACAATGAATAATGCATAAAAAATAGTCAATACTGAAGTTAATAATAGCATAACACTAACATTTCTATTATTTATCATTGAATAATGTAAAGCAATAATACTTAAAATAACAAAAGATGCTACCATAATATTATTGAAAAGTATTCCAGAAATAAATGAAATAGACATTGAAATTATTAAAAATATAATTCCTTTTTTAAAATCCTTAATTGATAACAAAACACCAAATATTAATGTTAAAGATATTATTATTGAAAATATTGATAAATAAATATCATTTGCTGATAAAAAAGAAAATATTCCTCGAATAAAGAGGAATAAAAAAGCTATGATAAACAACATTTTCATCTTTATTACTTTCCTTCCATAAATAACCCAACTTCCAATGATAAGTACAGCAATAGATGAGAATAACCATGCTAATGAATTATTTGATAATAATTCAAAAGATGAGACTGAAACTAACATATGGATAATATAAAATAATATTAGAAAAACCAAGCCACCATATCCTAAAATTTTTATAATTCTAGACTGTTTTTTTAGATATACTGGATTTTTATTTACATTAATTTCTTTTTCATTGTCTATTTTAGATAAATTATTGGGTAAAGAATTATAATTTTATAACTTAGTTGATTCCCTTCTGTTTCACTTTTTTTTATAAGTGTTTTATTATCATTCATCTATTTTTGAATTTCACTTTATTTGAGTTTATATATTATAATTTTTCAATTGTAATATTGTCTTTGAACTGTAAAAATAGCTTAAATATTTATATTATAACATTTTAAAAGCAATATTGCTGTTTAATGACAATAAAACTTATTAATAAGAATTTATAATATTATTAATCCTACTAATTGCAAAATAATATATGTTAATGATTATGTGTAATTTGGTGTATAATCATTTGATTTAGATGAATTTTTTATAATTTTATAAGATTTTTATTTAACTACTTAATAGTAATTTTAGGGGGTGATTTCTATTGTTAACTTTAGTAATAGTAACAATATCCTCGATAATGAGTATAAAGAATATAAGTCTAATGGATTTTTATTTAATGATAAAAAACAGTTAGATAAATTAGATGAATTGTATTTTTTGGAAGCTAATGCTTATGAAAGAACTGCTATTTTAATATACACTTTAGATAATGAGTCAAAGATTAACTGGCATTTTCGAAAGGGTAAAACTGTTTGGGAAAATCGTGAAATTGGTGAATTTTGTGTAGATTCTATATTTTTTAGATTAATATCTAAGTATATGGATTCATCAACAAATAAAAATTATCTAAAAGAAAATACAATTTTATACCGGAGATTAGAAGATATAAGCTTTATTAAAAATTTTCATATTGGAGGTGTGTTTGAAGAATTAGGGTATTTATCAACATCATTTGATATAAAAATTGCAAAAAAATATGCTAAAAAAGGGTGGATACTCAAGATTAATGCTTTAAAAGGTGTTAAAGGAACTTATTCAAAGCAATATTCTGCCAATACCCGCGAAATGGAATTCACTTTCCCAAAAAATCATAAATTATTAATAATTGGGATTGATGAAAGAAATAGAATTATTACTACAAAATTATATTAACAATGAAAAATATATTATAATTAAATTAACTTATTTAAGGTGATAGTTATGGTTATTAAAAATCCTTTTAATAAAGAGGGAATTGAAGCAGCAGATAGAATTCGCGAATATTATCGTATGCATCCTGAGGAAGCTGAAAAAATTAGTATGGAACGTGCACATAATGATATTAAGGGATTTGTTTGGGCTGCTAAGAAGCAAATAGGTGGAAGTAACAAGTCAAAATAAAGATTACTAACTAATCCATTAACTATTGTGGGGACTACATATATACTAATGATTTTACTCCTCAATTATATCTATTTTTTTGTTTTGGAATGTATTTTATGGTATATTTCCAATATTTATCCTATTTTTTGTAATTACTTATAAAATACAACTACATTACTTATTTCACTATTAATTAATTTCTAATATTTTTTCTATTTTTAAATAGCAAAGTTAATATTAGTTTATAACTAACTCTTACTTAGTAAAACTATTTAATATCTAGTTTTTAATTAATTTCAGGGGTTATTTAATGTTGGATAATAAGAGTAATACTACTATTAATGGTAGTAATAAGGGTAATGCTAATGATTTTAGTACTAAATGGTTCAAATAGATCTATAATTAATTTAGATGATGATCAAAGAGCTGCTGTTGAATATAATGGATTAAAACCACTTCTTATTGAAGCATGTCCTGGTGCTGGTAAAACACGTGTTTTAACTGAAAGAGTTAAATTCCTTCTTAATAATAAAAAAATAGCTCCTGAATCTGTGCTTGTTATTACTTTTAGTAATAAATCCGCTAATGAACTTAAAGAACGCTTAATAAATAGTCCTGGGATTGACATTGATGATATAGAGAAAATGCAAGTTTCTACAATTCATTCCTTTTGTTACACTCTTTTAACTGAATATGGTACGGGTGGAATTACTATCCTTGATGAGGACTTGGCTGAAAGAACTAATATGTTCATTCGCAAGCATATTTATGATTTAGGATTCCATTATGAATCATATATGTCTAAACGTGAAATTAAAAATGTTATTGAAAAGTTCAATGAATATGGTACTTTTAAAGTTGATAGTAAAGGATTAATTAATTACATTAAAACTAAATATCCTGTTAGTTTGGAATATAAGAAATTTATTAACTCTTGTATTGATGAGGCTAGTGAAAATAACAAATTTTTTTCTTTTCCTTATGAAAAAGTTAAGGGAGACACAGATTTAAATGAAAGTTGGTACAATGCAAAATATCTCCAAATAGCTAAAGCATATTCTGAATATTTGGGGTTATTAGATATTAATGATAGTATTGATTTTGCACATCTTCAGATAAATGCTTTAAATCTTTTAAAAGAAACTAAAGGGATTTTAGATAAATTAAAATATAAAAATATTCTTGTTGATGAGTTTCAAGATACAGACCCTATTCAAATGGGGATTTTTGAGCTATTAATGAATAATGCGGAATCATTTACTGTAGTTGGTGATGATGATCAAAGTATATATGGTTTTAGAGGTTCTAATATTGATTTTTTCACGGAATTTGAGAGTAATTATAATGCTAAAGTAATTCCACTTAAAACTAATTATCGTTCTTCTAATAATATTGTTGCCTTTACAGAAGAATTTATTAAAAATGATAGGCGTGAAGGCTCTAATAAAGTTTTATCAGCTAATAATTATAATTATAATAATAAAAATAATTATAATCCAAACAATCCCAATACTAAAAGTAATAACCTTAGTGATGATAATAATGATAAAAATAATAATTGTGGGGGCAATGTTTTTAGTATTATTAACTCAGATAAACCTAATGAAGCCGATAACTTAATTAAGGTGATTCTTGATTTAAAAGAAAATGGAAAAATTCAAGATTATAGTGATATAGCTATTCTTTTTAGATCTATTGGTGGAATGGGTAAAAGTAAGATTGAATCATTACTTAATGAATTTAAAAGAAATGATATTCCTTATTATATTCGTGGAAACCCTGATTTGATAAAGCAGGATGAAATAAAGATTATAATTGCATTAATTTATTATTTAATTGATTCAAGTAAAAATAACCATATTTTAACATCTTGGGAAAAAGATTGGCTTAATTTAAAAATTTATAATCTTTTAGCTAAATATGGATTAATTTCTAATGAAACTGGGAACATATTATCAACTATTTGGGAAAAATTTCAGCAAAATATTATTGATATGGAAAAAGTTGTTTATAAAGAATTTGAATGTAAAAATTCTAGAATAAGTACTTTTTCAGGTGTTTTTAAAAGAGGAGAATATATTTTAGTTGAAATATTTAATAGAGTTAAAAAACCAGTATTATCTGAAATAAATTTAAGTAGTTTAGGAATCAAAGAAGAAGATTTAGAGTTTTTTAATAAATTAAACAAAATTAAAAGTGAATTATCTATTAATGATAATAATAATTCTAATAGTAATTCTAAAGTTAGTGGAGGTAAAACCAATACTAATGACAATACCATTACTGATTATATTAAAGATTTTAATATGGATATTAGTGAGAAAACTGATTTAAACTACAATGTTACTTCTTTTAAAGAAGATGGTGCTTCATTATCATCTAATATTAATTTATTTATATCTAATTTAGACTCTTTAAATGAGGATTATGAGTCTTTAGTTTCTACTCTTAGCTCTTTAAAAAATGAATGTGAATCATTTATTTCTAAAACTAACTCTTTAATTTACCAATCTAATGTGAAAATTTCAAATGATATTTTAGAAGAAGAAAAGGAATCAATTACTCTTTTAGGTGCATTTTATAAAATACTTGAAACTATGGGATATTTAAATGATGATTTTGTTTTAGCTGAAGAAAATAAAGAAACTCTTGAAAATTTAGCTATTTTAACAAATACTTTGTATAATTATGAGAATATTATTGATAAAAATGATTTTAAAGGATTATTCTACTTTTTATATCATAATCTTGAAAATTACAGTTCTTCAGTTAGTGATGAAAAAAATGCTGTTCAAATTATGACAGTACATAAAGCAAAGGGATTAGAGTTTCCAGTTGTTATTTTAGCTAGCTTAGAAGATGATAAATTTCCAATGAAGTATAAAGAGAAAAGTGAAAATAAAAAGGGAATTTTTAATATGTACTATACTCCAAATGAATTTTTAGAGTATAGGGAGAATTTATCTGTTGGTGAAACTGAAGAAGAACATAATAATGAAGAAAAACGAGTAATTTATGTAGCTATGACTCGTGCGGAATCTATTTTAATTTTATCTGCCATTGAAGATTTGCCTATGGTATTTAATGAAATGGATATTAAAATTGACAATCTTAACTTAGTAGATTTTGATAATTCTAATAATTTAGTTGATTTACCTTATCTTAATATTAAAGGAGGTGAAAAAACAGCTGATCCTCTTGATTTAAGTTATACAAGTATTAATAACTATGATGGCTGCCCATTTAAGTATAATTTACTTTATAATTTTAGCTTTAAAATCTCAGACTCTCAAGATATTAGTTATGGGGTAGTTGTTCACGAAGCATTAGATAAAATTCATAAACTTGCTTTAAATTCTACTTTAACTAATGAGGATGTTAAACAAATAGCTATTAACACTCTTAATAATTATTTATCTACTATTGATAAAGAAGACTATGATTTATTAATAGAAAATGTTTTAGCTTACTGGGATAAATTAGGTAAGGATTTAGATATTATTGGCTCTGAGATTCCATTTTCAATAAGAAAAGAAAAATATAATTTATCGGGTAAAATTGATCTTATTTATAAGAAAGATGGAGGTATTGGTATTATTGACTTTAAAAACAGTGATAAACTTAATGAATTTAGTGCTACTAAACAATTAATTACCTATATTTTAGCTTTAGCTGATAAAAAAGGATATAAAGATTATAAAGTTAATGAGATTGCAGTTTATACCTTAAAAACTAATAAACTCCATATAATTAACTTTGATGATAGTTTGATTAATAAAATTAGTACTAATATTGATAAAACTGCAGACAGTATTTTAAGCTGTGATTTTTCTAAAAAAGAAAGTAATTTTTGTGAGTTCTGTGATTTTGAGTTTATTTGTAGATAATTATTTTCCAAATAAATCATTTTATTTATCTTAAAGTTTAATCTATAATTGTCTATGATTTAAGGAGTTTGTCTAATGGAATTTTGTGAAAGTTGTGGTATGCTAAAAAAGCGTTGTAGATGTAATGACCCTAAGTTTAATAAGCTTGCAGTGAAAAAGACTCCTAATAATAGGATTAATAAAACTAAAACTAAGGTTAAATCTAAAGGAAATAGTTTTGTTTATAGGCCTATTAATAAAAATAATAATATTAAATCTAATATTTTGCCTAATGAGGATAACAATAATACTAAGGGTAGTTTTAATAATGAATCTAATTCATATAATGTTTCTAATGGTTTTAATTCTCATTTAAGAGAAACAAAGTCTGAAAGACTTAAAAAAGAATATCCTAATATTAACAATAATATCATTGATAAGTTTCCATTTGAAAATCCTCGTGAAGGGCAATTTGAGATAATTCAAGAGATTTATGATGCTATTAATAAAGGATACAAATATATTGTTTTAGAAGCTGGAACTGGAACTGGTAAATCTGTTATTGCAGCTACTTTAGCTAGGATGCATGCTGATGCATTTATTTTTACAATGACTAAGCAACTACAAGAGCAATATATACATGATTTTGGTGAATATGGATTTAATTTAGTTAAAGGTAGGCAGAATTTTCAATGTAAAGATAAGTTAACCTACTCTTCTAATAATAAAGATAATAACTATTATAAAGGGACTTGTACTGAAAGGTATGGATTTTCCTGTGATTTTAAATTTACACAAGGAACTAGTGAAAATGAGGATTCTCTGGGCCATGCTTTTAGAAATAATTTTTGGAAGTCTAGTAATCACTGTAGCTATCTTGAACAAAAAGCTGAAGGAGTTAATTCAGATATTGTTGTAACTAATTATGATTATGGTTTTTTAGAACTTAATTATGTCCAGGACTTTATAAACCGAGAGATTATGATTCTTGATGAGGCACATAATCTTGAAAATAAAATTATGAACTTATTTGAACTTGAATTAGTTAGAAGTGAATTAGAACATGATATTAAGCTAAAAGTTATTAATGATGAAATTGTTAATATGAAATCAATAGGATATGAATCTTGGTTAAGCTTTGTTAAAGATGTAGCTAATAGATATTCTAAGGAATCTAAAAAATTAAAAGTTAAATTAGAGACTAAACAAAGTAAAAGAGCTAAACTTGAAACTGAAGAATTAATATCTAAAATTGATAAATTAGTTGATGAATATGATTTATTTGTAAAACATGTTAAAAAAGATCCTATGAACTGGATAATGGTATATGATAATGAATCTATTAAATTTAAGCCAATTATGGTTAATAAATATGTTAAAGACAGTTTCTTAAAATATGCAGATATTTGTGTATTTATGAGTGCAACAATTTTAGATTATAAGAAATTTACACGATGGTTAGGGCTTGATGAAAAAGAAGTTTATTATAAACATGTTAAAACTCCATTTTTAGCTGAAAAACGTCCAATTGAAGCAATTAATACTGTGGATATGAAATATGATAAATTAAAAAGAAATGCTCCTAAAACATTAGATATTATTAATGAAATTTTAGAAAGGCATAAAAATGATAAAGGTTTAATTCATACTACCAGTTATAAATGTAAAGATTATTTAATAAAGAATTTAAGAAGTTCTCGTTTAATTTCACATGATTCCCAAAATAGAGTTAGCATATTAAATAAATTTGAAAAAAGTAATAGGCCTCTTGTACTTTTAAGTCCATCAATGGGAGAAGGTGTTGATTTACCTTATGATAAATGTAGATTCCAGATTATTTATAAAATTCCCTTCCCACCTCTTAAAGATGAGCAGATTGATAAAAGGAAGAAAAAAGATCAATCCTGGTATGCTTATCAAACTGTTATGGGATTAGTTCAAAGTTATGGGCGTGGAATGAGAGCCGAAGACGATCATTGTTATACATATGTTATTGATGAACGCTTAAGGTTTTTTGTTGAAAAAAGCCCTATTTATAGACGATTGGTTCCTGAGTTTTTTAAAGAAGCTATTAGATATGATTGATTAATCGTACTAAATTAAATTATATATTTATAATATTTTGGACTAGTATTTTATTATAAATAATTAAAATTTAGATATAATAATTTCACTATTCTGAAATTAAAAAATAGATATTATTTTAAATATAGTTTTCTTACTAATTCTTTACAGCAATTAATCCATTAAGAAAGTATTTTATTTAATTTAAAAAAAAGGAATATATAGAAAGCAATATGCTTTCTTATTAAAAAAGTTTTTTATTATTTTTATACAAAGCTAATTAAATTTGCTGCTCTACTGATTTGACTTACTTTATTTGAATAATCAAGTTTAATATTTTTTACGAGTTTTGCATATTTTTTAGGGATGCTAAAGTATATTCTTACAGTAGTAGATTTTCCTGATTTTAAATATTTGACTGTTTTAGTTTTAGTAAATTTTTTTAATTTAGTATAAACCTTTCCAAATTTAGTAGGGTTTTGATACCATATTCCTATTTTACTAGCTTTAGCACTTAAAAATCCTATATTTGTTACTTTCACATCTAAGTAGTTAATATTTCTTTTTTTGTAATCATTATAATTTGTGTAACCTGAAGTAATTTTGCTTATAGTGAGTTGAGGTTTACTTGAAACATATATTAAATATTCTTTAACAGCATTTTCTACAGTTCCATTACTACTCATACCTAGATATGATCCATTTGTAAAAGTTGCATTTAGATAAACAGTAACTTTATACCATCCTGCTTTTTTATAGGTGTGGGTTACCCAACCAGTACTTCTTATTTTAGTACCATCTCCAAAGTTTATATATGCATTTTTAACTTTAGATCCAGATATTATTATAGGTCCTGCTGCGTTTGCTTTATATTTGATTTTAGAGTTTCTAGGAACTTGAGCAGTATAGTTTTCGTATTTTTTATATTTTGCGGGTATTTTATTTTTTTCAATAGAAAAAACATTTTTATTAGCAATTAAATTTGCATATTCATTACTTGCATTGTCCTTTTCACTAGTTATAAATATGCCTTCCTGTCCAATATTTATATATGCAAAGCTTGCAGATATTGAACAAAATGTAAGGAAAGCAATTAGAATTATGAAAATTCCAACTTTTTTATTAAAATTCAAATTTATTCACCCTTTTCTGATTATAAACTATTATATTCATATATATTAATTAATTATATATCTTTTTCCTGGTTATTAAATGTTTGTACTAATTGCACTTCTATCAATTTAAAGATTTTTTAAAGTAAATTTGTATAAAGATTCAAAAAATTATTCAGAATATTTATAATTAATTTATTAAATAATATACAGAAGAAAAATTTCTTGTTAATATTGGCTGTGATAGTGGTATTGATGCTTTTATTGATGAGATTCTCGCTGGCTTTGATAATAATTTAAGAGATGAATATGAATAACTAGGAGAATTATTTAAGTAGCTTTTTTTTAAATAATTACATCCTCATATTATTATTTTAATTAAGTTCTTTCCATTTTGCATCTGCAGCTTCTTTAAGTGTTTTTATAGTCCATATTTGACCTATTTCTAAATCTAGCTCTTCAGCTATAATTTTAGTCATTCCTACTGCAAACTTTTCTCTTAAGAATATACTTACTCGTTCAGGATCTTGTTGAGGTTCTATTTTACTTATCCTTCCTTCTACATTTTTACCTAATGGTTTTTTGGCCTCTTTCCAAGCGTCTTTTTCAATTTTTTCTAATTCTCCTTTAGTCCATTCATCGCCTTCTTCTAACCCTAAATCTTCAGCTATACTTTTTTTCATTCCTACTGCAAATTCATCATCAATATAAATACTTACTCGTTCGGAATTACTTTGCTGTGGACTTATTTTTGTTATTTTTGCCATTTTATCACATTTTTATTATTTTAATTGATTTAGTTTTTCTTTACTCCAAATTTGACCTAGTTCTAATTGTGCAGACTCAGCTAGTTCTTTGTCGATTCCTATTGCAAAATGTCCATCAAGGAATATACTTATTCTTTGGGGATTATTTTTTTGAGGGCTTATAGTAGTTATTGCTTTTTCTTCAGTATAACTTATTTTTTCTGCTTCTTGTTTTAGGTTTTCTGTGGTCCATATTTGCCCTATTTCAAGTTTCAATATTTCGGATACCTCTTTTGTTGTTCCTAAAGTATATTCATTGTTTAAATATATACTTACTCTTTTAGGATCATTTTTTTGAGGTTCTATTTTAGTTAATTTATATTCTATTTTAGTAGCTATTTCTTTCACTGCTTGTTGTAGGGTTTCCTTTGTCCATTTTTGACCTATTTCAAGATTTAAAGCTTCTATTATTTTATCTGTAGTTGTAACTGCTCTTTTGTCATTTAAGTATATGTTTATTTTTTCCACATCACTTTTATAAGGGAGTATATTAGTTATTGAGTATTCTTTAGTTGAATCTACAGCTTTTAATTCTTTTTGTTTTTTTCTATTTTCTTGTTTTAGGCTTTCCTTTGTCCATTTTTGACCTATTTCAAGATTTAAAGCTTCTAATACTTTTTTACTTGTACCAATTCCTTTTTGCCCATCAAGATATATAACTATTTTTTCTGGATTTTCACTTTGAGGTTTTATATCACTTATTAAGCATTCTTTGGTGGAATCTATTTCCTTTTGTTTTTCCTTTTTTAAGGTTTTTAGCTTGTTTACTGTCCAAGTTTGACCTATTTCAAGATTTAAAGCTTCTATTATTTCTTTTGTTGCTACAATTCCTAATTTTTCATTTAAATATATATTTATTTTAGCTTTGTCTTCTTTTTGAGATTTTATACTTGTTATTGGATATTCAGTATTGTTATGTATTTTTTTTAATTCTTCTTCTTTTTCTTTTTTTAGGGTTTTTAATTTGTTTATTGTCCAAATCTCCCCTATTTCTATTTTAAGTGAATTAAATAAATCTTTTTCTATCCCTATTGCAAATTCATTTTCTAAATAGATATTCACCTTATTTTTTGTGGTTTCTGTATCTATTTTTGTTATTATTGCTTCTTTATCAGGATTTAAATCCGGAATTTGTTGTAATTCTTTATCAGATGCTTCTTTTAGCTTTTCTTTTGTCCAGTCTTGCCCTAGTTCAAGATTTAGTATTTCTGCTACTACTTTTTTTGTCCCTAATGCAAATTCATTATCTATAAATATACTCACTCTTTCAGGGTTCTGTTGAGGTTTTATTTCGGTTATTTTTGCCATGTTATTACCTGATTATTTCCTAATTATTTATATAAATGTTCTATATCTTCCATTGTCCAGGTTTGTCCTACTTTTAACTTTTTCGCCTTTGCTTTTTTTACTCCTAATGCAAATCTATTGTCTAAGTAGATACTTACTCTTTTAGGATTATTTTGAGGCTCTATCTTTGTTATCTTACCGGGTATTTTGCTACTAAACTCGTATTCTTTTTCTTTTAAGCCTTTATTTGTCCAAAGTTGCCCTATTTCTAAGTTTAGTTTTTCAGCTATTTCTTTTGTTGTAGATAATGTGTATTTTCCATTTAGGTATACATTAACTCTATCTTTGTCATTTCCTTGTTCTTTTATTTCAGTTATTTTTGCTTCAATATTTTCTAATTCTTTTTCTTCTTCTCTTTTTAATTGTTTTATTTTTTCCCTTTTAGCTCTTTTTAAGTCTTTTTTTACCCAAGTTTGCCCAACTTCTAAGTTTAGCTCTTCAGCTATTGTTTTTAACATTCCTGCAACTTTTTGATTGTCAAGGAATATGAATACTTTTTCTTCATCTTTTTGAGGCTTAATATCGGTTATTTGTGATTTTATTCGTAGATTTGTTTCGGAACTTTCTTTTTTAGGTTTTATAGGGCTTTCTTCTTTTCTTCTTTGGAGTAGCTTGTTTCTTGTCCATTTTTGCCCTACTTCTATTCCCAGTTCCTCCATTTTCTCTTTATCCATTCTTATTCCAAACTCATCATCTAAGTATATGTCTACTTTCCCACTATCTTCTCTTATTTTTATTTCGGTTATTTTTTCCATATTATTATTTATATGTGTTAATGATTATTATATTTGTTCCAATTTTGATGTTTTTTAAGTTTATTTTAACATTTATTATTTTAGATATTATTGATTTTTACAACTGTCAAAATGTTAGCTACTTGAAAATTGAGGAGCATTCTTTCTTTTATTAATAATTCTAATAATTTAGGGATTTTAGCATTTGATTTTCTTATTACTTTTTTCCAACAATTACTAACACATTAAATGGTTCTCCTTTTTTTGAAGGTATTGGTTGTATGAGTCTTAAAATTTGTTTTTGTGTTAGCTACATTGGTTAAACACATTTCACAGTCTTTCGAGGGTAGTTTCAATGTACTAGAAATTGTAGTAGGTTGGAATCATTCTTCTTATTCTAAGACTTTTAAGAACACATCAATATCTTTTAAGGTCTTTATTTTGTGTGAGGGATGATATAAAATCTATTATTAAAAAATAATAGTCTTCTTCTTCATTATTCCATGAACTACGTATTTTATCCTCTTCAAATAGTTTTATTTGATTTCTATTATCTATATTAAAGCTCCTTAATTATATTTTATTAACATATTCTTTAGTTATTATTTGATTTAGCTGATATATAAAAAATTAGTAAGAGGATGGTGAAAGTAATATGGGATTTAATTAATATGACAATTGGTTTAGAAATTAATTAAATTATATTGAAATTCGAATATTTTTCTCAGATTACAATAATGCTCAAAAGTTAAATTAAGAGTTTTGACAATTGATTAATATTTAGGATTAAATTATACCCTGGATATGATGTTAATAATGGCTGGAGTTCAATATAACTTTACAGATACTAAACATTTTAAACATAACCAAAATTGTATTTTATATAGAACATTTTTATATTATTAATAACAATTAATATTTATATACTAATATTTGTGTAAAATATTACAGTAAAAATATAATTTCATAAGTATTTTTGCTAATCAATCATTAGTTTATAGTTTATTTATATTCATATTTCTATTTTTTTCAATATGTTTATAAGAGAGGATAAAAATGGAGTTAAATGATGCTATATATGGAATGGAAGGCATAAACAGAAACAATGTTATTATTGTCAATGAAACTATTGAAAAATCGGCTCTGTAGAAACCCTAGTTTTTAATTAATTTTTTTTCACTTGAAATCATACTAGCAGTTCAAAAATAGACCATGTTATTTTTTTTAATTTTAATACAGTTGAAATAACACTCTTTGATTTTAAAAATAAGGATAGATAGTTATTTATATTAAAAAGGAGGATAATTATTATTATGACAAGTAATATAAACTATCCTCCAATTAGCTATTTGTTTTCAAGACAGATAAACCTTTTGGATTTTGGTCTAGAACAAAAATTCAAAAAATCCGCTAAAAACATCCTAAAAGAAAAAAATAAAGGATTAAAAATCAATAAACTACTAAAATTCATCGAATACACACACTACTATTCAAAAATAACTTTAAACAAATATTCACACCATT
>JBOFHT010000057.1:0-6706 GCA_051649785.1 Methanobacteriaceae archaeon
TTTATATCAAAATCCGCTATTTCAAAAATTAAAACAACTTAAAATGCTTTGGCTTAGCAAATTAAGGAAATTTCTTTTTGAAAAAAATATTTTTGACTATAAATTAACAAAATAAAAAAGGGTTTCTACAAAGCCAAAAAATCCTTAAATTAACAGAAGTGGTTTGAAATAATTAAAATAATATTGAACATTTAGTTTAACTAGTAACTTGAATATCCGCATTATCATCAAATGGATTAATCCTAATAGCAATTGAAAACATATATGGATAGTTAATTTTAAGATAAAGTAAATATTCAACCCATTCATAAACCATGTTTTGATAAACACGCTCTATATCAAGATTTAAGTGTTGAACATCAAAATAAGGAATTTCTTCCAATGATTTTCTTCTTTCAAGCTCTTCATCTAAATGGAAAGTAGCTAAAAGAACATTAGAAAATGCCTCATTTTCCAAAAGTATAGGATTTTCAAGAAGACGAACTAAAAAGTCTCTTTTAGGAGCTAGAAGATCTCTTATTTCATCAAAAAGATTATGTCGATTATCTAAAAATTCTTTTAATTCTTTATTTTCTAAATTAGATGATGTAATAGTTTCATTATTTTTTTCAATGTTTTCTGAGGAGTTTGGAGTAATAAGTTTAAAACTAGACCTCATTGAATCAATTTTAGCAAGATACTTTGAAAAGTCTTTATTATCCCAATCTTTAATGTTTTTAAGAATATTTTTAAGTTCCTCATCATTTTTTAAGCTAGGTGTAACAACATCTAAAAAATCATTAGCTATTTCTGAGAAAAAGACACCTATAATCATATTAAGCTTTTCTAAAATTGTTTCTTTCTCTTTTTTGCTTATTACAGTTTCTATAATAAGAACTACAATTAAAATATCTAATGGTACAAATGCTAAATCAATAACAACATAAAATAATACCTTCTCTGGCTCCCCAAAAGATATAAATGCAAATAAGTATATTAAAAATGAAGCAATTGCCAGTATAATTCCTAATTTTAGTTTCCAATCCAATTTAAAATTCATAAAAACACCTTTGTTATTAAATTAAGTACATTTAGTAATAATATTAGTAATAGTGACAGTAGTAATAGTAATGGTAGTAATATTAGTAATAATAATAGAAATATTAGAAATAATTATAATAATAAGCTATGGAATAATATTAATTTAAACTGTATAAATGATAGCTATTGGGTTTTGAGCTAACATCATAGTCCCTCTTTCAATTATTTTACCCTTAGCAATAGAAACTTCAATAATTTCAACATTAAACCCAAGTTCTTTTAATTTAGAAACAGCTTCTACTTTAGTTTCATTTAAAATAGCTGTAACAATGATTCTAATATTATTATTATTATCCTCATTGATAGTATTATTGTTATTGTTGTTATTATTAGGTTTTGAGATAATTGAATCTAATATTTCACTAAGATCACCATTACTACCTCCTATAATAACTACATCAATACCATTAGAGATATTATTTAATATAGAAACCGCATCGCCTTTAAATAACGTTACATTTGCATTATTTTGGCTAGAATTTCCATTAGAGTTTTCTTTATTGATGTCTAAGTTTTCAGGACAGCCATTTAAATCATAATCAATAAATGTAATATTAGAATTAGTATGTTTTTTAAGATTATTATGGGTTAATTCAACTGCATTATGATTTTTATCAATTGAAATAAGATTTTTAGCTATTAAAGCTACTTCTGTACTAATTCCACCAGTTCCAGAACCAACATCAACAACAGAATCTTTAGAGTTAATATTAGCCTTAGATAAAACTAAAGCACGAATTTCTTCCTTAGTAGGACCTGGAACACTATTTGAAACTATAAAATCTTTGTCTTTAATCAAAAAACTCACCAAATTACTTATAACTTATTTAAATATATAAAAATTATTTATTTACTTAAGAAACAATTATTCCCAACGATTAAACTCATTATTATCAATTTTTAAAGAATCTAAGATTTTACCTACAATGAAATCATAAATATCATTTAAATCATTAGGTTTATGATAAAAAGCAGGCATTGCTGGAAGTATAATTCCTCCTTCTTTTGAAATAGAAGCCATATTCTCAAGATGTGCAGTTCTAAGAGGAGTTTCACGAGGAACAATAATAAGGGGGTGTCTTTCTTTTAAAGCTACATCCGCTACACGACTTATGGAATTATCACAGTAAGAATTAGCTATTGCAGAAATAGTTTTCATAGAAGAAGGTACAATAACAACAGCATCAAATTTAAAAGAGCCACTATTAATAGATGCCGTTAAGTCATTAAATTCATAATAATTAGTAGCTAAAGATTTTAAATAATCTAAATCAACATCTAACTCATAATCCATAACAATTTTACCCGGATTAGAAATAACAAGGCCTGTTTCAATATTTAGTTTTTTAAGTGCTTCAAGAAGTTTTACGGCATAAACTGTCCCACTTGCACCTGTAATAGCTACTACAATCATATAATCACAATTATTAATATTATTATCATTACTAAAATTAAATTTACAGTTAAATTATTTATATGTAT
This sequence comes from Methanobacteriaceae archaeon, assembly GCA_051649785.1. Classification (GTDB taxonomy): domain Archaea; phylum Methanobacteriota; class Methanobacteria; order Methanobacteriales; family Methanobacteriaceae; genus JBOFHT01. Next base: position 2,563 of record JBOFHT010000057.1, read on the forward strand.
CCCAATATCCATATATTATCTAAAATAACTTAGCTTGGTCTAAATGAATTGAATTGGGCTTAGATTGAGATTCTTCTGGTAAATCCAAATAATTTTCTAATTTAAAATTCTTAAACTTATCTTTATCTTCTTTTCTAGTATAAATAGCAATATCAGGATAATTAAATCTTGCATTTTTTAAAGCAGATACAATACTTGAAATCTCACTTAAATGATAAACTTTATTATCAAAAGCTACTTGAGTTTTCATTTCATCAAAAGCTGGAAATTCCGGAATATTTAGTATCAAATAATCTTCATCAATGCCCAAATCAAGTGCAATTTCTTCTTCACATTTCTTAAGAACATCCTTTTTAATTTTAAAAATATCTTGAGGTCTTTCAAAATTATTTAAAGGAAGTGCATAAACACGCTTAAATAAATTTCTAGTATCTAATCTATTAATAATATCTTTAATAAATCCTGATTGGTTTCTACACAGAACTAACATATCAGCATCATCATAAATAGACATATTATTAAGATCTAAAATATTTTCAGTTATCATAGATTCTAAACAACGTCTAAACATACTATTAATGATTCTAGTGGTATGATGTTGGTAAACACTAGGGTACATAAAGTATCTAGCTACAAGAGCTGATTCTGCAGCTTGAACTCCTTTAATATCAAGAACTAAGTATTTACTAAGTTTCATATTAGAAATAATTCTTTCAACATCAATAACTCCATAAGCTACTCCAGTATAGTGAGAATCACGAATTAAATAGTCCATCCTATCAGCATCAAGTTCTCCAGAGATTATAGGACCCAAATAACCTTCACCATTAATAATTCCAATAATATCTGCTATATCTTTTTTAGAAAACTTTTTAAGTAGTAAATCATTGATGGAACTATCTTTTATAATATTAGCAGTTATTTCTTCATGATTATTGCCCAGAATAGGTTCACTAACATGGGAAAAAGGACCATGTCCAGTATCATGAAGAAGAGCAGAAATTCTAACCATATCTTTTTCATCCTCATCTAAATTGAGGTGATTAGCTATTTTAGAAGCTAAATACATAGTTCCAATGGAATGTTCAAAACGAGAATGATTAGCTCCTGGATAAACAAGTGAAATAAGACCAAGCTGTTTAATATGGCGAAGACGTTGTAGTTGAGGAGAATCTAAAACTTCTTTCTCAAAAGAACTTATATTTAAATCTCCATGAATACTATCCCTTATAAACATTTATCTGCCTCATTAAACTTAAATTAAATATAAGTTTTAATAATTATTTTTCCAACTTATCTAGATAATTGTTGTATGTTTTTACTATAATTTTCCAGTATTTATTTAAAAATTTAAAATTATTTAAAATTATATATTATTATATATTATTATAATTATTTTAATAACATATTATATATAATTAATAGTATTTATAAATGACTAAAAACATTTATTATGAAAAAGCTCTAAAAAGTCAGGAAATTTTTTTATTCGAGAATCTAATGGTTTCAAAAATGAAAAGTCTATAGTTAGCTATTTACAAAAAAATTGACAATTTTTCAGTTTTTAATTAAAAAACGGATTTAAAAAGATATAAATAAAAAAAGTAGATAATTTAAAATAAAAAAAATAAAAAAATAAATAATAAATTATATAAAAATTAGATAAAATTAATTAATCTAAATAAAATTAATTAATCTAACTTAAGCTTGCCAAAGTCCATGAACTGTACAGTACTCTTTAGCTACCATATCATCCATAGCACCATTAACATTGAAAACAGCTTCTGGAGCATCTCCTGGTTTTAAAGTCTTTCTGTAAACATCATCTTTGTAAATGAGTTCAATGACTGCAATATAATGATTATCATCCATTGGGTGAGAAACACTACCGACTTTTACCTTAATACCATCTGCTACTTTTTCAATAACTGGAACATGTTTTTCTTCTGCTGCATCTTCTGTGTTAGCATGTAATAAAAGCATATTTTTACCACAACAAGCTAGTTCACCACGGCCACCATAAATAACTTCAGTTACAGCTCCACAAATAGTACATTTATATATTTCATTTGTATTTGACATAAATTTACCTCCAAATTAGAAATCTTATAAATAATATTTATAAATAATATTTAATAATATTAGAAATTGTCACAAACTAAAGTATAATACTTTGCAGGATGGTCACAAGCTGGGCATGTTAAAGGAGGTTCTTGACCATTATGCAAGTATCCACATACACTACATAACCAGCCCTCAGCTTTATCTTTCTTATAAAGAGTTCCATTTTCCACATTTTTAAGTAAAAGTCTGTAACGTAGCTCATGGTGCTTTTCAGCTACTGCAATAGCTTTTAACCTTGCAGCAATTTCATTATATCCTTCTTCTTTAGCTATTTTAGCAAATTCAGGATACATTTCAGTATGTTCGTGATTTTCACCTTCAATAGCAGATTTCAAGTTTTCAACAGTAGTACCTAAAACATTAGGAGAATCTGCTTCAACTATAACAGGGTCATTATTTTCTTTAATATCCTGAATCATCCTCATTAACCATTTAGCATGCTCTTCTTCATTAGCTGCAGTTAATTGGAATATTTCATATATTCCAGGGTAATCTTCTTTTTTAGCTACTTTTGCATATAAAATATACCGGTTTCTCGCTTGGCTTTCACCAATAAATGCTTTAGTTAAATTTTCAAGAGTTTTTGACATTTTTCACCTATAAGTTAATAATTGAATGCTAATATAAATAATTAAGCTAGTTTAATTTAATTAATAATCCTAATAAATACATAATACTCAACAATACATACCTTATGTAATAATACATACCGATACATAAGTAATGGAGTAAATTAACTTTTATATTAGTAAAATTATATTATTATAATTATATTAGCATAACTAATACCGTATAATATATTATATACAAACTTTAATAAATAACTTTCTTTTTAAATCTGATTTTTTACATTATATTCATATTAAATTTATATAATTATATTTTATTATTTTTATATATAATTTAAATTAACTATATCACATTATTAATTATATTATTTTCTTAATCTAATTAATTTACTTAATTCGATTAATTTAAAGCCAATTGATGATAATAATAAATAAAATACTAAATATTTATATATTTAAAAAAAGATATAGTATATTGTTTGAAAATTAAAAAAGTATAAGCATTTTTTAGATTAATAATAATTAACGATGATAAAATGAATAATAAAATAGTAATTATTGGTGTTTTAATAGCCGTTGTATTTGTTAGTGGCTGTATAAATACTGAAATGGACAACTTAAACAAAATAGTCAATGATTTAAGTGATGATATTATAAGTGGGGATACCAATTATAATAATGCTATTAATTCACTTAATTCAAAGGATTACACTAATGCAGAGAGTTCTATTTTTAATGCAAGCACTAGTTATACTAATTCATATAATACTGTTTTAGAAGCCATAAAAGATGCTGAAAGATTAAATAATACTATCTATGCTAATTATTTGAATATAGTTAAATCAGAAATTCAGTTAAAGCTAAATGCAACTAATCAATTACAGTTAGCAGTTCAATCTTATAAAAGTGGTGGTATAGAAGATGGAAATAGTTATTCTGATAAAGCAAGTGTAACTATGGTCCAAGCACTTATAAAACAAAAAGAAAGAGCAAGTATAGCTAAAAATAACCCTGATAGATTTAATTAAATGATTAATAATTAAATTGAGTAATTTTAAATATTTTATTTTTAATTAATAAGTAATTATTGCTTAAAAAATTAACTACTTTGTAAAAAATTAATTAATTTGCAAATTAGATTATAAGTAAATTAATTATTTTGTAAAGTTGTATATTTTAAGTATATATCTATATAATTTTACTAATTTTATTTAAATATTGATTAAATATATTATAAGACATCGAAAATTTAAATGATGATTTTTATTATTTTAATTAAAATCATTTATTTCTTAAAATAAGGATTTTATTTAAGAATAATTTTTTAAATATTATAAACTTTAATGTCGTGAACTATAAAAAGTAATTCTCAAACCAATTTACTTATTTACTAATATAAAATAGTTTTCAAGGTAGCTATTAGTTTAAATATATGAGCCAATCTTTTAGAT
>JBOFHT010000058.1:0-12215 GCA_051649785.1 Methanobacteriaceae archaeon
GTTAAGGTTGTTAATCCGATTAATCCGATTCCTCCAACCCCACCTGTCCCTCCAAATCCGCCTGTTCCTCCGGTACCTCCAGTTAATCCAAATGGTACTAATGGTACTAATGCGAGTGCGGTTGTTAGTATGGAATCAACTGCTGTTCCATTTGTTGCTTTAATCTTTGCTATATTTTCTTGTCTTTTTGTTGGATTTAATAGAAAACAAAAAAGAATAAACAGGTAAATAAGGATTAGATTATGAAATGCAACAATATAATTATTATTAGGACATTTAGTAATGATTATAACAGCTAAAAACTAAAATTAAATTTAAAATTTTTTATTTTATTATTTTTTTTCCATTTTTTATTATTTTTTTTACTTATATTCACATTTTTACTTCTTTTATTATTTTATTATATTTTTATTTTTTTTCATATTTTATTATATTTTTTATTATTTTTTTTACTTATATTCACATTTTTACTTCTTTTATTGGATTTTTCTATATTTTTTAGTTAAAATAGTAATATTTAATATATATGATTAACTTATATGTATATGCTATTTAATTTTTATAAATTGATTATAATATAATTCTTATTAAGTTATTATTAATGTATAATTATTATTTAGAATTATATTTATAAAATTTATAATTTTTTTTTAGCTTATACTTTTTCTTGTATAAATTGGTTGTAAAAGGAGGTGAAAACGTTTGTTTAAAAGAGATATTAATATGGATATGAATTTAAGGGGATTAAATATTTTTTTGGCTTTAATTTTCCTTGGGTTTTTGTGTTTTTGTTTATTGGGTAGTGTGAATGCTGCTGTTGTTAATGATGGTAATAATAATGTTTCTATTAATGAATCAAGTACTATTGCACAAGGTATTGCTAATTTAAGTACTGAAAATGGTACTATTTACTTAAATGAAAATAATTATAATAGTACTGGCAATGTCAATATTACTTTGGTAGCTAATAAGAATATTACTATAATTGGTAATGGTACAGGTAGTCATAGTACTATTAATGGTACTAATAATTCTTGGATTTTTAATATTCCTGCTACTAGCCAATTGATTTTAATTAATATAACTATTACTAATTCTTATCGGTCTAGTATGGGTGGTGCTATTAATACAACTGGTTTATTAACGGCTACTAATTGTAACTTTACTTATAATGTAGCTAGTACTCAAGGTGGTGCTATTTCTAATACTGGTGATGGTAGTAATTTATCTATTATTAACTGTAATTTTATTAATAATTCTGCTAGTGGTAGTGGTGGTGCTATTCATGATAGTTCTACTAATTCTATTGTTAATATTATTGGTTCTAGCTTTGTTAATAGTATAGCTAGTACTCAAGGTGGTGCTATTTCTATTAGTATTGTTAATAATTCTATTTTGAATATTAGTAATTGTAATTTTATTAATAATTCTGCTACTAATAATGGTGGTGGTGCTATTTGTGATGGTTCTAGTAATTCTAGTTTGAATATTAGTAACTGTAATTTTACTAATAATAATGCTAGTTATGGTGGTGCTGTTTATAATAATGGTAATAATAGTAACTTAACTGTCACTAGCTGTGATTTTTTGAATAATTCTGCTAGAAATGGTGGTGGTGCTATTCAGGACGGTTCTACTAATTCTATTGTGAATATTAGTGGTTCTAGTTTTATGAGTAATAATGCTAGTAGTGGTGGTGCTGTTTATAATACTGGTAATAATAGTAACTTAACTCTTAGTACTTGTGAATTTATGAGTAATAATGCTAGTAGTGGTGGTACTGTTTATGATGCTTCTACTAATTCTAGTGTGAATATTAGTGCTTGTGAGTTTGTAAATAGTTTTGCTACTGGTAGTGGTGGTGTTATTTATAATACTGGTGTTAGTAGTAATTTAACTGTTATTAGTTGTGATTTTGTAAATAGCTCTGCTGCTAGTAATGGTGGTGTTATTTATAATACTGGTGTTAGTAGTAATTTAACTGTTATTAGTTGTGATTTTGTTAATAGTTCTGCTACTAGTAATGGTGGTGTTATTTATGATGTTTCTACTAGTTCTCTTGTGAATATTAGTAACTCTAATTTTACTAATAGTTCTACTACTAATTTTTATGGTGGTGTTATTTATAATTCTGGTGCTGGTGGTAATTTGTCTGTTAGTGCTTGTAATTTTGTGAATAGTTCTACTAAGGGTACTGGTGGTACTGGTGGTGTTATTTATGATAGTTCTACTAGTTCTCGTGTGAATATTACTGGTTCTAATTTTATTAATAGTTCTGCTACTTATGGTGGTGTTATTTATAATTTTGGTGATGGTGGTAATTTGTTTGTTAGTGCTTGTGTTTTTGTGAATAATTCTGCTAGAGATAGAGGTGGTGTTATTGCTGATGATTCTACTAACTCTATTTTGAATGTTATAGATTCTAATTTTACTAATAATTCTGCTCTTTATAGTGGTGGTGTTATTTATAATTCTGGTATTGCTAGTAATTTGTTTGTTAGTGCTTGTAATTTTGTGAATAATTCTGCTACTGATGTTATTATTATTGGTGGTAGTGGTGGTGTTATTTATGATATTTCTACTAGTTCTCGTGTGAATGTTACTGGTTCTAATTTTACTAATAATTCTGCTACTAGTGTAGGTGGTGTTATTTATAATTCTGGTACTGCTAGTAATTTGTCTGTTAGTTTTAGTAACTTTATTAATAATTCTGCTACTAGTACGGGTGGTGTTATTTATAATTCTGGTACTGCTAGTAATTTGTCTGTTAGTTTTAGTAATTTTATTAATAGTTCTGCTGCTTATGGTGGTGCTGTTTATGATGTTTCTACTAGTTCTCGTGTGAATATTACTGGTTCTAATTTTACTAATAGCTCTGCTTCTAGTGGGGGTAGTGCTATTCGTAATACTGGTACTGCTAGTAATTTAACAGTTATTAACTGTAACTTTATTAATAGTAGTGCTGCATCTAATAATTCTATTTTGGGTGGTGGTGCTATTTTTGATAGCTCTACTAATTCTACTGTGAATATTACTGGTTCTAGTTTTATTAATAGTAGTGCTGTTGCTTATGGTGGTGCTATTCGTAATAATGGTAATAATAGTAACTTAACTATTAGTGGCTCTAATTTTACTAATAGTTCTGCTAATGTTGGTGGTGCTATTTTTGATAATTCTACTAATTCTACTGTGAATATTACTGGTTCTAGTTTTATTAATAGTTCTGCTAATGTTGGTGGTGCTGTTTATAATAATGGATTTAATAGTAGTTTGAATGTATCTAGTTCTAGCTTTGTTAATAGTAGTGCTGTTTTTGATGGTGGTGCTATTTATGATAATTCTACTAATTGTTCTGCTAGTGTTACTGATTCTAATTTTACTAATAGTAGTGCAGGTAATCTTGGAGGTTCTATCTATAACTTAGAACTTATGAATTTGACAAATAACAGATTTACTGGTGGTAGTGCTGCTTATGGCGGTGTTATCTTTAATCAAGGTAATATGACTTTAATTGCTAATACTATTACTGGATCCTCAGCTACTATCATTGGAGCTCAAATATTTAATAATGGTTCTATTGGTGTTTTAAACCTAACCTATATCAATAATGAAACATGGACTCCTAATGGTACAATAACTTTGTTTGCTACTTTAACTGATGATATGGGTAATAATGTCACTGGTCAAAATATTTCCTTCTTTGTCAATGATATTTTTATTGCTAATATGACTTCTATTGAAGGTATAGCTTCTGTAAATTTTGAAACTAGTGGTGGTAGCCTTTTATTAGGTTCTAATGTTGTGTCTGGTGATTATTATGGTGTAGGTGATTATGAGTCTGTTATTCGTAATGGTACCTTAATAGGTTTTGCTAATATAAGTTCTTCTATTAGTTTTGATAATGAGACTGTTGCTGTTAATGAGACTGTTACAGGTACTGTTACTGTTAATTGCACCGGTAATACAAATGCTAGTAATATAACTGTTACTGTTGCTTTGCCTAGCAATTTTGTATTGGATAAAATTCCTACAGGTGCTGTTTATGATCCTAGTACTAATTCTTTAACTTGGTTTATTAGTAATATGATACCTGGTGAGAATTTATCTTTTACTTTCACTGGTAGCTTTATTAAGGATGGTAATTATAGTATTAAGGTTTCTGTTGTTGCAGATAATATAAGTACAGTAATTAATGAATTTGTTCTTAAGGTTATTAATCCTCCAACTCCACCGAATCCTCCTGTTCCACCTACTCCGCCAAATCCCCCAACTCCACCGAATCCTCCAGTTAATCCAAATGGTACTGGTAATAAAGTGGGTGTTGCCATGGCGTCTACTGGTGTTCCTTTTGTTGCTTTAATCTTTGCTATATTCTCCTGTCTTTTTATTGGATTCAATAGAAAACAAAAAAGATGATGATGAATAAGGATTAGATTATGAAATGCAACAAATAATTCATATTAGGATATTTAGCATTATTAATATTTAGTATGATTATATAGCTAAAACTTAAAATTTAAACTTAAAATTAAAATTTTTTTATTTTTTCTCTTCTTTTTTATTTTTTTATTCATAATCTTTCTCGATTTTTCTAATATTTCCAATTTTTGCATTACATACAAAACCTTTATATATTTTCTTTTAATGCTTACTTTTTCTTTTAATAAATTACCCTAAAGATTCTGAATAATTTTTTGAATTTTTATAAAAATTTACTTTAAAAAATCCTTAAATTGACAGGTTTATAATAAATAGATAACTATATTAGGTAGACATAACATAATATATCATTAATAACTTAATTTTAAAATAGTAAACAATAGTAAATTTTATATTTATATTTAACATTTATATTTACCATTAATCTTTAATTGTGTAATAATTAATACAATAGGTTTTATTATGAAATACAAATATCTTTTAATTGCTTTATTTGTTGGAGTCCTGTTTATGGGTCTTAGCTCTGCATTTGCTGCAGATGTTTCAAATGTTGCTAATAATACTACTACAGTAACTACTACTACTACTAATACCCCTACTATTACTAATGCTTCTATTACTAGCTCGGCTGCTAAAACTGTAACTAAACCAACTAAGCTTTCTCAGAAAACTATTTTTGTAGGTTCTAACTATGTAAAAAATTATATGAATAAATATGGAAAGGCTCCTAATTATGTTACAATGGATAATTACAAGTTTTCAATGGGCGAATTTTTGTATTTAGTTACTAAAGCTACTACTTATAAATATAAAGGTAGTAAAATTGATGTAACTATTAAATATACTATTAAAAACCCTTCAAAAGCTACTGGAGTTAATATTAAAGGTTACTTTAAGAAAGCTAATTATTACAAAGTAGCTAATAATGTTGCTAATTTTATTATTAAAAATAAACAAATTCCAAATTATGCTTCTACTTCTATTGGAAAAATGAAGTATCAGACTTTATTGTATGCATATTCACGTATAGGAGCTTATGTTGCTAGTTATAATAAATTACCTAACTCTGCATATATTAATGTTAAAATTACCCATAATATGAATCGGTATTTGCCTATCTATACTCCTACTATTATTAATACTAGTACACCTAGCACTCTAAACATATCTAAATATAATATTTCCGGTAATGCTGTATGGCTTCATTCTGGGGATGTAAAGAATGTAAACTTTAAAAATCTTTCAGATTATGGAATTAAGAATATTTTTGTTCATGAAGGAATGTTTAAAGATTATAGTGATAGCTATATTACTAGTTGGCTTTTAAATGCAAGTAAAAATAATGTTAAAATTCATATATGGATTAATTGTTTTTATAATACTAGCTCTAAATCTTGGATTAATCCAATTGATACAAAAACAGGTAACCTTAATCAACTATATTTTAATGAGATAATTTTAAAAGCAAAGAATTATGCAACTATCCCTAATGTAGCAGGTATTCATTTAGATTATTTAAGATATTCTGGAGTAAATGGGAGTAGGGCATCTGATTTTAAGTATTCTGGCGGAAATGGTGGAGATGCAATCACTGAATTTGTTAAACAATTAGCATTATCTACACGTAGTGCAAATTCTAAAATAATTCTTTCAGCAGCACTAATGCCTGAAAAATCAGTTAATGATTATTATTATGGGCAGAATTATACTCAATTAGGTAAATATTTAGATGTTCTTTGCCCAATGATTTACAAAGGTAATTATAATGCTGGAACTACTTGGATTCAATCAACTACGGAGTATATTGTTAAAAATTCTGGAGGGGCTCAAGTTTGGGTTGGTTTGCAAAGTTATGTAAGTGATAATAACACAAACAGGTTAACAGCCGATGAGCTAAAATTGGATGTTTTATCTGCTTTAAATGGAGGAGCTAATGGAATTGCAATATTTAGGTGGGGAATAGCTAACTTATTTAGTTTAATTTAAGATTAAAGATTTAATTTTTTTTATTACTATTCTTTATTTACTATTTATTATTCATTAACAACTATTTATTAACCACTATTTATTAGCCACTATTCATTATCTACTATTCATTAGCTATTTTTCCTAAAAAATTATTTTTTAATTTTCATTTTTATTTTCCATTTTTCTGATTGTGTTTATAGTATTATTACCATTATTATCATACATAATAATTAATTTCTTGAATTAATTTTTTAAACTAAAGATTTATAATCTATCATGATTAATCATAGTAAATTATATATATTTTCACTTACATAATTACTAGTGTGTATATAAATACAAATTTCTTTTTTAAAATATTATTAAAAAACTTTTTATTAAAAAAACTTGCTTTTAATTTAATTTTTGGAGTGATAAAATGACAAATGAAAAAACTGCTGAAAATGACCCCAAAATATTCTACCCTAATGAAGATGTAGCTAATTCATCTAATATTAAAAATTGGAATAGCGAAATTGATAAAGGGCAGGATATTGAAGAATACTGGGCTAATGAAGCAGAACAATTTGAATGGTTTGAAAAATGGGACAAAGTTCTTGATGATTCTAATAAACCTTTCTATAAATGGTTTGTCAATGGTAAGATTAATTTAACATATAATGCTGTTGATCGTTGGATAAAAACAGAAAAACGTAATAAAATAGCTGTACTTTATACAAATGAACGTGGTGATGAGCGTAAAATAACTTACTACGAATTATATCGTGAAGTCAATAAAATGGCTAATGCACTTAAGAATCTAGGTATTAAAAAAGGAGATGTTGTTTCAACTTATCTTCCAATGTGCCCAGAACTTATTTTTACTATGTTAGCTTGTACTAAAATAGGGGCTATTCATAGTGTAATTTACTCAGGACTTAGTGTCGGTGGTTTTGTTGATAGAATTAACCAAGTTAATGCTAAAATTCTTGTAACTGCTGATGGAACATATAGGAGAGGCAAAATCATTAATTTAAAACAAGTTGTTGATCAAGCAATGCTTCAATGTCCTTCAATTCAAACTGTAATTCTTGTAAATCATACTGGTCGTTATAATGATATTGCAGACTTAAGAAGTAATGAAATTTTCTATGATCGCCTTGTTAAAGGTGAGCCCGGTATTTGTGAGTGTGAAGTTCTTGATAGTGAAGATCCATCATTTATACTTCATACTTCTGGAAGTACAGGAAAACCTAAAGGAGTTATTCATACTACTGGAGGGTACATGGTTGGTGTAGCTACTACTCTTAGAAATGTCTTTGATATTCATGATGATGACTTATGGTGGTCTACAGGGGATGCTGGATGGATTACAGGTCACAGTTACACAGTTTATGCTCCATTACTTCTGGGTTCAACTACTTTAATTTATGAAGGGGCTCCAGATTATCCTGATCCTGGAATTTGGTGGAAACTCATTGAGACATATGGGGTATCTAAGTTTTATACTGCTCCAACAGCTATTCGTCACTTAATGAGATTTGGTAAACGTTGTGCAAGTGTTTATGACCTTAGTTCCTTAAAAGTATTAGGTAGTGTAGGTGAACCAATTAACTACGAAGCTTGGAAATGGTTTTATGAAGAAATCGGTGGTTCAAAAGCTCCAATTATGGATACATGGTGGCAAACTGAAACAGGAATGTTTATGGTAGCTCCTATGCCAATAAGTCCTTTAAAACCAGGTTCTGCTACTAAACCACTTCCAGGAGTTCATATTGCAATTGTTGATGGAAAAGGTAATGAACTTCCTAAAGGTAAAAAAGGTTATTTAGCTATTACTAAACCATGGCCTGCTATGTTTAGGGGTCTCTATAAAGATGATAAAAGATTTGTTGATGTTTATTGGAAAGAATGCCCTAATGGTTATTACCGAGCAGGGGATATGGCTACTATGGACGAAGATGGATATATCTGGATCCAAGGACGTAGTGATGATGTATTGAAAATAGCAGGTCATAGGGTAGGTTCAAGTGAAGTAGAATCTGCATTTACTTCACATCCTTCTGTTAATGAAGCAGCTGTTATTGGTAAAGAAGATCCAGTTAAAGGTCAGCTTATTAAGGCATTTTTAATACTAAATAAAGATTATAGTCTTGATTTACCATTTAAGGAAGGTGATTTAAATACATTACGTCAAGAGCTTATACGTCATGTGCGTTATCATTTAGGTCCAGTAGCTGTTTTAGGTGAAATAGTTGAAGTTGATAAGCTCCCTAAAACTCGTAGTGGTAAAATTATGAGGCGTATTTTACGTGCTCAAGAAGAAGGCAAAGATTTAGGTGATATTTCTACTTTAGAAGACTAAATTCCTTTTCTTCTTTTTATTTTTCTTTTCCATTTCTCTTTTTTTATTTCTTTTTTTATTTTTATCTTTTTATTTTTGAGCTGTGGTTAAAAGACTAATTTCATGTTTTTTCTTTTTAGGATTATTACTTTGAGTGGTTAGAGATGTATTGTTTGTTTTGGTGCTATTTGGTGCTGGGGTTTTTCCTAGCCATGACCTTCTTAAGGGGTATTAAGTCTAAACTTGTTTCTTTTTTATGAACTTTCTCATTTTTTAACCAAATATGAATTAATTCAATGTAGCTATAAATAAATTATTTTTATGTGCAGAAATGCAAAAGTATTTTAATGCAAAAAATATAATATCCTATAATTATAGTAAATATTATCATATCACAAACTTAGTAGGTAAAACTATGATTAGAAAAGTTATTAATGTTAGAATGGATAAAGACAAAAAAACTAAATTAGAACTATTAGCAAAATTAAATAATTTATCAGCAAATGAATATATAAATCAATTAATTGATGTTGCATTAGATGAGAACAAGGAAAAAATGCTTGAATTCTTAAAAGAATAAATATTTTTACTAATAATGTAATCATAACTGAGGTTTTTAAAATGATGTATAGGAAAATGGAGAAAACAGGAGATGAACTCTCCTTATTAGGCTATGGCTGTATGAGATTTCCTAGAAGAGGAGGAATGATTGATGAGAAAAGAGCAAGAAAACAGGTTATCTCAGCTATTGAAAATGGAGTTAACTATTTTGATACAGCTTATATTTACCCTGGAAGTGAAAAAGTCCTAGGAAACATTTTAAAAGATGGATACCGAGAAAGAGTTAAAATAGCTACAAAAATGCCAATACTTTCTATTAAAAAAAGTCAAGATTTAAATGAAATATTTGAAAAACAATTAGAGAGACTCCAAACTGACTATATTGATTATTATCTTTTCCATAATCTTTCTACTTATGCTGAGTGGGAATTTTTAAAATCAGTTTGTGTTCTAGATTTTATTAAAACTGAAAAAGAGAAAGGAAGAATTATTAATATTGGATTCTCATTTCATGGAAATATAGTTAGTTTCAAAGAAATTATTGATAGCTATGACTGGGATTTTTGTATGATACAATATAATTTCATAGATGAGGGTTATCAAGCAGGAACAAAGGGTTTAGAATATGCGGCATCAAGAGGCATTGGAATTATAGCAATGGAGCCTTTAAGAGGAGGAATGTTAGCAAATAAATTGCCTAAAGAAGCTAATGAATTAATCAATAATTTCACTCCCAAAATAACAGCAGCGGAATGGGCTTTTAGATGGCTTGGTGATAATCCTAATATTAATGTAGTTTTATCTGGAATGAATAGAGAAGAAGATATAGAAGAAAACATAAATATTTTCTCAAATTGTAGTCCAAATAGTCTCAGTGATGATGAAAAAAATATGTTAGGGGCTGTAAAAGAGATAATTCATAGGAAAATTAAGGTAAATTGTACTAGTTGTGGTTATTGTCTTCCATGTCCTAAGAATGTAAATATCCCTAAGTGTTTTTCAGCTTACAATGATAAAATGATTTTTGACTCTCTAATTGGAAAGATACAAGGTACAATGATGTACTTATTTGAGGACTTGAATCATAATTCTGGAGCAAGAAATTGTACTAAATGTGGTGTTTGTGAAAAAAAATGCCCTCAAGACATAGCTATCATGGATGAACTGGAAAATGTTGATAAAGAATTAGATAAATGGTATTTCCGAGCTATTGCAAAGGTTGCAATAAAAGTTATGTATCGGTAGGATAGTTTATTGAGTTTTATTTTTATTATTTTTATTATTTTTGGTATTCTGTCCCATTGTTTGATTAAACACTGAAAAAAATCGAAGATTTTTTCTGTATCCAGAAAATCAGAGATTTTCTATGGTTTTTTCTAAAAAGTTTGATGTCAAAATAATCTTGATCAGGGTGAATCTTCGCTGTGGTAGTTTAGTAGATGTGAAGAGTTGGGGTATTCTTTGTAGGTGATCTTACAGAATTTTTTCTATTTATAACATTGTTTGATGTGTTTGTATCTCTAATTTTACTATTAATTTTTACAAAAATATAAATTTTTAGGCATGCCTAAAAAATAGTAACATTTATATATAATTAGAAACAACTACTTACTATGTGAAATTTAGGCACACCTAAATTATCATTAATAAATATAATATTCATATGGATAATATTTGTAATATCAAAATATTTTAATTAAAACATTTAGTTGAAACATTTAGTTAAAATAATTTTGATTTATTATTTTAGTTATATACTATTGATTTAAATTCTAATCATTAATATACAACTTAAAAACAGTAAAAAATAGTAGAGGTGTAAATATTAATAAAAACACTGATTTAGATAAAAAAGAAATACAGAGTGCACTTCTTGTTGGAAGTCCTAATGTTGGAAAAAGTTTAATCTTCAATAAATTAACTGGATTAACTGCAACAGTAGCAAATTATCCAGGAACTACAGTTGACATTGATAAAGGAAAGTTTAATCATAATAATAAGTCTATAAATCTTGTTGATCCTCCAGGAATGTATGATTTAAATACTATTACTGAAGAAGAGAGAATATCTAAACTTTTAATTTTAAGTAATGATTATGATTTAATGATTCACGTTATTGATGCTAAAAACATTGATAGATCAATTGGGCTAACATTACAGCTAATTGATGCTGGAAAAAAAGTTATTTTAGTACTTAATATGATAGATGAACTAGAAAAAATCGGAGGAACTATCAATAAAGATGGTTTAATCAAGAAGTTAGGTATTCCTGTTATTTTAACTACAGCTATAAAAAATAAGGGGATAGATGACTTAAAAAATACTATAACTGATTATCCATCTATTAAAAATAAAATTATATCTTCTTCTAAACATTCTTCTGAAGATAAAATATCTGTTAATTATGGCCAAGCTATGGAATCTGCAATAAATAATGTAGAATATTTATTAAAATCAGATTATCATATGAGTAAAAGAGCTATAGCTATATTATTACTTGAAAATGATGATGATATTAAAGGAATTGTTAAAGAAAAAGAAAATAACTATAAAATTAATTCTTATGAAAATATAGATAAATTAGTCAAAGAAGCACGAAATAAGTTTGATAATCCTATTAAATACTTAACTAAGCTCAGACTTTCAAAATATGGTGAAGAACTTAAAAATGATTATACTAATATTAAATCAAATAAAGTAATAGAAAATATTTCTATTAGCGAAAAATTAAGTAGATTAATGATAAAACCAGTTTCAGGTTTATTAATTTTATTTGTTATCCTTTATTTTGGATTATATCAATTTGTAGGTGTTTTAGGTGCAGGAGAACTTGTAGATTTGTTAGAATCTCAAATATTTGGTGAATATATTAATCCATTTATTACTACTATTGTAACTACTTATGTTCCATGGGAAGCAATAC
>JBOFHT010000059.1:0-62142 GCA_051649785.1 Methanobacteriaceae archaeon
AAAACAAAACTCTAAATACTAACAAGTGTTAGTTAAAGTGATTTTATGAAAGAAAAAACAACAAAAGAAAAAATATTTTCAGCTTCAATAAAATTATTTTCAGAGAAAGGATTTAATACAGTAACCGTTAGAGAAATAGCTAATCATGTAGGTATTAAAGAAAGTTCTATTTACAATCATTATCCTAGCAAAGAATCTATTTTAGATAGTATACTTGATTATTTTATATGTGAAATGGAAAGTGAATCAATTCCTGAAAATCAAATCAATACACTTATTGAAGAAAATCCTAAACTATTTTATAAAATAGGATCTGATATATTTGAAGAAAAAATGAAAAATCCTGAAATAATAAAAATATGGAGGTTAGTACTTATTGAAATGTATCATAATCCGCGAATTAAAGAATTCTTTTTAAAAAAATTAATTGAAGGTCCAATTAGTTTCTGGAGTGATGTTTTTTCAATAATGATAGAAAAGAAATTAATAAAATCTATTGACCCCGAAAGAATAGCTAAAGAATATTTTGCTTATGCTATATATCTTCTTATTGAAAATTTTGTATTAAAAACTCCAGATGATGATGAAAAATCATTAGAAATCATTTTTAAAGATATGAATCAACATACGGAATTTATATTAGAAAATATAAAATTAAAAGATTTTTAAAAGATTAAATATAAAATATATTTGAAGATTAAAATTATAAAATTATACTAAAATGGTAATAATTATGGAAGCAATAACATATAATTTAAAATCAAAAAATGATGATTATTATGAAAAAATAGTAATAATTACAAATAAATTTTTAAATGAGCCAGATATCTATATATCTCACATAGTAAATGAATATCAAATATTTAATAGAAAATATTATAATAAAGAAATAAAAAAAGAAGAAGCTATTTTAGAAGCATTAATTATGGGTGTTTTATGGAATAATTATATCCAAAGAGCTTTAAAATTAGATGAACGACCTCAAAAAGTGCTGTCTGAAATATCAAAATTTAGAGATAAAATTCCTGAATTGAAAGAGGATATTGATAATCTTAAAGGATATTTAGCTACTATGTTTCTATTAGAAAATACTGATACTTTAGAAATAGAGATAAAATTTAATTTAGAAAATTTAGAATGTTTATTTAAATATTTAGAAGCTACTGGTGAGTATTCACAAGAATTAAAACATTTAAATATTTGGTTTGATTTTTTTAAAAGCAAATTTTTTAAAAATAAAGATTTTTCATATCATATTAAATACATAATTGAATTTGCTAAATGGTTTGAAGAGTATTCTAATGTAGAGTTAGGTCAATATACGTCTAATATAAGTTCATTTATAAATAACTGTGCTACTGATTATATTAATAGGGAAGATATTATATTTTGCAGTAAAAACCAAGTTGAATATCATTTAAACATGGTTGGAGCCGAAATTATGAATCGAATATATAAAGAAGAGTTCAAAGAAAGAAAAAGAAAAGCAATTCTTGTTCCTATATGTATATCAATTCCAAAAGATAAAAAATGTAAAGCAGTTGATGAAAGATTAGGTTTAGTATGTGTAAAATGTAATAATGATTGTCCTGTAGCTAAATTAACTTTAAAATATGATGATTTGGAAGTTTATATAGTATCTCATGAATCAACAGCATTTTCTAAAATTAATAATAAAGATAGGAATAATTTAGCTATTGTTGGGATAGCATGTGTTTTAAATTTAGTTTCAGGAGGTTGGAAAGCTGATTCTTTAGGAATTCCTCCCCAATGTGTTATTTTAAATCATGTTGGATGTAATCATTGGTGTGATAAAGCTATTCCTACTTCGATTAGAACAGATATTCTTGAAAATATATTATTTAATTAAGACATAAGGGACATGTTAATATTTTTATATTTTTTAAGATTTTTATCTATATTCATGTTTAAAATCAGCATCATATAGTTTAGATGCTTTGAAATTACCGGGATTTAATGCGTTCCCTACAATAATCATAGCTGTTTTGGTTATATTTGCTTCTTTTACTTTTTCAGCTATATTTTCTAATGTTCCTTCAATTATCATCTGATCTTTCCAAGATGCTTTTTTTACAATTGCAACAGGTGTTTTAAGGGGATAATGTTCTAATAAATCATTGACTACTTCATCAATCATCTGTATTCCTAAAAATATACACATTGTAGCTTCTGCTTTTGCTAAATTAGCTAAGCTTTCTTTTGATGGTTTAGGAGTTCTCCCTTCAGGGCGTGTTATTATAACAGTTTGTGATACTTCTGGTATTGTTAATTCTTTTTTAAGTGCAGCTGCCGATGCAAAAACAGAGCTGACTCCTGGAACTACTTCATATTCTATTTTATTTTTTTCAAGTTCTCTAAATTGTTCAGCTATTGCCCCATATATTGAAGGATCACCTGTATGTACTCTCACTACTTTTTTATTAGAATCCAATCCTTCTTTCATTAGTGTTATTATTTCGTTTAAATCTAAAGAAGCACTATTATGGATTTCAGCATCTTCTTTTGCATATTTTAATATTTCTTTATTAACTAGTGAACCTGCATATATGATTATATCTGCATTTTTGATTTCTTTATATCCACGTATTGTTAAAAGTTCAGGGTCTCCAGGACCCCCTCCTATAAAAATGACTTTACCATTCATTATATCACAGTTAGTTTTAATTATTTTAATTTTAATAATAGCTATTTCTAATTTAAGCTATAGTTAGAATTATACTAATTATAGATTATAATAATTATAAAAATTCTTTTATTAATATTAATTAATTTAGTTAAATATAAATAATACTATTTTATTTCTTAATAGTAGTTAGGTTAGTTAAGTATAATTTAAATATAAATAATAATAATAATATTTTATTTCTTAATATTAATTTTTTCATTATATAATTCAATTGCACCATATGGGCATTCTTTTATGCAGATTTCACAGCAACCACAAGTAGCTGGATCAATGATAGCTTTTTTATTATCCCCTATATAAATTGTATTATCCCCTGCTATCACATTAGGGCAAATATCAATACATAAATACTCACATTCATCCCCACCTTCACAAGTATCATAGTCAACTAAAGCAGACTGTGTAGCAAATCCTAATTCTCGTTTAATAGCTTCTTTAGTTTTATAACCTGCCAAATGAAGCATTGTATCCCCAGTTACATTATCTTTAACCATAGACCCCGAACAAGGAAAATTATGGAGTTTATTTCCAGCCTCAAACTCTGCTTTTTCAGTAGATACTCCCAAAAGGTTTTCAGCGATATACCAACTAGCTCCACAAGGAGTTCCGCGGATAACCTCTATTTTTTCAATTGTATCTCCAAATTCTATTTTAAATTCAGGTTTTCCAAATTTTTCACAGAATTTATCAATAAATTCATCCCCATTAGGAGTTAATGAACAAAAAGGTCTTGGAAAAACAATATTCACATTTTCGCCAACTATATTTTCAATTTCTCTTTGAAGACCTAATGGTATTTGTTCCCCATGATATATGGGAATTATGACAGATTTAGCATTAGCTAGTTTAGCAACTTCCCCTACAACCATATTAACATCCCCGTGAAGCCCAACAGCTAATATTAAATCAGCTTCAACAATATTTTCAGGTACAAATTCGCTAATATCGCCTATAAATTCTGGTAAATCCTCTGGTTTTGGAAATTCATGAATTCCTACAATATTTGAAGCTAGCCCATAGGTTGCTAGCCCATTAACTATTTTAGAACCATATTCTCCTGAACTAAGTATGAAAATTTTCATTTTTTCCCTCTAATTATATAGTGTGTAATATAGTTTGTATATTATTATAAATTTATATATTACTAATTAGTACTAACTAATATTAAGTATTTTTTATATTTATAATATTTATAATTTCTATTTATTATGGTTATAACTATTTTTTAAATTAATCTAATTTACATTTGCATTAAAATTTTTTACAAAGTTTTTATTATTTGTATTTTATTTTTGAGATGTCTTTTATTTCTAAACCATTTATTAAATAATTCTTAATTATTTTTTAATTATATAATTGTAATATTGCTTTTAGATTATAATTTAACACAAAGTTTATATATCAAATGTGCTTTCGTAACTATATTATCCTGTGATGACAATAAAATTTATTTATAATGAGTTTATAATCAATTATATGGATTTAAAAGGTCAAATTGCAATAGATTTTTTGTTTTACATAGTTTTGTCTTTAACAGTAGGAATAGGTCTTTTTATGCTAGTTAGTACTATCATTGAGCCATTTAATGAATTTGAAGAAAATTCTTATTCTAGAAATATAATTGAAATGGTTTCAGTCACAATTAACCAAGTCAACTCGGGTAAATTAGGATATTCTCAAGAAATAGCAATTCCCAATACTATTTCAGGAAATAGCTTTGTTATTATTGTTAATTCTACACAAATAGCTGTTGAAATAGATGGAAAAAAAGGTAAGTCTTTCATAAACCCCATTAATATTGTAAATTTTAATAACATGTCTGCTACTGAAATAAAACTGGTTTCAGGTGAAAAATATTCTATAAAAAAAGTTTTAAACCAAAATAATTTAACTGGAATAGCTATATCTAAAGTTAATACTTAATTAATATATAATTCAGGTGAATTTATGGATAAATGTAATTATAAAAATATTAAGGATAATAAAAACAGCTGCAATGAGAATAGTAATAATAAAAATAAGGATACTAAAAATAATTATGAAAATAATGAAAATAAATATAATAAAAAAAGTAATAATAAAAATAATAATAAAAATAAAGGCAATAAGAATAGGAATAAGAATAGAAATAGCACTATTAATAGTAATAATAAAAATAAGGATAATAATCATGCTAATATTTATAATAATCGAGGGCAATTATCTATGGAAATGATATTTATAGTAGGTTTTTTATTTGTTTTAGTTTTTACAATAGCCATAACTTTTAACAATGAAAATGAACTAAATATTGCAATGTCAAGTGCTAGAGCTGGGGTTTTAAATGCTATCACTATAGATGGTACTGGGATTTTTCAGAAAAAAGCATATGAAGATTATGAATCAAGTAAATCTAATTTAACTACTCCTAACTCAATTAGATTGGTTAAAATTGTTAAAAATGATTTAGGATATCATAGTACTTATAAAAAATATAGAATTCAATTCAAAGTATACTTATCATCTAATGATATTAAAACAACAAGTGATAGGAATTCTATTTCAGATAGAGTTAATTTATATGTTAGAAAAGGTATAGCTGACTCATTTCCTGAAGAAAATAGTGGGAGTACACTTTACAACCCTTCTTTCTCAAAAAGATATGTTTTTACAACTGCTGGTGTAGGATGGATTTAATAATTAAGAAGTTATGTAAGATAAATAACTCCAAGATAAATAGCACCCATATACTAAGTAAAGAAATAATAAACAAAACTTTCTTTAATTTGTGTAAATTGAATTAATGTCTGGTTTTCAAGTGTACTTGGCATTAATAATGCTATTAATATTCCTAAAAATCCAAAAATAATTCCAATTCCCCATATAACCATAACTGCCTGTTTTTCAGATTTTGGATTTTTTAAAACTAGTCTTATAAGCGATTTAAATCCTTCTGGAGCTATTAATGTATTATCTTCTGCTACTTGTGTTGGTTTATGATCATTTCTATTCATAATCCCTGCACTATAAAATTTAAGAGCAGCATCAATAATATTTGGTATTAATA
Source organism: Methanobacteriaceae archaeon (assembly GCA_051649785.1). GTDB lineage: Archaea > Methanobacteriota > Methanobacteria > Methanobacteriales > Methanobacteriaceae > JBOFHT01. The sequence goes on from JBOFHT010000059.1 coordinate 5,754, forward strand.
TAATAAATGCAATTAGTTTTAGCCTTCCAATAAATGCAACAGTAGCTATTGTGGCTCCAATAATTAATGTGCCTGTATCTCCTGGAAAAACCTTAGAAGGGTGTTTATTATAAATAAAAAATGCAATTAACGCACCTAACATACTCATACTTATAATAGCTACATCATATTTTCCTAAAACAATACATGAAATTGTTAAGGATACCATAGCTATTGTACCAAGTCCCGATTCAATTCCATTTAACCCCGCTAACATATTTGTTAAATTAGAAGTTATTGAAACAGCTATTGGAATAAATATTAAGTAAATTAAACTTACATTAGGTGGAGCAATCCATATTAAGGGTAAACCTGCTAAAAACAATAAAATAAGCTTTTCTTTTGATTTAAGTGCAATTAAATCATCAACCATTCCAATTATCCCAACTAATAATATTACAACTAGACTCAATACTAACTGAAGTGTTAATAATGGATAAAGATAAATTCCAGCAAATATTCCAATTGTGAAACCAAATAATATCCCAATTCCTCCCATTTCAGCAACAATTGGTTTAGATAGTTTATGAATGTCTTTTCCCACAATATCTGCTTTTTTTAGCCTTTTAATTAATTTAGGCATTGTAAAATAAGTTAGTACAAATGATAATATTCCACAAACTGCTGAAATAAGTAATAAAAGACTGTCTAGATTTAAATTAAACATAATATCTCCGCTTTATCTAATTTTTTTAATTCTATATTTTGATATTATTAGTTATTTTCTATTTTTTAATATATTATTCCTTTCCTTTTTTATATATCTATATATAGTTCTAATTGGAATATTCAATTTTTCAGATATTTCTTTAGCTTTAAATCCTGATTCATACATTTCTATTACTTTTTTTGTTTCTTGTTCTGTATATTTTTTTTGATATCCTTGTTTTAATTTTATTGGTGCTGTGGGGTTATTTTTGTTATATTGTCGTATTATATTGTATATTGCAGATTTAGGTATTTTTGTTTCTTGAAATAATTGTTTAGGTTTTTTCCCATTTTTAATTAGTGTTATTATTTTATCTGCTACTTCTTCACTATATTTTGATTTTGTTTTTTTACGTCCTTCAATAACCAATATATTTAATTCTGATAATGCCTCAATATATTTAGGTGAAATTTTGCAATATATACTTTTGGGACAAGTTATTTCTTCTAAATCTTCATTGTCATTTAAAAGTTCCAATATCTTTTTAGAAGATAACTTTTTATTAATATGAACTTTTTTAGACATTTTAATACACACAAACAAAATTGATTTAAATAAAACTAATTATACATTTTAATACACACAAACAAAATTGATTTAAATAAAACTAATTATACGTTTTTATTAGAATCTAAATGTACTAATCCTATTAGTAATAGTAATATACATGTAGTTTTTTTATTTATTTTTAACCAGGTCTAAAAATAGGCCTGATTTTTTACTTTTATTTTCATTTAGAATAGTAATATTTTTTATTTCTTTTTTAGTATCTTCAATACTAACTGAAAAAGCATTTGAACAATTTTTGATATCTATTTTTGAATTTAAGTAGGATATGGCCGCCCCTAGTGCAGAATAATTAATTTTTAAATTAAGTCCTTTTATTTTCTTTTCAAAAGCAAATTTTTCTTTTATTATTTGATCCATATTAGAGAAATATATTATGCTTTCACTTTCAGCTTTATTTAAAATTTTAACAACATCTTTTCTAGGCATTTTAAATATTTTAGTTTGTTTGATATCTATTTCCATTCGAATATGAGGATAAGGACCACTATGCCTATTAATTCTTTTATCATGTGAACTAGTTAAATAATACTTAAATAAATCCCATATTATTAATGAAGGAGCTATATTTTCAAATATATCTTTTTCTATTTTTTTACGCCTTTTTAAATCTTCATTTAAGTTTTTATTAAGATTTTCTCGTTTATCCATTAATCCTAAGTCTTTTAAGCTATTAATAAATTGAATTTCTCTCCAATCTTCTAAATCTTCATCACCATACTTAGTTTCACTAGAAGTCAGGTTCTTTTTTAATAATAGCTCATCATATAATTTTAGTTGTTCTAAATTACTTAAATTTTCACTTAATATGTTATCTTTAGTTTGGATTTTTATATCTTCAGCTAAATGAGCATACCCTAAAGCTAAAACAGTTCTAGTTTGCTTATCATTTATTATTGATGGTTTAGATCTATTAAATTGTATTAATTCAATTCTAACATCACTTCCATATTCGGTTCTAATTTCTTCTTCATAGTTATTAATATATTCAGTTTCTAAATTGACCTTTTTCCTAATCCATCTTCCTTTTTGTTTAAATTTAATAATAACTGATACAGTTTTTACAGAACCTTTTTTTTCTTGTTTTAAGATATTTAAAACTTTTTTAAATGCATTCCTACCAGTATTAGATAAATATGACATTAAGACCATATAATTTCCAGATAGCGGAATATATTGCAATATACCAATCCTACATGCCCCTTGAGGGTTTATTTCAATTTTAAAATCAATATTAGATGAACTTAGACTTTTATTATCACTACTATTATTTTTATTTTCTATGTCATATTCACTACAACATTTTAGACCATTTTCTAAAAATTCACTAGGAATGTATGTTTTTGAGCATTTATCACATTTTATTATTGCATATTCATTTAATTGCCCAATAGCTAGTTTGTGAGCACTAATTGCAGATTTAACACGGTCTAATATATTTTTTTTAGCAGATGCCTTTGTTCTAAAATGCTGTGTGTGTCTATTGAATTCCCCTACTTCTTCAAGAACTACTTCCCCACTTCCAACACCATACTTACTTAATGAACGATAAGGTACACTATATCCCTTTGATTCCATTTCATATTTCATTTCTTGAAGATTATTTAAATTATTGTCTAAACTAGTATAGATCATTATAAAATTATCTAAATTGGTTACATCATTTAGAAACAGGTTTCTTTCCTGAATATCCTTTAAATAATTTTCAGCTTTACTAATTAGTATTGTTTCGTCCATTAACTCACCGTGAGGTCTTAAACCAATATTTTCCATGTTTTATGCAAGATTTAAAATATGAAAATAAAAGATTTTTGAGTAGATTTTTTGAGTTTATTTAAATTAAATAAATTTACTATTTACCATAATTATATACCCTATACTTATATGAGATGGTATGAATCATTATATAATTTTATCCTATTGATTCCCCTACTTTACTGTCATCAGCTTTTAAAAGTGATGCACTATCTGTAGCCAAAAGCATACCTTCTGATTTTATCCCAAATAGCTTTGCAGGCTTCAAATTAACAAGAACAGTAACTTGCCTATTTAAAAGCTCTTCTGGAGAATATTTTTTAGCTATTCCTGCAACAACTTGAATTTCTTTTTCACCTATATTCACTTTTAACTTTAAAAGTTTTTCAGACTTTTCAACAGCTACTGCTTCTATAATTTCGCCAATTCTAATATCTAATTTCATAAAATCATCAATATCAATCATATCTTTCATATTTTCACCATTTCCACTCTTTTTAACACTTTCGCTCTTTTCACCATTTTTAATTGAGCTACTAATATTACAGTTATTCTTATTAGAATCATCAGTTTTATTTTTATCTTTATTTTTATCTTTAGACTTTTCATCTTGATTAGGTTGGGTTTCTAAGCTTTTATAAAGTAATTCCTTTTCATTAGCTATTACTTCATCTTCTATTTTTTTAAACAAAGGCTTAGCTTTTTTAATTTCGTGTCCTACTTCTAAAGGAGTTTGTGTTTCATTCCAAGAGATATTATTTAAATTATTTAACTTAATATCTCCCCATTGATAATAGTTAGAGTTAGAAACTAAAGACCCACAATTATTATTAACATTAGTAGTAATATTAGTAGTAATATTTAAATTTTCACTAATATTTAATATATCTAAATTTAATATATCTAAAATTGATTTGGCTTTTTTAGGGATATATGGAATTAACATAATAGCTAATTTCTTAGATAATTGAATACAGAGATGTATACAGTTTGCAGCAGCTTGTTCATCTTCTTTTACAGCTTTCCAAGGTTCTTTATCATTAAAATATTTGTTTCCTGCTTTAGCTATTTTAATAATCTCAACTAATCCTTCTCTAAATTTAAATTCTTCAATTAAGCTACCTACTGTATCAGATATATTATCTATTTTTCTTTGAAACTCCAAATCTTCAGAGCTTGGGTTATCAAAAGCTGGGATTTTACCATCGAAAAACTTATGAGTAAATACAAAGCTACGGTGTAAAAAGTTTCCTAAAACATCTGCTAGCTCATCATTAATTCTTCTTTGGAAATCATCCCATGAAAAGTCAGTATCTTTATTTAAAGGAGCGTTTACTGTCAAATAATATCTTAAAAGGTCACTATCATATTTTTTAACAAAATCTTTAACCCAAATAACCCAATTTTGACTAGTAGACATTTTACGCCCTTCAAGTGACAAATATTCCCCTGCTATTATATTAGTTGGTAATTTACAGCCATAACCATCAAGTAAAGAGGTCCAAAATATTGCATGGTGGTAAATTATGTCCTTTCCAATAAAATGGATAGTTTTATCATCCCAGTAATCTTCCCAATGTACATTTGAATCTGAATCAAAGCCTGAATTTGAAGCCAAACTAGAAGGCTCATTTGAATTCAAACGAGAATCCACATTTAAATCCACACTACTTTCTTTTGTTGATGTATTAATTTTTTTTGCCCATTGGGATGCAGAAGAAATATATCCTAAAAATGCTTCTCCCCATACATAAATTATTTTTCCTTTTGCATTTTCAAGAGGTATTGGAATTCCCCAGTCCATATCACGACTAAGTATCCAGTCTTTTAATCCTTCTTTTAGCCATTGGCTACTGTAATTTTTAACATTTGCAGGTAAATCTGTATTTTCTATGTAATTCTCAATATCATTTTGAAAATTAGAAAGTTTAAAGAAATATTGACTACTTTCTTTAATAACAGGGTCATGGGTACAACTAAGACATTTAGGATTTTTAAGCTCAGTTGGTTCTAGATGACGACCACAAACTTCACAATGATCTCCACGAGCCCCTTCTCCCCCACAGTGAGGGCATTCACCAATTACATATCTGTCAGGTAGGAATTTTTGGCATTCTTCACAGTAAAGTTGGCTTATTTCTTTTTCATAAATTAAACCTTTATTATATAAGTTTAAAAAGAAGTTCTGAGCTAAATCATAGTGGGCTTTGTCACTAGTACGTGAAAAGTTGTTAAAAGATATATCACAAGACTCTAAGTCATTAGCTATCATGTCATGATATCTTTTAGCTATTTCTATTGGTTTTTTTCCTTCTTTCTCAGCCATAACTGCAATTGGAGTCCCATGTTCATCACTTGCACAGACAAATAGGACTTTATTCCCACTCATTCTATTATAACGTGCATAGATATCTGCAGGAACATAAGTAGATCTTAAATGTCCTAAATGGCAAGGTCCATTGGCATAGGGTAAAGCACAGCTTATAAAAACTTTATTCAATTTATTTTCTCCTTTTTAACTATTTTTTTAATTATTTTTTGTAAATTTAGTAATATAGTTATAATTAGCATTAATTATTAACATTACCTCTTTTACTATTATTACTAATATTAGAATTGTTACTATAATTAATGCTATTGTTTATATTAATTTAAGTATTATACTTCATCTTATTAATATTTTATTTATGTATTTTATTTATTTGAGTAAAATTAAATTTAAAACTTAGTAATATTTTATTTTTATTTATTTTTATATTATAAAATACATCATGACTTATATCATAAATTATACCATAAGTTATACAATAAGTTATATCATAAGTTTTTTATTAGTTAAAGTCAAAAGTATACTTATGGTATTTTTATCATTTATAAATCCATTATCTAGTGAAGGTAAAGAAATCCTTGGTGAAAATGTAAATATGGATAGGGTTTTTGAGGAAAATGAAGAATTAATTGATGTTGTTAATCATACATGGCATCAAAATATATCTAATGATTCTAAGATTCCTAAAAATTACATTGATTTAGCTTTAATGAGAATTGAATGGTATTTTAGAAAGAAAAATGATAGGGAATTTAAAAATACTGATTTTAATTATCTTTTTAATGAAGGTATAACTAAGTTTGATGTTGTTGTTTACCATCTTTTAGCTCAGGCTATAGCTTATAAATTTAATATAAAGTCTCGTGAAGCTAAATTATTTATTGAATCCCAAGGAAAACTTATTGAGGAACGTTTAATAAAATTAAATCCAATTGAACGTCATGAAATTGTTGATAAAACACTATCTCAATTAACTAGTTCTAGTGAAAATATTAAATGGACAGAACTTTTACCATTAATTGCAACAAAAAAAATATCCCTTATGGATTTAGTTTTAAATAATGGGGAAATAATTATTGATAAGGAAGAATTTATAGGTGAATTTGAAGATAAATTTAGTGACAGATCACCTGATAGAATTTATGATATTTTAATTGGTTACAAAGTTAAGGAACTCATTTTAACCCAACTTATTGTCCAAAATACTGAAAATTATATTGAAAGTATAAAAGAAAAGCTAGCTACTATTGAAATTCATCCTATAATTGAAAAGCTAGCTGATTTAATTGAAGGAGAAGTTAAAGAACTTAATGATAAATATAGTACACTTTATGGCAGGTCTGGCTATGGAGAAGGTGACTTTGGAGTAGCTAAACTTCAAAAAGATGCATTTCCACCTTGTGTTAATGAAACAATTAATGGAGTAAAATCTGGAAATAGGAATGATGCTATTGTTTTATTTTTAACTTCATTTATTTCCTATGCAAGACTTAATCCTTCTGTTTTTCGCATGGATAAGACAGTTAATGTTTCAGATATTGATAATGATTTAAATATTACATTTAATGAGATATTACCAATAATTAATGAAGCTGCAGAGAATTGTGTTCCCCCACTATTTGAAGACCAACCTCAAGAAAAAATCAATATTGTTGCTAAATTAGGTTTTGGAATGCACAGTGAACCAAAACTTGAAAATGAAGGTGAAACTAAATGGTATACACCAATGAGCTGTGAAAAGATTAAGCTACATTTAGGTCATCTTTGTAAAAGTGACAAAATGTGTAAAACTATTGGAAATCCATTATCATACTATTCCAAAAGAAGATGGCAACTAAGTAAAGAAGGAAGTTCCCAAAATCAAAAAGACAGCCAAAATAAAGGTGAAAATAAAAGTGAAAATTAATTTATTATTTTATATAATTATTAAGTTGTTGTATTATTAATCATATACTATATTATTGATTTATATAGTTGTATTATTAACCTTATATCCTATTATTAAGTTATATAGACTATAATTAATTATTATTTTATTGTTACCATTATTCCCCTTATTATTGCTATTATTTGTGATATTATGTTTTCTCCAGCTACAATTAAAGAAAGACGTCAGTATTATCGTGAAGAATGGTCTGAGAAAGATTTACCGAAATTTATAACTGATGGGTTACCTAAACGAGAATTTGGGTTTGACCATCAAGGCAAAGGACCTAATGATAGATATAAAACTTTTCAAGGGCTTGAATCTATTAGAAAGTTCTTACGTTATCGTTCACCATTTGCAGCATATATTTCAGTAGCTTTTTATAATAATCCACGACGTCGTGGCGATTGGGTTAAATCAGAATTTGTTTTTGATGTTGATGCTAAAGATTTACCTATAAGATCATGTAATTGTGAAGGTGTTTGTGAGATATGTCTTGGTGAAGCTTTACATCTTGTTAATGATTTAATTGATACATTAAAGTCTGATTTAGGTTTAAAAAATATTCATCTTATTTATTCTGGGCGTGGGTATCATATAAGAATATTAGATGAAAATGTAATGAGAGAGGAAAGCGATTTAAGGGCAGAAGTTCTTAAATATGTAGTGGGTGCAGAAGTTCCACGTTCTACATACTCTCAAGAAGAGTCTTCAAGCTCAACATATAATCTTGAGCATTTTTCAATCCCTGTAGCATATCCAGCACTTTTTACAAAAAGATTAAAACTTAATATTCAAAAACTAACTGGACTTGAGGAAATTGATGGAATAAATCCAAAACTACTAAAAGATATTATTAAATTTCGCCAATTTTTAGATGAAGATGAATGGGGACTTTTTAAAAGTAAAATAGGACCAATTCGATATAAAAATATGGTTTCAGGAATGGCAAGTTTGAATCTTGCACAAGTTGATGCTAAAGTTTCAATTGATTTGAAACGTATTTTGAGACTTCCAAGCTCTCTTCACTCCAAAGTAAGTATGAAATGTGTGGAAGTTAAAAATCCAGAAACTTTTGACCCTTTTAAATATGCAGTCCCTAAATTTGTAGACGAACGCAAAAATTAGTTTTTTAATTTATTTAGTTTACTTAGATTACTAAGATTGTTAATTGTATTAGATTAATTAGATTGCTAAAATTACTTAGTTTGTTAAGTTTACTTAGATTATATTAGCTTTTTAAGTGTATTAAGTTTATTAAGTTTATTTAGAGTACTTAGAGTACTTAGCTAATTATTTTTAATATTTTAAATATTTCATGGGATTTAAAAAATAATCTAATTCTTCAATAAATTCATTTAATGATTTTTCATCTAGCAAAGTATCTAATCTTTCAAAATCTCTAATAATATCATTATTTAAAACTTCAAGAATATTATTTAAGGCGTAAGTGTTTAAAAGTGATGCTTTTATATTTTTTCCAGCTTTAAGATGGTGTATGTTTTCTTTACTTATAATAAATTTTATTAGTTCTTCAGGAGTTCTGTTTCTTCTTTTTTTATTATAAACCCATTGACTATTGCGTATATATGCATTATTACCAGTATTTATTAGATTTTTGGCATTTTTTTCTAAAAAACGTTCTGAATTAGATTTATCCCATATTTTAGGGCCTTGGTGAATTTTATATTTAGCTAATTTATTGTCTTCAGCTTCAAATATAATAATTCCAATATCACTTTCATTAGTCCAATAAGTGGAATTAATTATATTAAAACCAGCACATTCTAATTTATCCCTTAATGAGTTTTCAGTTTTCTTTATTTGAGGGTGAAGTGAGTCAGGAGATAATTCAGGTACTTTAAAACTTAGACAAAGAGTTTTTGTTTCCCTATCTTTGAATTTAGACATTATATTATTTATTAAATCAGTGTAAATAGTTGAAACCATGTTTTTGCCATAGAAATATTCTTTTTTAGGATTCTCTAAGAAATTCCTAGATGCAATCACAAATTCACCCAGCTTTTTTAATATTAATGATGCAGCAACATTTCTATTTTTATCTATTGGATCAATAGCTATTAATGGGTCTTTAAAAGATAAAGATGTCTTAAAATTTTCAATATCTAAAACCGTGCCTTCTTTCCATTTATTAGCTACTTCATTTAGGGTGTTTTCAAAATTCCCATACTTTAAAATCATTATTTCACAAAGATAACCTGCAAAACCACCTGTTTTAAATTCAGATCCATATGTTCCAACAGTTTCCATGAACTTTTTAAGTAAAAGAACTTCATTAATTTGAGAAGGTTTTATATTTGTTTTAATATAATTTGTATGGAGTATAGTACGATCAACAGCTGATTTTAGATGTTTTGCATCTTTAATATCATAACATGGGACAATATCTACATCATAACATTCAATTGCCCCTGAAACATAAGGGTGTGATGCATAATGTTCTTCAGCAAAGCCATTAAATTTGCTGAAAACTTCATAACCCAAATATAATCCATATTTTTTTAATTCCGCCATTTTAACATCAAGAGAAAACTGAATAAATATATCAATATCCGCTTTACCTAAAAGCCAAGTTCCTTTAGCTACAGAACCTACTAATTTAGCTTTACAATCAATATTTTCTCTTTTAGCTATGTTATCAAGAGCTTCAATTAACCTATTAGCTAAATCACGAACTTTTTTATTTTCAGCTTCTGTAGGTTTAAAATCTTTTAAAATATCTTGATAATCTAAATCCATAATATTGCCTTATTTTACTAGTTATTTATTTTAGTTAAATGGTTTGTTTAAGTAGTTTGTTTAATCATTTATTCAATTAATATTATTTATTAATTTATTTAAATTATTTATTAACTTACATATCCCTATATTTTAACCATTTACTTAATTAAGTTCAAATGTTTTTATATTAGTATAAATAGGTCCACTTGGGGTTAATTCACTCTTTTTAAGGTAAATTTTACTTACAGTCATTTTACCAATATTAATGTCATTGAATATATTAATTTCATTTTTTAATTCATTTAAAAAGTCATTATTGTTTTGGGTCCTATGTTTATTATTTATATATTTGACCCTAGCTATTGTAATATGGGATTTATAGTTCTTTTCCTTTTTAAATCCAATATTTGAAAAACTAGTATCTAATTCTTTTTGAAGGTTAGATAGTGTATTTTTATTATCTCTATTATCATTAAAATGTTTATTAATATTAGTACTACCTTTATTAATGTAATTATGATTATTAAGATTATTGATGTTATTAGAGTTATTGTTACTATTATCGATGATATTATTACTACAGTTATTAATGTTATTATCAAGACCAATCCAAAGAACTCTTGGTTTATTTTTATTAGGAAATGCACCAAATCCACTAATATCAATAGTAAACTTAGAATAACTATTTAAAACATTATCAACAGATTTTTCAATATCTGCAATGTTTTTATTATTGACATCCCCCAAGAACTTTAATGTAAAGTGAAAATTATTCCTATTAACATATTTAAGTGTATCTTCACTATTAGAAATTATATTATTGGATTTTAGCTGATTTTGAATATCTAATATTTTATTAATTAAATTAGAATCAATATCAATAGCTAAAAATGAACGAACATTAGAATTCATTACAATATTCCTTAAGAGTTATATTCTAGGCAATTATTTTATATGCCAAGTATTTCACTTAATTAAATGCTATTTTTCAATAATTGTTTCTTCAATAGACATACCAAAATGCCTAGCTCCAGAATCAATATAAGCTTTTAACTTATCTCCTTTTTTAATATCTGAAACAGAAATAGCCTCATTTTTATTATTTACCATACGGATAGTTTCAGCATTCTGTAAAAGTGTTTTTATTTTTTCACCATCATATTCAGCTTCAATTAAAATAAAAGGTCTTTTTTCTATTTTTATTCTACCCACAGTAGCTCTTCTACTTTTTCCACTATCATTTACAACTAAAACTTCATCTCCAGTTTCAAGTTCAGATAAGTACCTAGTTTTATTATTTGGAACTCTTATATATGCTTGAACCGGACCTGCATTAACTCTAAAAGGGCGTGAAGCAACATATTCACTTTCTAAACTTTCACTATGGACTAAGAACATAGCTTTAGAATAAGAACCAATTAACATTCCTTCTCCAGGATACATTATTGTGGTAGTGTCAATACAAACCCTATCACCAATTCCCAGACTTCTTACATCAGTTACAGTAAGTTCTTTTAATTCATATTCTTCATTGGAAAGATTTTGAATTAATTCAGCCATTTTTTTTATTTCAGAAAAGTCAGTAGTTTGGAATATTATGCCATCAGTGCCAACTTCTAATGTTTCAAGGGCTAATTTTGCCTCATCATAATCCGATGCAGCAGCTATTATCTTAACATCTTCTTTTTGTAAATCTGCTATAATATTTTCTAAAGGAATTACTTTCCAATCTTTTCCAACAAGTATTAAGTAATCAACAACTCTTCCAACTTTAACAGCTAATTCTTCATGTCTTTTACTATTTATTTCAATATAAGCTCCAACCTTTTTTCCTTTATTTTTAAGAGATTGTGCTTTGTGGAGGTCTGCTGAGTCTTCAATTATTTCAGGAATTTTATCTGTTCCATCCCCCTCACTATTAATACCTACTAAAACAATATCAGAATCTTCATTTTGGTTAATTATTTTTAAATCACCAAGTTTATGGATTTTTTTAATGGTTTCGCTACTATCACCAATATCTACGAAATGATTAACTCCAGATTCGAGAGCAGTAGTTATAATTTCTTTTTTTCCATCCCAGTTAGTCTGAGGAGTCATTACCCAAGCAAATTTCATATTTTTCACATCTATTTAATTGTATGTGGTTTTATTTTTAAGCAATTATTTAAGTATTTTTAAAGCTTCTTTAACTTCCATATCATTGTGAACAACTTCAGATATGGCCCTAGTAATTTTTCCAGGAGCTTTTGCTTGGAATAAGTTCCTACCAAATGCAACACCAGCCCCTCCAACTTCTACGGAATCTTTAACCATTTCTAAAAGTTCTTCATCAGTTTCAACTTTTGGACCACCTGCTATTACAACAGGTACAAGTGCACCATCTACTACTTCTTTAAAAGTATCAGGATTTCCAGTATAATTAGTTTTAACAATGTCTACTCCAAGTTCAGAACCAACACGTGCTGCATGTTTAACCATTGCAACATCATGCTCATCTACAACTTTTTCTCCACGTGGATACATCATAGCAAGTAATGGAATTCCCCATTGGCTACATTTTTCAGCAGTTTCACCTAATTCTTCTAACATAGTAGCTTCATTCTTTGAACCAATATTCACATGAACAGAAACCGCATCTGCTCCAAGTTGGATAGCTTTTTCAACAGATGTAACAAGAACTTTATTATTTGGATCTGGTGAAAGTGATGTACTAGCAGATAAATGGATAATAAGACCAATATCTTTTCCGTATCCCCTGTGTCCTTGTTGAATAATACCTTTATGCATTAAAACAGCATTTGCTCCACCAAGAGAGATATCATCAATTGTTTTACTCATATCAACTATGCCTTTTACCGGACCAATGGATACTCCATGATCCATAGGAGCTATAACACTTCTTTTAGTCTTCCTATTAATAATTCTTTCAATTCTAATTTTTTTTCCTATCATAAAAGTCATTCCCCTGATTGAAGTTAATTTAAGAGTATTTTTTAAGTTTTAATTAATAAAATTAATATTGTTTTTTTATAAATGTTTATATTTTATAATTTTATAAGTAATTAAATAAAAATGATTAGTATATATTGTATAAACAATTAAATACGTGACTATTATACATTTTATAAACAATTAAATCAAATAGTTGCTACTATAACTGTATAAACAATTAAATACAAGTGACTATTATACATTTTATAATATATTTGTATAAATTATTACCCATATTAGCTAAGTATTTATGTTTTTCATTGTTATTAAATATTTTTAATTTTGTTATTTGTGAGATACTCCGCCAAAAAGATTTTCCATAAAAAAAAAATTTTTATTTACCAATCCAATGATTTTAATGAAGTTTTGATTTATAAATTTTGACTTTGACCTTGGTCCTAGGAATATAATATATTATAATTTATTTGCAGTATTATCTTTTATAGTATTATTTTTAGTATTTTATTAAATTACTTATTTAAATTAATTCATTATCATTTATTTATTTTTTAAATTTTCACTCCAAAGTCTAAATTCTTTAATTTGAGGAGGGATTCCACTTTCACCACATGATTCCAGCCATCCATCACTAGATTCAATTTTTTCCTCACTACAGCTAGTATTTAAAAAATCAATAAGGCCTCTATTACGAATAAAAGTGTATTTAGGCTTTAAAGTTGAGGACCAAATGTAATAAACCTTAAAAACAGTATCAGGATGATATCCCCCTCCAAGATCAATAGCTAAAATATCACACCTAGGAGTTTGAGTAGCTACTTCTTCTAAGATATTATGGAGGCGGACATCACCATTTATAAACTTTAAATTACTATATTCTTGATTTAATTTAGCCATAGGATCTTTTGCTTCAGGACTGTTATCAATAGCTATAATATTTCCATTTATTATTGTTTTTAGTATTTGCGAAGTTGTATTTCCAGTATGAGCTCCTAATTCAACTACATAGTCTGTTGATTTAAGTTTTTCACTTATTTGTTTTCTGTAAATATTAACATCATAGCTAAGTTTAATCATGATATTTTCCCACATTCTAAATTTTAATTATTTTTTTATATCAATAACTATTCCATTTAAATCAATTTTAGCTTTTAAATAACTATCATCATATTTTTCAGGGCTTTTAGTAAGAGTAAATCCTGTTTTACCTAACATTGCCATTGCAGAACCTAATCCTAATTTATCTTTATCAAGAGTATTAATGATTTCTTGTAGATTTAAGGTAGTAGTAGTATTATTATTATTGGTAGGGGGAGTATTATAAGTATTAATATTATTATCATTATTAACCATATTAATATTGATTAAACCCGTTTTTTCTGCAAATTTACGAGAGTACTTGAAAAAATTAGCTAAATTTGGGTTTGATTTAAATTCATTATAATATTTTTCACCAATTTCATTAATAATCTTCTTGTGTTCATTATTTTCAATGATACTTTTAGTTTCAATTTCACCAATGCTTTTAGAAACAAAATAAATTGAATTAACACTGTCATCAATTAATTTATCATTTATTAAATTATCATTTATTGATTCAACTTCACCAATTCCAGGAGCTCCAGGAGTTTTTCGTAACACTAATCCTTTAGAAGTTTCAGCTATTATATCACCCAGCCCAGTTCCCAGTTCAACTTCAACCTCATGGGCAATTTGACTAGCTACTAAGTCAGAAATATTAAAAATCCTAGCAATACCCATAGACACTCCTAATACACTTGATGCAGAACTTCCAAAGCCACATCCAACAGGTACTTGAATTTCTTGACTTATTTTGATATTATAACTATTTTCTTTATTACTTATATCACCATCACTATTTAAGCTACCTAAATCATTATCACTATTGAAGTTGGGCTTGGAATTGAAATTAAAATTGAAATTGGTATTTATATTATTATCAACATTATTAATCTTATTGCCATTATTATTAATATTAATAACATTATTAATAACAACATCAAATATTTTTTCAATAGTTTTAGTAATAATATAATTATTAGAATGGGTTTTACTATTATTTACCTCAATATCAATATTTAAATTTAAATCAGATATTTTTTTATTATTTATAGTGTTAATAATATTGTTATTTATATTATTATCAATAGTAATAGTAGTTTTAACACCTTTATCAATTAAAATACCTGCTCCAATTGATCCTTTTTTTAAGATATTATTATTATCCACTATACTAAAAAAACCAGTTATGTGGGATGGTACAAACACAGATATCTTCACATTATCGCCTTTATTTTTGTATTTACATTTATTAGGAATAATACTAGTAATGTTGTTATTATTAATAATATTACAGTTATTATCATTATTATTTCCAATGTTATAGTTAAGTTTATTATTTTTATTATTATTACAGATATTATTAGTAGGAATATTGTTATTATGAATATTGTTATTAGTTTTATTATTGTTGTTTTTAATATTTCTATTTTTAATCAGTTTACTATTTATAATAAAATCACTATAAATATTACTATTATTACTCTAATTAAAACATTAATTATAATTGTTAATTAGCATTTGGATAATAAAAGTTATAATTAAAATAGAAATTATAATTAAAAAAATAGAGTATTTATTAGATTAAAGAAAGGTGATTTAATGAATAAGCGAATTGATTTACATATGCACACATTATTTAGTGATGGAGAATTACTTCCTTCAGAACTTGCTAGAAGAGCTATTGTAGCAGGACATGAAGCAATAGCTATTACAGACCATGTTGATTCTTATAATATTGATAAAATTGGCGATGTTGTTAACAGTGTTGGAGATATTAATGATAATTGGGATATAACCGTTATTCCTGGTGTTGAAATAACACATACACCTATTGAATTAATTGACACACTAGCAAAAAGAGCAAAAGCACTTGGAGCTAAAATAGTAGTTGTTCATGGTGAAACATTAGCCGAACCAGTTATTGAAGGAACTAATAGAGCCGCAATTGAATCGGAAGCAGTTGATATATTGGCACATCCAGGACTTATAACTAAAGAAGACGTAGAATTAGCTAAATATAATAATGTATCTCTCGAATTAAGTGCTAGAAAAGGTCATTCTTTAGCCAATGGCCATGTTGCAAAATTATCTAGCTCCATAGGTGCAGACTTACTTGTTAATACAGATACTCATTCCCCCAATGATATTATCACTTTTAAACAAGCTGAAAAAATAGCTAAAGGTGCTGGATTAAATAATACCCAAGTAATTAATGCATTAATTAATAATCCCAAAAAGATTTTAAAAAGAGTTTTATGAAATAATATTAGTAAAAATACATCTAATATAAATGAAACTAAAAAAAATAAGACTAAAATAGATAATATTAGTAAAAATAGTAGCATTAATAAAATAAACAATAAATCTAAGAATTATTACAGAAAAATTAATTAAATAATTAAAAAATAAAAAAAGAAAAGAAAAAAGAAATTTTTTTCAAACCTTTTTACATTCCGACAAAACTATATCAGCAAAATAATTTTGCAAAACAATTATAAACGAAATTTGGCTTTTTTTAATATAATACTTAATATACAATAGTTATTTAGTTAAAAACCTAATGAACTATAGTAACCATGTAAAACATAGGTACTAGGGTTCCAGTTATTAACTACTCCAAAGCTATTACGACTACTAGTTGAATCTGCAACAACCCATGTGTCCCCAATTAATATTTGGGTCCACACATGACCATATGTGTTCCCACTAGTAAAAGTTGCTGTTCCATGGACATATCGTGTAGCTAGCCCACTTGCTCGTGATAAAGCAGTTAATAAATGAGATTTGTCTACACAATTACCACTTTTAGCATTTAATGTATTCTTTGCACCGTATTTTGTATTATAATAGAAGTTATAGTTAATATTATCACGGACATAGTTATAAATAGCAGTTGCCTTAGCTAAATCGCTAGTTAAACCTTTAGTAATATTTGCAGCTAAAGATTTAATAACTGCATCACTTACTTGACAATTTGCACTATCTATTAAATACTTAGCTAAAGATTCACCATTATATTTTGAATTAAGACTACTAGTAGGTGTAGTTCCATTAGAGTTTCCAGTACTTGTTGAACTAGATAGTAAAGTATTAAAACTCTTTGTATCTATCCCAACATAATTTGGAAGAACTTTATTTAGTTTTTGATAATTAAGTACTTTTACAAATGTATAAATCATTTCTTGGTACTTTATTTTACCTAAAGTAGAACTTCCATAATTTGGAGCTATTCCATTTTGTGAAATAAAAGTTGAAACTCTTTTTGCTAAATCTAAATAATCTTTTAATACAAGATTACTTTTGATTGTAGATCCACTTGGGCTAGTAGCTTCTTTAACATTTTTAACAGGTATATTACTACTAATTTTACCATTTACATTTACAATTGCTGTTGAAATAAGATATAAAAATTGGGCAAGTGTATAATCAGTTCCACCTACAGTTATAGTTGTTGGTAACTTTTTATTTGTTTCAATATAAGACTTAAATCTTGCTGAAGCATCTAAAATATCATTTAATGTAACAGTTTTACTAGTTATATTAGATGAACTACCCGTGCCATTATTACCTGTATTGTTAGAAGTGTTATTGCTACTATTTGTAGCATTAGTACTTGTATTAGTGCTAGGATTATTTCCATTATTAGAATTGTTATTAGTAGCAAATTGGCTACTGGAATTGTATTTAGGAATTGCTGTATTTAATTTGGAATTACTTTTAACACTTAAAGTAACATAATTAGGTAAACGATTTTTAGTTTTTGTAAATTCAAGTACTTTTGAAAAACCTAAAATTAAAGTTTGGAATTGAATACTGCCTAATTTACTGCTTCCATAGTTTGGTGAGATACCATTTTTTTCTATAAAAGTTGAAACTCTTTTTGCTAAATCTAAATAATCATTTTTATACAAATTCCCATTAATTGATGCACCTGAGGGTTTTAATGGGTCTTTAATGTATTTAATAGTTATATTAGAGTTTATTCCACTATTAACATTAACTACTGCCTTTGATAAAAGGTATAGAAATTCACTCATTGAGAAATTTTGTTTAGCTATTGTTATATAATTTGGAAGTGTACCATATTTAGTTACATGGGCTTCAAGAGACACAGCTGCAGCTAAAATATCATTTTTAGATAAACTAAAAAGTGCATTATCGCCAGCAGCAAGAATGCCACCAGTATTTATATTACTTATATTATTTTCAACATTAATTGTTGTGTTTGATTTGTTTGCTGATAAATTAACAATTGAGCTATTTGAATTATTACTAGATGTATTGGTTTTGTTACTTGTATTATTAATTGTTAAATTTTGTGGAGTATTATCTGATTCTAATAAATAGTTAATATTATTTGTGTTTGAGTTAACTCTAAGTGAGTCATCGGTATTATCAGTATTGTTGATATTATTGATATTACTTTGATTGATATTATTTGTATTTACCGAATTATTACTCTCTTCATTTATTTTTAGAATTTCAGATGGTGTAAAAAGATCCAAATTAGAACCATTTATATTATTTGCATAAACACTAGCACTGCATAAAAGTACAATACTAATTAACAATACAAATAATATGTTTAAGTTTTTAGAAATTTTTTTACCTCCAATATGTCATTTAAAGGGTTTAGACTAGATAAATAGCTTTTTATAAAACCTACAAAATTTATAAAACTTACAAATCATATAAAATTTTTATTAATTTTTATAAAATTTTATAAATATTTATTAGATTAATTAAAACTATAAACCTAATTCTCCCTAATAAATGGACATATACTAGTTATAGCTAAAATAATATATAAACTTTGTTAATTAGTCATTAATTTTTATAACTATTTAATAAAATAATTATATTTTAAATTATTTATCTTTAAATGTATAATTTAATAACATTGCTGTTGATTAATTCCTAGAAAAAATTAACTATAAAAAAATTAATTATTTTTTATTTAAATAATTATCATCACTGAAATCACATATATTATTTGTATTACCATGAGTACTGGTATTATTACTAATATTATTAACACCATTATTACTATCTGAGCTATCAATATTATTTCTAGATTTCCACTGTTTAATTACATTATCAACAGTTATAAAATCTATATCATGAAGCCCTAAATCTTCAGCAAAACCTAGTTTACGAAGTATTTTTCTAACTGGACCAGTTAGTTGAGCTAATCTAAATTCAATCCCTATTTCTTTTAATTTATCATGTAATTCTTCAAGTCTTTCAGCTCCAGCAATATCAATGTATTCTGTGTTTTCCATATCAAGAATAACTAATTTAATGTCTTTATATCTATTAGCTCTTCTTAAAATAGTGTCACGGATATTTTCAGAATTAACAAAAAGTTGTGGGCCATCTACTCTTATTATTAAAACATTTGGAATAGTTTCATTTTCGGGGTGACAATGTTCATTAGCATATAAATAAGTTCCTTTGACATGACCTAACTCAACAATTCTAGGTTTGTAAAGACGATAAATTATATCTAAAAAGGATATTATAACACCAATAACTATTCCTTCAAACATACCAAAAATAAGAACTCCTAAAAAAGTAGCTAGAGCATAAAAAAATTCACGCCTATTTAATTGATAATATCTCTTGAATTCACTAATTTTAATAAGTTTACTAACAACAAAAACTAAAATAGCTGCTAAAACAACCATAGGGATATTAGAAAAAAACTCTGCAAAAAATAAGAGAGTTAGAATTAAAATAATACTAGCAAATAAGCTAGATAGAGGAGATTTTGATTTAGATTCATCATTAATCGCTGTTCTAGATAAACTACCTCCTACAGGAAGACCTTGAACTAATCCTGAAAATATATTTGAAACACCTAAAGCTAAAAGCTCCTCTCTAACATCAATTTTATTATTATTTTTTAAAGCAAAAGTTTGAGCAGCACCCATTCCTTCAACATAACTAAGAATAAAACAAACAATACCTAAAACTAATAATTTAGATAAATCCACAATAGGGATATTAGAAAAAGCAGTTAAATCTGGAACAATTAAACTAGGTAGTCCCCAGGGCATTGAAGCAATAGTACTTATCCCTAATTCCCCTATATTAAAAAATGTCCCACTAAGGGTGAAAATAGCCATTGAAACAACCATTAGCACAAGAGAATGAGGAATTTTAGGAAAAATCTTTTCACCCACAAAAAGATAGATAATAGATATAATCCCTATAACTAAAGTTAATATATGAGTTTGATTTAAGTGAGTAGTTAAAAAGAACAAATTGTAAAAGAAATTAAAACCAAAACTAGCCGCTACAGCAATATTAGCACTATTAATTGGAATTCCAAAAATATGGGCTAATTGACTCCCAATAATAAAAAACCCAGCTCCTGCTGAAAAGCCATTTAAGACAGTTCGGGAGATAAATTTAACAATAAATCCCATTTTAAGCACCCATGCTATAAGAGCAAAAGTTCCAGTTATTAATGCAACTATAACAGCCAAAGCACCAATATTCCCACTGTTGGTTATTGTTAAAGTAGCTAAACTACTACCTACAAGTATTGAAAGAGCAGATGTTGGACCAACAGATAGCTGATTAGATGTCCCTAGTAAGAAATAGACTAATAAAGCAGCTATTGTAGCATATAATCCTGTTTCAGGAGAAAGTCCTGCAAGGGATGAATAAGCAATAACTTCAGGAATAGCTATAGCTCCAACAGTTATTCCTGCAATAGCATCAAATCGTAAAAATGATTTATTATAATTTTTAGCCCATTTAAACAAAGGCGTATTTCCAAATGACATTATTCTCCAAAATTCTGCAAAAACCAAATCAAAACATACTTTTTTATAAAACTTTAAACTTATAAATTCTATAAATATTTTTAAATAAAATATTATAAAATAAATTATAAACACTACTAATAATTATTTATATTAATTATTTATATTATTTAAGCTTAATACATAATATATTTTTTTATATATAAATGAATCGCAGTCAAAAATTGAAATTTCTAAATCAAAACTTCATTAAAATCCTTGGATTTGTAAATGAAGAAAATTTTTCTATATGAAAAATCTTTTTGACCAATACTCTGAATATGTTATTATAAAATTCTATAATTTTTGACATTCCAAACAAACATAAGAAGATGTGGTTCCAGTTTTAATTTTTTTTATTTCACTATTACATTCAGGGCATTTTTCACCTTCATTATAAGCTACTAAAAAATAATCTTTTGTAAAACTACCAGGATTGCCAAAAATATCTTTTTCATATGCTAAGCCACCTTTATCAATTGATTGATTCAAATTATTTATTATAATATTATATAAATCTTCAATTTCCTTACTTTTCAGTTGCTTAGCTTGTTTTTGAGGGTGAATTTTAGCTTTAAATAACATATCTTGAATATAAACATTACCAATTCCACTAATTTTCCTCTGGTTTAATAGAATGTTTTTAATTTGGGATCTACCTTTTATTAAAGTTTTAAAATATTCTAATGTGAAATTATTATCTAAAGGGTTAATAGCTATATCTTTAGTTAATTTATGATTTTTTAATTCATTATTTTTAACTAATTCAACTTTCCCTATCCACCAAAATTTGGAAGTGAATATAGAACCATCTTTAAATAAAAAAGCGATTTGACATTCTTCTAAAGCTTTTTCAGTATTTTTTACAGCTAATGAGTCATGATATAAAATATCAGCTCCCATTCCCAAATTAATAAGAATGTGATATCCACCAGATAATTCTAAAAATATCCACTTTCCTTTATTATAAACATGAATTATCTCTTTATTTTTAATAATATCATTAAATTCATTGGAATCCATATTTAATATCTTTTCTTGTTTAACATCTACCGATTTTATTTCTTTCCCAGATAACGTTTTATTCATTTCCTTTGAAAACACAATAATTTCAGGTAATTCTGCCATTTAAAAAAACTCCTAATAATTGATTTTAACCTACAATAAATAATCATATTGTACTAATTGATTATATACTATTTAAAAACATATAAATGTTTATTATGTATTAATTAAAAAAATAATTGAAATAATAATAGTAATAGTTATAAATAGTGCAAAATAAATGAAAGTAAAAATCCACTACTTATAATCCTTGAGTATCATACTTATTAAATAATACAAAAATTTGAATTAAAAAAGTGAAATTAAAAATAAAAAAATTATAAGAATTACTGAAATATTGAAATTAAAATACTAAAATAAAAAAATATTGAATAAAAATATTAAAATGAAAAAATGTAGAAGCTATTAATTAAAGAAAAACTAAATTAATTCTTTTCTTAAATCAATAGTATCCTTTAAATCAGGACCAGTTGAAATTATTGTAACTGGAACACCTGTAGCAGTTTCAATTTCATTGATAAATGCTTTAGTTTCCATTGAAAGGTCAGAATAATCCTGGCTACGTTCACAGTTTGGATAAAGTCTATCAACACAAGTTAAAGCAATTTGAGTAGCACCATTAATCATACATGCTTCTTTAGCAAGCTCCATATCAAAGTGTCCGATTCTTCTTCTCCTACCAGTAACAGTACCATACTCTTCTAAACCTAATTCTTCAGCTTCTTTCTGAGGCATTTCTGTTCCAAATGGACCTTCACCTACACGACTAATATATGACTTAAATACTATATAGACATCATCTATTTTTGTTGGACCTACACCTACATCAGCAGCAAAAGTACTAGCAGTTGTATCTTTACTTGTTACATATGGATAAGTACCATAATACAAAGATAAGCCAAATCCTTGTGAACCTTCGATAAAGACATCTTCCCCTGCATCAATAGCAGTATTAAGTTCTAAAGGAACATTAGCCATATAATTTTCAAGTTCTGGAAGTTCTTTAGCCATTTGAGCTGTTCTCATTACCCTATCACAGTTACCAGGACCACAACCAGTACCAGTACTTCCAATCTTTTTAGCTAGATGCTCTGAAGCTTTATCACGTGATTTATGATCTGCATTAATCATAGAACAACGATAATCTAACTTCATTCTATCCCCAACATTATACTTACTCAAATAATCAATTTCATGGAAAAAAACATCAGGATCAACAAGAACTCCAGCACCAATTAAAAGTTTAGCGTCCCTATGGAAAAAACCTGAAGGTGTTAGGCGTAAAGCATATTTTTCATTATTAAATTCAACAGAATGTCCTGCATTTGGACCAACTCCGGCACGAGCTATTATACCAGGCTTATCTTCATTACAGAGATAAGTGATACATTTACCTTTACCTTCGTCTCCCCAAGCACCACCAACTAAAATGCTACATGTCACTTTAAAAACTCCTTTTAGAACCTTTATAGAACTTTAGAACTATACTTTTAGAACTATACCCATATAGAACCCTATAATCCATTAAGTATCTATTTAATTTAAGTTTTAATTTGAATTTGTTTAAATTAATTTAGTATTAATTTAATATTAATTTAATTTTTATTTTAATTAAATTATAATTTTAATGATTTTTTAATAATTTGTTATAATTATTTCAGAACAATCTATTTTTATACCAATTCTATATTGAAAACCAACTAATAAATACCTTTCCATTTATAGAAAAAATTATACACATATTATCATGAAAATTTTAATAATTATCATAGTAGTTCTTTAGTAATTATTTAATTATTCTTTCGTAGCTAATATTAATAGTTAAATTTGTTTATTAGCTTTTATTAATTTTTAATAGATTTAAAGAATGATTATTAACTATTTTTAAATTAAACAAAGTTTTTTACTATCTTATAATTTATTTGCCAAAACAATTTGGGCACACTTTATGGCACAAGAAACATTTTATTTCTATTTAATTCATTTTGTAATATTTTTACTATTTTTTATTTTTCGTTATTATTATAGCTTATTTTTTATAATTATCTAATTTTAATATATTCATGGATTCACAAGCATTATCCATATTATATTTATTAGTGGTTTTAGTTTTATTATTATGATTGGTAGTATTAATAGTATTAATATCATTAGTATTAGTAATATTTTCATTATTTTTATTCATATTATTCTTATTATTTTTCCAATAATCAATACAATAAATTATCCATCTATTACTACGGTTTTTAATATCATTATCACTTAAAGCACCATTATTATCAATACACTCTAAGCTGTTCCCACCACAAATAACTGCAATATTATCATTATAAAAAGATAAAATATAATCTACATTGTATTCATTACCCCAACTTAAATTATTATTATTATTAATAATAATATTAATATTATTAGTATTAGTGCCATTTGCTGTATTGGAATTATTTAAAATAATATTTTGATTATTAAAACTATTTTTAATACTATTAATTGAATTAAAATTTTGGAAGTCAAAAATAAATGAATCTAAATTAAATTGATTATTATAAATAATAAAATTATTAAACCATTGATTATCACTATTTAAGTCATTAGCGGATTTATTATTAATATTATTTACATTAATAGTAGTATTACCAGTATTATCCGTATTTGTAATATTAATATCATTAAAATTAGTGTTATTACGATTATTGTCATTATTTTTATTGCTATTATTGGTACTCCTATTAGTAGGGTTATTCTTATCCGTATTGTTACTATTAGAGTTATTATCAAAGAAAATTAAAAATGCATTAGAAGAAAATCTAAGAGAAATAATGCTAGAAAATGTGTCAAGTTCATCAAGAAATGGATCATAAAGTTGAACATCCTCAAACTCTAATATAATAGAATCATTAGATGTTTCCCAGTAGGTCCATTTACCTGCTGTTGAAATAGCTTCTTTTAAAATATTTAAGCTTTTTTTATTCATAATATCAAAGAATGTTTAAAAAGAGTTTAATGGAGAATATTATCTGTTTAAATAGTTAAAATATTAGCTAATATTATCCTTAAACAAATCAGCAGCATATTCTATAGTGTAATCAATATTATCAAATTTTTTATCCCAATTAAAATTATTAATAGCTATTCTAGAATTTAAATCATCATTTAGATTATAATCATTACTAGAGTTATCATTGAAATCATTAGTATCTAGAATCTCTGTAATAATATTAGCTATTTCTCTGAATTTATCCTTATTATCATCAAAAGCACCAAAACTTAAGTATAATATATTTTCATTAATAGAACTAACTATATCTTCAAATGTATAGAAGCAAAAGCCGATTGAATCAATATTATTGTCTTTGAGATAGTTATGAACTTCAAATGCATCATAGATACCATCATCAAGGGAATATCCTGCATTGTGAATAGTTATAATTCTTTTTTTATTTAATTGATTGAAACAATTATTTAATTTATCCCAATTAGTAATATTTGAGTATTTAGCACTATTTTCATTAGAATTAAGAGCCATATTATAACTAAAATCCCCATTAGAGCTATTATTTTCATTAGATTTAATTTTATTTTCCATAGAAATAGCTATTTTACCTAATATTTCATTTTTCAAATCATCTATTTCATCTTCAAAATCATAAAAAAGATCTTCAATAATCTCAAAAATTTCGCTTTCAGGATAAAATCCCGAATTAGCTAATAGCTCGATTTCAGTATTTATCTCATTTTTTAAGTCATTATTCATAATATCACAGCAAAAGTTAGAATTAAAATTAGTATTAAGATTAGGATTAATATTGAAATTAGTATTAAGATTTGAATTATGATTAAGATTAGAGTTAAAACTAGAAACAAAAATTAACTTAATTATAAAAGAAAAAATTATAAAATATAATTGAATAAATAGCTAATAAAAATGGATTAGCTATTCTTTAAGAGTTTGAATATTATTTATATTACCATTTTCAGTAAATCCTACAATTACACGAGCTTGTCCAATTTTAGCTACTGAAAAATTATCTCTTTCTTTGAAGTGATATTTATGCAAAAGAGTGTAATATTCAAATGCTTTTCTATGTTTGATAACATCATGCCCAAAAAAACTAGTTGCAAAGTTTTGGAATGGCTTTACAAATCCATCAAGACTAGTATCTGCAGGAATTTCATCAGATTTAATTGATACAAATAAATCAAAGTTACCATATTTTGCAATATAATAAGCATCAGAATCTAAAATCATTGTAGCAACCATAGCTAAATAATGAGACTCATCTAAGCCGATATCAATAGAATTATCTGTAAAATCAATAATATCATATTTTTGACCAATTTCATGGATTTTTTTTACATCTTGGATTAAATCATCTGGAAAGCCTATATCGTCGTTGTCCCATGCCCAAATCCATTCTTTACCATTATTAAAACCTAAAATTTGTATGGGAGCTTCAAAAGATTCGAATATAATTTTTCCATTTTCAATATCAAGTTCCCCTTCATCATCACCAATAAAACTAGCTAAATTTTCTTGTTTATACAGTGCATATGGGCCAAACTTGTTTAATAATGATAAAAAAGATTCTCCTTTTGAGATTTCATCTTCTATAATAATTTCTTTAATTTTATCTTTTCTTTTTATCCTTTTATTTTCTTTTGTTTTCATAGTTGTATTATCCTTTTTTTAATATATATAATTTAAGTATGAACCTATAAATTTATATGCAATATTTAGTGTTTATTTTGGATATATGTAAAAATAATATATTATAATTTTTAAATAATGTTAAAAATAACTATCTTCTATCAATTAAGCGTTTTGGTCGTCCTTTAACTTTATAAAACTCAAGTTCACCTTTTTCAACAAAATTAAATAGAATTTCAAATTCACCATTATAATATGTTTCTTTTAAATAATCATCATGATTTAAAAAAGATTTTAAGAAATTATCCTCAATTAAATCTTTATTCGAGTCACCAACATTATTACATTCCATTGAAACTCTTAAAGTATTTTCATTTTCATCCCCATAGATAATTGATTCATATTCTCCGGTTAAATAATCCATATTATTCTTTTGGAAAACACCGGCTTCAATATTAACTCTATTAATTTTTTTACCAAAAATATAAGCTGATTCAGCATCCCTATATGGATTATTAATCCTCATATGAGTTCTACCACATTTACACCTAGCTCTTGATAAAACAGAACTAATGTCATCAGTGTCATAATTAATAAGAAGAGTTCCACAACGTTCCCCTACTGAATTTAAACCAGAAAATGGCATTGGAGTACCTATACTATTAATAGGTTTTCCATTTTCACCTTTACTAAGTAATGTTGTAAGAATAATTTTACCTTCTTTACCTTCATCTAAGAAACAAGTATTATCATTGTTTTCCCGACTTTTTGGGTTGTCATCTGTTTCAGTTGAATAAATATCTAAGTGAATTAAGTCTTCAGGAACATGAAGTCCATTTTTTTGGCTACATTCTCCACACATGGTTCCTTCGGTACTCCCATAAGTATTATAAACATTAACACCCCAAAGTTCTTCAACATATTTTCGTGCTTCTTCTGCAAAACTTTCTCCACCTGCTACAAGACATTTAATAGAAGATTCTTTTGGATTAATTCCCTCATTTTTCATTCTATTAGCTAGACGTATGAATTTAAATATACTTCCAACAATACTAGTAGGTTTATAGTTATTAATAACTCTGAGAGGAAAAGTACACTTGCCTTCAGGAATAGTAGTAATATTTAAACCATTAGCAGCAAGTGCCATTGAATCAGCACCAATATTCATACCATAAGAAGCACAAACCACAAAGATATCCCCAGCACCCAATCCTTGAGCTTTAAAAGCACGAGAATACTTTTCAATATATCTAGCCCAGTCATCTTTAGTTAAAAAGAAAGACTTAGGAATGCCTGTAGTTCCACTTGTTTCATGAATAGTTGTAATATATTTAGAATCAGCTGATTTAAACTCAAAATTAGGTTTTAAAGGAGGTTGATGTCTTTTTAAAACATCTCCTGAAATAATAGGAAGCTCTTTTAAGTCATCGTGAGTTTTAATATCTAATACAGTGATATTATTATTTTTAAACCATTTCCGATAGAATTTAGAGTTATCATTAGCATATCTAACTGTATATTTAACTTTTTCATCAATTAATGAATCTAAATCCCCACGATTCATAGTTTCAATTTCTGAATTGAAAAATTGGTTATTATTCATTTTCATATTATTCATTTAACCTCCTCATTATTATTAATATTATTAAAATTTTTAGTATAAATGCAATTATAAGTAAAATTACTAAAAGATTAATTATTGAAAGAGTAATTGCTAAATAATTAATTACTAAAAGTATAATTATTATAAATATAATTATTATAATTAGTATAAATTATCATTAATATTTGTTTTTAGGAATATATTAAAATTGCTATTATTGAAATTAATTTTATTATAAATGATATTCATATAAATAATAATAATAATAATATATAGTAAAAATATTTACATAATACTAAAATTACCTATATAAATAGGGATAGGAATATAAATAGCATAGATAATAGAAATATAAAAGGAAAAGTGTTAAATATGAATGTAACTGGTTTTATTGGAAGTCCTAATGAAAATGGAACAACTGATTTTTTAGTTTCTAAAATACTTGAAATATCTGAGAAAAATGGGCATAATACTAGTAAATATAACTTAAATAGTCTTAATATAGGTTCTTGTCAAGCTTGTAGGTTTTGTGCTGAGAATAATTACTGCAAAATTGAAGATGATATGAAAAAAATGTATGACCAGCTTGATACTGCTGATGTAATCATAGTTGGATCCCCAATATATTATGGGCAAGTTACAGCACAAACAAAGTTATTTACAGATAGATTTTATTGTGTTTTTAATAGTAATAAAAGTTTTAAAGGAAAAAAAGCTATTTTAGTTTATACACAAGGAAATTCTGATACTAGTGCCTATGAAGAATATACAAATCACGATACTAGATATTTATATGAATTTATGGATTTAGAAGTAATAGGAAAGCTAATAGCTGGAGGATTACATGGAATTGAAGAATTAACTGGAGACAAAATAAGTAAAGAAAAAAAAGAAATAATAAAAGAAGCTGAAAAGCTAGGGAATATTATTTAAATTAATATTAATAACTTAATGAACCATTATAATATTTAATAAATTGTTGTTAGTATTAATATTAATATTATTAGTCCCCTTAATACTTCCCTATCATTTATAATATCTATAAAAATAAGCTAAAATGAAAGATTTGAAATTCTTTCCATAGCTATTTTTGTATTTTCATGTGTATTAAATGCAGTAAGACGTAAATAACCTTCACCACTTGGACCAAATCCTGCACCCGGAGTTCCAACAATATTAGCTTCATTTAAAAGCAAGTCAAAGAAGTCCCAAGAAGACATATTATTTGGAGTTTTAATCCAAATATAAGGAGAATTAACTCCACCAAAAACATCAAGCCCAGTTTTAGATAATTCCTCTCTAATTATTTTAGCATTAGCCATATAATAATCAATGTTATTTTGAACTTCTTTTTTACCTTCCTTTGAATAGGTTGCTGCGGTAGCTCGTTGAACAGGATAAGACACCCCATTAAATTTTGTAGTTTGACGCCTATTCCAAAGAGAATTTACTGGATGCTTGTTTCCTTTACTATCATAAGCTTTAAGTTCATTAGGAACAACTGTATAAGCTGCACGAGTTCCAGTGAAGCCTGCAGTTTTTGAAAAGCTTCTAAATTCAATAGCTACTTCTTTTGCACCTTCAATTTCGTAAATACTACGAGGAACATTGTCTTCACTAATAAATGCTTCATAAGCAGCATCAAACAAAATAATTACATTGTTTTCTTTTGCATAATCAACAAAAACAGATAATTGATCTTTTGTAAGTGTAGTTCCAGTTGGATTATTAGGGAAACAAAGATAAAGTATATCAACATCTTCATTTGGAAGTGGGGGAATGAAATTGTTTTCTTTAGTACAAGGAAGATAAACTAATCCTTCATATTTACCATCACTATTTAGTTTACCAGTTCTACCAGCCATAACATTAGTATCAAGATAAACAGGATAAACAGGATCTGTAATAGCTATAATATTATCTAAACCAAAAATCTCTTGGATATTTCCAGAATCACACTTAGCACCATCAGATATGAAAATTTCATCTGCAGAAATATTAATTCCTTTGCTAATAAAATCATTTTTTACAATTAATTCCCTTAAAAAATCGTAACCTTGTTCAGGACCATAACCACGAAAAGTATCTGGATTTCCCATTTCATCAACAGCGCTTTTAAATGCAGTTATTATAGATTTTGGAAGTGCTTTAGTCACATCACCAATTCCCATTTTAATGATTTCAGTATTTGGGTTTTCATTTTGGAAATTTTCAATTCTTTTAGCTATTTCAGCAAATAAATAGCTATTTTCTAATAAAAGATAATTTTCATTTATTTTTACAGTCATGTTATCATCTATAATTTATATAACTTATATGAGTTATATGGATTATATGGGCTATTTTTAGTTTTTATTTGAGTTATATGGATTATTATAGAAATTATTAAATCACTTATTAATAAGTTTACACTAGTTATAGATAAATAATATAATATTTTAATATAAATATTTTTGAGTTATATTTGTTATTTAAATTTGTTATTTAGGTTATTTTTTTATATAATTTTTAGATTATTTTATATTATTTTCATATAAGTTATATCACTTATATTACATAAATCTATAGTATAATTATATAGTATAAATAGTATAAATTTAAATATGAGCATAGTAAAAATATTAATAGTTATACATAAAATTCAATAAATATTATTAATAGTTAATTTATAAATAAAGTTTTAATAAAGCTTACTAAAAATATGTTAATTTTTTATTTTACAATTTGTAATAATTAGGTTTATTTTTAATATTTTTATAAATTTAATAGATTTTTATAATTGGGCTGAAATCATATAATAAAATAAAGAGAGATGCTATAAATGAATTTTTTTACAATATTAGGAATAATTATAATGGTAGTTGGGATATCTGCTATAATTATAGTGGCTATGTATAAAAAACCATCAAATAAAGAAGATGTTCATGAAAAACCATCCATAGTTACAAAGGCATGGAGTGAAGACATGCTAGTTAATTTTGAAGAGGATATGAGCCCTGTATCCAAATATTGGAATGAACCTATGGTTAAAAATGAAGATAGTAATAAAAATGAAGCTAATGATAATAATAATGGAAATAATAATTCTAATGAAAAAAATGACTATGGGGAACTAAATAGCAATTATGAAAATATTAATAACAAAAAGGAAGAAAATGAACCATCTATAAAAATAGAGCCATCATACACAGATTATACAGTTAAATATGAACTTCCTAATCCAAAGCCTAAATCTAAATATCCTCCTAAATCTAATTATGAATCAATTAATACAAACAATATTACTAATACACCCCATGACAAAAATGAAGCTAATAATGGAAAAGAAGAAGATAAAATTGAAAAAATGGATTATTTCACCTCCAAAATAGAATCTAGTGAAAATATATCTGAAGAAATAGATTATGCAGATAGTGATGATTTAATTGGCTCTTTAATTGGAGATTATTCTAAAAATAAAAGCTTAGATTATGATACTAAGGATACAGATGATACTAAAGACATTAATAAAATTAGTGAAAATAATGTAGATGATAGTACTAAAAGAATTAGTGAAAAAATTAGTAAACATGCCCTAGGCAATAATAATACAATATCCAATAGTACTAAAAGCACGGAACGTATCAGCAAATATAAAAATGTTAAAGTCCCTAAAAAAAACAGTACCATGCCTAAGAAGATTAAAAACAATACTGATAACATTAACACTGTTAATTCTGATAAAGATGCAATAAACTTATCTAAAAGTGATTTAAGTGATTTAAGTGTTGGAGATTATATAATATTTAATTATGATGATACAACATACTCAAGTAAGATATTAGCTACTAATCACGATCATATAAAAATAAAATACCGATTTAATGAAAGATGGATTAAAAAAACAGATGTTAAAAAAGTTTTAAATAGGAAAAAATATTAAAAAATAAAAATAAATAAAATAAGTAAAAATAATAATAATACAATTCTATTTATGGGCAAAATAGAATTTCATTACATTATTTTCAATAGAATCTAATCTTGCAAATCCGAATCTTTCAAATTGAACAATATCCCCTACTTTTAGATTATTACAAGCTGATTCACAGTAGCCAGTTACAATTTCAGAATTAGGCATTACAATTTTAGCTTCAATACATTCACTAACGCTTACCCACTGGATTATTTTTGCTTTAAGTTCTCTTGCTTCTTGGAAAGTTTTACTATTATAAACCATTTTAAATTTAGATTCATCCATAGTATTATCATTTTCTACAATATCAACATTTACAGCATCCATTAAACGGGCAATACCTGTATTAACATCATCATTAGAAACATAAACATCCCCATTAAAAGCTAGTTTTCTATTACCTCTATCTAAAAAATCAGGATGTAAAGGCCTTTCAATTATTTCAGTTTCTATTTCAGAGTTATCATCTAAATCATCTATATTAAACCTTTTTGGATTAGCTACAAAGAAATACCTATTAACTTTTTCTTCTAAAATATTACGATTTAAACCATAGATTTTTTTCCAACTAACAGCAGAGTCCGTCATTTTTATTCCAATTTCATCCATAAGAGTTGAGATTGCTTCCTTTTGAATTCCTCTTCTCGCTATGGCTCTTAAAGTGCCTAGTCTTGGATCATCCCAGCCACTATATTCGCCACTTTCAATTCCTTCCATTGCTTTAGAAGTACTTAATGCAATATCTTCCATTTTAAGACGACCATAATGAATAAAGTCTGGAGCATTCCAATCCATATGATTATAAAGATATTTTTGCTTTTCACTATTAGCTAAGTGGTCTTTACCTCTTAAAACATGAGACATATTCATTAAGTGATCATCAATAGCTACAGCAAAATTCATCATAGGATAAATACTATATTGGTTTTTAAGACGAGGATGTTCTTCTTCAACAATACGCATAGCTACCCAATCACGAATTGCAGGGTTTTTATGTTGAATATCAGTTTTAATTCGTAAAACAGCATCTCCTGCATCCATAGTATCAAATTTATCCCAGATTTCCATGTTTTTAGTTACAGTATTATCACGACAAGGACAAGGTTTACAATCATCTTTTAATTTCTTAAAATCTCCCCCATCACAAGTACACATATATGCCCCACCATTTTCAATAAGTTTTGTGGCATAGTCATAATAAATTGGGAATCTATCACTTTGGAAGAATACCTCGTTGATTTTTACACCTAGCCATTCTAAATCTTCACTAATCATATCATATGCAGGAGTATAAATCCGTTTTGGATCAGTATCTTCAATACGAAGAATTAATTTACCATTATATTTTTTTACATATTCATTATTACCACAGGCAGCACGGGCATGACCAATGTGAAGAGGTCCACTAGGATTAGGGGCGAAACGCATAACAACATTCTCATGAGAACCAGATAGCTCTGTTATCTTTTTATCGGTAGCTTTTGCCTTTTTATTTTCATCTGATTGAATATCAACACCAATATTATTAAGCTCATTTTCTTGTTCTTCAAGTTCCATTCCATTGACCTTAGCTACAATAGGACCTGCTACTTTTCCAATAGTCTTAGATTCACTTCTAAGGTCTGGTTCGCTACTCATAATTGAGCCAATAACTGCTCCAGGATTTGCATTTCCTTTGAATTTAATTGCATTTAAAAGGGCGTATTTGTAAATAGTTTTTTCCATTTCATCCATATTATCACTAATATAACCATTATAATCATTAATATAAGTAATATAATTGCTATTCTATTTTTAATATTTTAATTATGTTTTTTTATAATATTAAACTTTACCCATAATCCTTAAATTTATAAAAATAATTATAACCAAACTAGAAGAAAAAAATAAAAGAAATTAAAAAAACTAAGCACTAATTACACAAAATTAATCTAAATTAATCTAAATTAATAGGCAATAAGTTTTAAAAATAAATTTTAAAAAAATAAAAAAGAAAAGAAATAATAAATAAAAAGCTAAAAATAAAGATAAAAATGAAAATAATGTAAATATAATAAAATGCTAATTTTGTCTTTCAAGTACAAAATCAGCTATCAACATAAGTGCATCTTTAGATGGAGAATCGTCCAATATATTTAATAGTTCCTTCGCATGTTGGACATTTTCTAGTGCAACATTATGTGCATACTGAAGAGAACCATACTTTTCAAAGATATCTATAGCTAGACGTACATCATCTTTACTAGTATCTTCACTTTTCAAGATTTCAATTAATTTTTCTTTGTCTTCATCATTTGCTTTTTCTAATGCATTAACAACAATAATAGTCATTTTACCTTCAACAATATCACTACCAACTGGTTTACCTAAAGAGTCTTCATCACTAACTAAGTCTAAATAGTCATCTTGAATCTGGAAAGCAAATCCAATAGATTTACCATAATCATAAAGTGCTTCGACTACTTCGGTTGGAGCTCCTCCCATAATAGCACCTGCACCTGTAGCAGCTGCAATTAATGCTCCTGTTTTTTGGAAAATCATATCTAAATATTCATCTTCACTTACATTGAAATTTCCTTCAAATCCCATATCATAAGCTTGACCTTCACAAATTTTAACACAAGCATCCGCTATAACTGCAAGTGTTTGATTAACCCTTGCAAAAAAGAAATTATCATCAGTTTCATCTGGTTTTGCATTTAAAACTATTTCAAATGCTTTAGAAAATAAAGTATCCCCTGCTAGAATAGCTACAGGCTCTCCCCAAATTTTATGAACTGACTTTTTTCCACGACGCATATCATCGTCATCCATAATATCATCATGAATAAGTGAAAAGGTATGAATTAATTCTATTGCCGCAGCTGCTTTCATTGCATTTTTAGAAGTGCTACCTACAGCTTTACTAGCAATAACTGATAAAGAAGGTCTTAATTTTTTACCTCCAGCAGATATTAAATGTATTGAGGCTTCACGAAGGTCAGCAGGTCCTATAGTTGAAAGTGCATTATTAATTTCATCATCAATATCTAAAGAGTACTCTTTTAAAATTTCCGCAACATTATCCACATTAGTCATAAAATTATCTCCTGAAATAACCATAATTGTAATATTAGTAATAATAAGGATAGTAATATCAATATTAGTAATAATAAAGACTGTAACAGAAATATTAATGTTGAAAATAGTAGTATTAATATTAGCATTACAATTAGTAGTATTAGTCGTAATAGTTATAATTATTATAATATTAAGAAAGTTAAAATTTATATAATTTATATATTGAGTAAATAACTTATAAATATAGTGGTTATTATGTAAAAAATTAGTAATTATGGTAGTATGTTAAATGTTAATAATAGAGTTAATATTGAATATAACACTACTTATACATAAAATGGGAAAATATTTAAAAAAAATAATGGATAAATTAATAAATAGATTAATAAAAGGAGTAATAAATAGTTTACTGGAAAAATAAAAAAAATAGAAATAAAAAGAAATTATATAGTAAATTAAATATTAAAATAAATATTATGGTTTACTATTAGGTCTTGAATTCCTATTATTATTCCTATTACTACTATTGTTAGCTGTATTAGGATTATTAGAATTGTTCCTATTGTTATTATTCCGATTACTGTTATTGTTATTGTTGTTGGTAGGTTTACTATTATAGTTACTATTAGAGTTGTTATTAGGATTGTTACTATAGTTACTATTATTGTTTCGGTTGTTGTTTCTATTGTTATTATTAGGCCTATTGTTATAGTTAGGTTTATTAGAACTAGAACTATTAGAGCTATTAAGATTAGGACTATTAGTATTAGAATTATTAAAACTATTAGGACCATTTATATTCTTATAATTAGCATCACTATAATTATTAGGAGCTTCGTCAACAAAAACTTGAGCTTGACCATTTCTTAAGATATGGACATTTTTACCAATCCTATAACCTTCTTCTTCTGCTAATTCACCATAAGCTGAAATCATATAAAGTTCACCGTGAGCAGGAATAATATGAGATGGTTTAAGCATTCTAATGAAATCCCTGTGATCTTCACGACCAGCATGCCCAGATACATGAGCATTAGAATAAATTCTAGCACCACTTGAAATTAACCTACGTTCCATAATATGACGATTTGCCTTATTAGTAGGATTAGGGATTATAGGTGCTGAAATAATAACATTATCACCTTTTTTAACTTCGAAAGCAGTTTTACCATTAGCTATTCTTGGAAGTAAAGCATCAACTTCACCTTGATGACCAGTTGTAACTAATAAAAAGTCTTCTCTTTTATCTTCAGCCCTAGCTAATGCTTTAGAAACTGCTTTAGGACTACCATAAACACTTGCGTTTTCAGGAAGTTCTAAAATACCCATAGATTCTGCTAAACCACAATAACGTTCCATAGACCTACCTAAAAATAAGATATGCCTGTTACTATTTTTAGCTATATCTGCAATTGTTTGAATCCTCTCAATATGAGAAGAAAAGGTAGTTATAATCATACCTGATTTTTCTTTAAGAGGTTCTTGCATTAAATCTTCTAAAATAATTCTAGCTACTTTTTCAGAGTGAGTTTTAACTTCATAAAATTCTGCAGCCCTAGTACTTTCAACAATAAGTGCTAAAACACCATTTCTACCAAGTTCACGAAGCCTATCATAATCAGGTGGTGGAGAAATTTTCTGGTGATTATCAAACTTAAAATCATTTGCATACATTATAATTCCATCAGGCGTGTGAAGAGCTCCTAAAACTGCATGAGGAATACTGTGAGTAGATTGTACAAACTCAAGAACAATATCATCAGATAAATTAATTTTTTCGCCAGGATTAACAGTGATAAGTGGATTATTTACTGAAAATTTACGTTCTCCTTTAATAGTTCTTTCAATTAGAGCAATTGTATAAGGTGTAGCTATAATAGGTGCATCATATCTATGAGCTAACTTAGCTACAGCACCAATATGATCTAAATGACCATGGGTAAATACAATACCTTTAACTTTACCATCCACATCTTTCATTAAAGTGTCATCAGGAATAACACCTCTTTCAATAAGATCTAAACTATGCATTCTATCAATATCAGTATCTTCGTGAATACTAATCCTGTCTAAGTGTATTCCCATATCGAAGATAATTACTTCATCATTCACTTTAACAGCAGTCATGTTCTTTCCTACTTCTTCATAACCACCGATTGCTATTACTTCAACTGTCAAATTATATCCTCCTTGAATATTTTTCTGTATTAAATCCTCTTGATTTCAACCAATCTTTAGTATCCCCTTTTATAATTAAATTAGAGTTTTTAAGTTCTTCAATATTAGAAGCACCTACTAAAAACATAGCTATTTTAAGAGATTCATTAAA
The DNA here is from genome assembly GCA_051649785.1 of Methanobacteriaceae archaeon. GTDB lineage: Archaea > Methanobacteriota > Methanobacteria > Methanobacteriales > Methanobacteriaceae > JBOFHT01. Next base: position 43,326 of record JBOFHT010000059.1, read on the forward strand.
TTGATTTATAAAATTAATTAAGTTATTATGACCGTTTTTGCCAGTTCCAATATTTTGTAACATTGGTAAAGCCATTCCAACGGCATCAGCACCTAATGCAATTGCTTTAGCTGCATCTATAGCAGAACGAATTCCACCAGATGAAATGATTGGAATATTAACTGAATTAGCTACTTCTACAGTACTAACTGCTGTTGGAATTCCCCAATCCCAAAAAAGCTCTCCCATATGTTTATCTTCAGCACGGTAAGTTTCTACTGCAGCCCAGCTAGTACCCCCAGCACCAGATACATCAATAGAGCTAATTCCACAACTTTCTAGTGTAACAGCATCTTCAGTAGCAATACCCGTACCAGTTTCTTTAGCCATAACTGGAACATCTACAGTATTTACTATTTCTTTAATAGAATCAACTAAACCTTTTGAAGATACATCTCCTTCAGGTTGAATAGATTCTTGTAATGGGTTTAAATGAACTGCTAAAATATCAGCATCTAACATTTCCACTGCTTTTGATGCATATTCGATTTGAGGAGCACCAATGTTCCCAATAAGAAGTGTAGAAGGTGCCATATCTCGAGCTATTGTATAAGTATCATTTAATTTAGGGTTTTCGATTGCAGCTCTTTGGCTACCAATCCCCATACCAATTTGGCACTTTTCAGCAGCTATAGCTAGCTCCTTATTTATTTTTAAAGAAGCAGGGTGACCTCCTGTAATTGCAGTAATTATAAGTGGGGATTCTAGTTTTTTACCAAAAGCTGTGGTAGATAAATCAATTTCATTCTTATCAAGACCCCCTAGGGCCCTGTGGATCAATTCAATATCTTCGAACCCTGTTGTTTTATTTTTATACTGGACATCATAATGTTTACAAAGCAAAATATGAGCCAGTTTTCTATCTGAAATCATTTAATTTTTTCCTTCCCATAATTATTTATTTTATTTAGTTATATTGTAATTATTATTATTCTAATTAGTATTATTATAATTGTTATTATGGTTATTAATAGAATTATAATTATAATAATTGCTATTATTATTCTTATTAGAATTATTATAGTTTTTATAAGTATTATAGTGAATATAATTATTGTTATTATTGTTTTTATTATTCTTATTATTATCACTATTATTATTCTTAATATCACTAGATAGTATTATTAATCTTATTATTATATCTATTTTTAATCACATTTACTTTATTAATATTATTATACTTCTTCTTATTCATATTAAAGTAATATTATTTTATTATTTATAATTTAGTCTAATTTAATAAGTGTACCTTTGACTTCATCCCCATTTAATCCAGAATAAATTATTCCATTAGTATTAGCATTGATTATATTAGATTCAATTCCTATTTCAGCTAAATCTAGTAGTTCTTTGATTTTACCAACCATTCCACCAGTAACATCAATATTATTAGTAGAATCAAAAGATTCAAGTTGGTTTAAAGAAGATAATACCTCAATGAGTTCCGCATTTGAATCTGAAGACTTAGGATTTTTATTATAAACACCATCCACATCAGTTCCCAAAATAACCCTTTTAGGATTAAGATTTTTAGCTAAATAAGTTATTATTTGATCCCCTGATAAAACAGCTATTTTAAGCTCACTGTCTAAAACAACATCACCATAAATTACAGGAACAAATCCATTAGTTAGATATTTCTTTATTAAATCTAAGTTAACTGTATCCTCATCAATTCTTTTATTTTTAGTAGTAATAAATGAAGAAGCTTGAATAGAAACTGCAGGAATATTATTTTTAACTAAAACATCACAAACTTCAGTATTAAGCTTTTTAACACAATTTTGAGTAATTGAAAAACCTATTCTCTTTTTAGGGTATTCTGATTCCTCGAATTTAGTCCCAATATTATATTTTTTAGCAGGGGGGTGACCAAAAGAACCTGCACCATGAACAATTACTAAACCCTTAAAATTATTAATATCATTATAACCATTAAGATTTGAAATTTTATTAGAGTTATAATAACTACTAATCTCACTAGCTATCCTATTTAAATTATTATAATCAAGTTCAGGGTGTTCTGAATCCTTTTTTGTAAGAATACTCCCACCTAATTTTAGAATTATCATTTAACCAACCAAAGTCCCTAAGAAATAATTATAACGAGTAAAATAAACAATACTCTTTATAATTTAATAAATTATTTAATAAATATTAATAGTAAGTAAATGTGTTAATAATAAGTAAATATGGGTAGTAAGCAAATATATTGCTAATAAGTAAATATTAGTAATAATAAACAAATATATTATAAATTACTCTAATATAACCCCTTCTTTGGCAAAATTAACTTTAATAGCATTTTCATACTTGTTTAAAATTCTATAAACTTTATTTACACGACCTGGGCAAAAAGAGATAATACTTCCCCCACCACCAGCACCAGTAATTTTAGAACCTTTTGCACCAGCTATTCTAGCTAAATACACCATTCTTGAAAGTTCAACTGTATTTACACCTATAGAATCAAGTAATCCATGATTAATATTCATTAATTCTCCAATTTTTTCAAAATCATTATTTAAAATAGCTGTTTTTGCATCATCAGTTATTTTACCAATTAATTTAATAATTGGATCCACAAGTTCAGGATTCCTATTTTTTAATAGCTTTACAGACCTAACCATTTTCCCAGTATTACCATATTTAAATGTATGACCAATAACAAAAGAGGAGGCATTAGTTGAAACTAGCTCACTTTTAAAAGTTTTGACATTTCTATTACGAGTTAAGTAAACCATTCCCCCATAAGTACTAACTGCAGTATCCAATGGACTAGCAGAACCTTGAACTGCCAATTCTACTTCATGTGACTTTTTAGCTATAAAATTTCTATTGAATTCATATCCATGAAAATTATAAAGTGCAGCTAAAGTAGATACTGTAACCGCAGCTGAAGAGCCAAGTCCAGAGCCAATAGGAATATCCATATTAAGTTCTATATTAATAGGACTGTGATTATGTGCTTTCGACAAAGATTCCATAATATAACGAATTATGCCTGGCTTACCTTTCTTAATATGATATATTCCCTTTTTAGTATCTAATTCAGCTTCAAAATCAAGAGTATCTGATTTTAAAAAAGATAAATCACCATCACCTTCTGTAATTCGAACTCTAGCTCGTTTTTCAACAGCTCCTGCAATTGCTGGCTCATTATAAACAACAGCATGCTCACCAAAAAGAATGACTTTTCCAGGGGCTGAGGCAATTGATTCCATTTTTACACCGAATAATAATAATAATAATAAGATACTAGAATATAGTAGAGAATATATTAGTTTTAATAACTATTTAAGATAATATATAACATTTAATAACTATTTAAGAAAATATATTAGTTTTAATAAATATTTAAGATAATATATTAGTCTTAGTAGGTATTTAAGATGATAATTAGGGAAATATTTAAAAATATTTTATAATATTTCTCTAAAGAATTAAGATATATTTATTTAGACAACTATGAATATATTATAAGATAATTATTTAAAAACTCCTGAGGCATAAGCAACAACAGATGAATTATCACCTGAAACATCACCACTAGTAGCATATTTTAAGATTTCACATTTTTTAGCACCTAATTCTCGAGTTACAATAATTGTAGTAGCTACAGGGCCATATCCACACATAGAAATATTATTTTTTTGAATATTATCCATCATAGAAGTTTCATTTAGATTAGCTATATCATTTAAAATTATATTATCATTTTTATAAGCTATTTCACTACTAACATAATGGCTGAAATCTGTACTAGCTATTATACCAATAGATTTACAATTTTCTTTAGGATTTTCTGTATTATTCCATTTATTATTATCGTTGATGTTATTACTATTATTATCAGAGTTATTATCATTAATATTAATAGAGTTATTACTAAAACTATTAATAACCTCAATAATTGAATTAGCTAGATTAGTAGAAGTTTCAATATCTTGAGCCCACATAGATATAGGGACTATTTTAAAAGCAATATTCGCTTTTTCTGCAAAGTATTGGAGAAATGGAAGGTGAACCTCAATGGAATGCTCTTTAATATGAGCAGAATCATCAATAGCTAAAATATCTGAAGATTCAACTAGTTTAGTAGCAAGTTCGGAATCGACTTCCACATTTCCTAAAGGAGTCTTCCAAGTTCCAGAAACTGAAATTGAAAGAGGAGTACCAATTCCAGTATGATTAGGGCATAGAATAATAAAAGTATCTGGAAACCCATTTTCAACTAGCTCAAAATAGCTAAAAGCTGCAACATGACCAGAATAATAGTATCCTGCATGAGGAGCCATAATTCCATAGATCTTATTAGTATTATCAACATTAACTACTTGATGTTGAAGTTTAGGTAATTTTCCAGGACCTAAATCATGAAAGAAGCAATCCTTAATAGATTCTCTCAAAATATTGGGATTACTATCATAAAATAAGCCATCTACACTAGGAGACCTTATTGACATAATTAAAGCATTTATTTGATATAATTAATCCTAATATTAGTTTTAATATTATTTTTAATCTGAATAGTTTTAATTTGAATAGTTCTAGGCTAAATAATTATATTATAATTAGTTTTAGAATAAATATTTCTAGGTTAAGTGGTTCTAGAATAAATATTTCTAATCTAATTACTTATAAACTAATTATTTGAACTTATGGAATAATTATAATTTAAGTTCAAATTCAGCAGGAAGAACATCTAAATCTTCTTCTTCCCCAATTGTACCTTTAGCTCTTAAGTATTGACGAGCTAATAACCAGTAAACTAAAGCAATAGCTTTTCTACCTTTGTTATTAACAGGAATAGCTAAATCAACAGTTGAAAGTAAGTTTTCAGTATCACATAAAGCAACAACAGGAATTCCAACTTGTTTAGATTCAATAATAGCTTGAGCATCAGACCTAGGATCAGTTACAACTAAAACTTTAGGTTCTATGAATTTACCATAGCTAGGATTAGTTAAAGTTCCTGGAATGAAACGACCAGGTAATGTTCTACAACCAGTTAATTTTCCAAACTTCTTTACAGGAGCTTGACCATATTGCCTTGTAGATACAGCTAATATATCATCTGGGTCATATCTAGTTAAAAATTTAGCAGCTGCATCAATTCTTTCATCAGTTTGCCTTACATCTAAAACATATAATCCATCGGAACGTACTCTATAAATGTATTTTTCCATATCATGAGTTTTCTGTTGAGTTCCAATATGTAAACCTGCTGCTAAGTATTCTTCTAAAGGTATTAAAAGTTCTGACAATTTATCACCGTTTTAAGTATTAATTAAAAATTTATAATTTATAATCTTAAATTTATTATAATTTTAATAAATTTGAGTACTATTAAATTTATTTGTTTATTCATCTTTTACAACTATGCATTCCTCAGGACAAACATCCATACAGACTTCACATAAGCTACATTCTTCAATGTCTTTAATAACGACTTTGTCGCCTTCAAGAACTAAAACTTCCGTAGGGCAAACATCTACACACTCGCCACACTCACTTCCTTCACATTTATCATGATCAATTTCAATTTTTGTCATACTATCGCCGTATTTACTCTTTTTATCTAATTTAATATTTTTGTTAGTTTTAATAGTTAAATTATCAATATTATTATTGATATTATCATCAATATTGATTAATTGATTATATTGATTTTATTAATTGTAATAGTTATATTAATTTTATGATTTATATTAACTTTATTATTTTTAATAAATTTATTAATTATATTAATTTAGTAGAAACATTATAAGTTAAATTTAGCCATTCTAGGATTAGAAAGCTCTTCTTCAATTCTAATTAATTCATTGAGTTTAGCTATTCTTTCTCCACCTAAAGCACCAGTTTTAATTAAAGGTGCTCCAAAAGCTACAGCTAAATGAGATATTGTATCATCAGTAGTTTCACCAGACCTATGGGAAACAACAGGCATAATATCATTCTCTTGAGCTAATTTAACAGTTGCATAGGTTTCAGATAATGAACCAATTTGATTAGGCTTAATTATAATACCATTAGCAGCATTCATTTCTATTCCTTCAGCTAATATTTCTTTATTTGTTACAAAAATATCATCACCACAAATAATACATTTATTACCTGCTTTAGCTGTTAATTCTGCAAAACCTGTGAAATCAGCTTCATCAAATGGATCTTCAACATAGAACATACCATAAGTATTAATAATATCCTTTACATGTTCAATTTGCTCGCCAGTATCTCTTTTAATATTATCTTGAGCATAAATATATTTTTGTTCTTTAGCATCCCACATTTCAGAAGCAGCTATATCTAAAGAAGGTCTAATTCTAATTCCTAATTCATCTCCAACTTCTTCACACGCTTGTGCTTGAATTTCAAGAGCTGCATCATTAGTTATATTAGGAACCCAACCACCTTCATCACCTTTACCACCAGTAAAGTTAGAATCTTTCTTAGCAATTAATTCTTTAAGTTTTTTATGAACAGAAGAATTAGCAAAAACAGCTTCAGTGATGTTTTTAGCCCCAACAGGAACAACTAAGAATTCTTGAATATCAGGTGCATTAATACCAGCATGAGCTCCACCATTCATCATATTTCCAAGGGGGTAAGGAATTTCATCCTTCATATTGCCACCTAAGAACTTGTAAAGTGGTAAACCATATGATGAGGCAGCTGCTTTAGCTACTGCCATTGAAACAGCAACAGTAGTATTACCTCCAATAGATGAAAGATTAGGAGTACCATCAATTTCTTTTAAAACAGCATCAATATCATTTAAGTCTTCAGTATCCATACCAATAAGTTCAGAAGAAATAATATCCTCTATTTCACTTATTACTTTGTCAACTCCACCTTCAGGAAAAGATACAACTTCACGAGAACCAGTACTAGCCCCACTAGGAGCAGCAGCTCTTCCAAAGCCATTCCAAGTTATAACATCAACTTCAACAGTTGCATTTCCACGACTATCTAATATTTTTCTAACACGAATATCTTCTATAACACTATCCATGAAAACCCTCTAATTTTTGTTTTTTAATTTATTAATTAGATAAATCTTATTAAAAGACTTATCAATTGTTAATGTATTATCATAACTGGATTTAATGGCATTAATACAATTAATATTACATATTATAATAATACATATAATATAGCTAATATAAATACTCCTAATACCTATAATATCAATAATAGTACTAATAATGTAGATACTAATAATACTAATATTAATAATTATACTAATTATAATTATAAAAATACTAATAATATTAATAATACTACTATTGATAATATTAACACTAAGCCCATTGTAATCCATACAAGTAACAACAATGACATTAGTTTAATTAGTGCCAGTATAATTCAAACTGTTAACACTAGTCATATTACTAAAACCACTAATAGTGACAATACTATGATAAACACCAATGAAATTAAAATAGTTATAAGTAACCAATTTATTACAGACCTTTGTTAAATCAGAAATAGGAGTTTTTTTATAGATCTAAGTAATAATTGATGAAATTATATTTAATTTAATTTTTATGTAAATTTATGTAAATATATGATTGTATAATATAAAATATTACATATATAATATGGAATAGTGTATTAAATATTTTTATTTTGAATATGTGTATATTAAATATTTGTATAATTAAATATTTTTATATCAAATATTATTTTAAATATTATTCCAGATATTATATTGAATATTGTAATTAATTACTATTATTGTTATTGTATGTTATTTATTATATATATGTTTATTTATTTTTGTTTATTTATTTTAGCTATTGCTAGTAATATTAATAATAATGATACCCTGACAACAAAGCTAAATAAAATATTAATGAATAAATTAATTATTTATTCATGGCGAACATCCAAAGGTATTTTACCCTTTTCAAGTTCTAAAGCAGCTATATCTATTGGATCTAAAGATTCTGGAACAGGAACTAAAGGTTTAGCACCCATAGATAATTGAAGAGCTCTTGCACCCAGAAGGCGTGCTTTTTCAAAACGATTAAATTTGCTTTTTGTAACTTTTGTGGCTTTTGCAACCATGAAAATACCTCACTTATTTTATAATATTAATAAATGAAATTAAACTTATTCCCATGTTTCAACATGAGTTATAAGCATTCTCCTACAGCAATATCTTTTAAGCCCTAAATCATCAAGAACTTTTTTTGGATCTTCATCAGCTACTCTTTCATTATATTCATCAAAGTGTGCTGAAACTGGTTTTCCACAACTTATACATCTTATAGGAATCATAATAATCAGTTAATTTGTAAAATTTGTTTAATTCTAATTAATTTAATTATATTATTTTAAGTCTAATTATTTAATTTTACTTGCATTAGTTTTTCTTTTTTTTTAACTAAATAGCAATTAAAAAAAATAAAAAAATAAAAAAGTAAGGTAAAGAATTACCTGTAACTTTTCTGTTTACGTGCCCTTGCACCGGGTCCACCGTACTTTTTAGGTTCGGAACGTCTTGGGTCACCTACAAGCATAGTTCTGTCGTATTGCGCGAATTTTTCTTTTAAATCCATATCATTAGTCCATTGAACTAAACCTTTAGCTATGACCATACGTGCTGCTTCAGCTTGACCCATTACTCCGCCACCAATTACTTTAACATTAATGTCAACATTATCTACAATGTCGCCAGCTAAAATAAGAGGCTCTTGTAATTTTAAACGTGCTAATTCAGGACTGTAAAGTTCTACAGGGACTTTGTTAATTCTAACTCTCCCTTTTCCTTCACCTACAGTACCTCGAGCAATAGCTGTTTTTCTTTTCCCACTTGTGTGAATCACTTTTTTCATAATAAAATCCTCATTATAACTTTAGAAATTATCTACTTGGAAATATACTTAGAATTTAGCTCCTAAGAGTTTTGAAATTTCACCAAGTTCCATTGACTTTTTAAGTTGACCTACTTGAGCTTGAGGTACAAGTTCAGTTTCGGATTCACCGAACTCACGAGGAACACCAACATAAGCTTTAAAGCCTTTGAAAGCTTCTTTACCTTTAGATTTTTTATAAGGTAACATTCCTCTTACAGTTCTTCTGAAAATTTCTTCTGGTCTTCTTGGGTATTTTGGACCCATTTTACGTGGGTTAGATATACTTGCTCTGTCAAGACGCTGTTTGTACTTAGCATAAACCCATTCCTTAGAACCGGTAATGATAATCTTTTCAGCATTAAGAACAATGACATCTTCCCCTTCAAGAAGCTTCTTACTAATAACACTAGCAAGTCTTCCCATAATATGTCCTTCTCCATTAATAATCATTTAGTAACACCTTAAATTGTTAAATTGAATATTTAATTAAGTTAATGAAATTCTTATTTCGAATAATCCAATAATATAAATTAGATTATTCTAATATTTTGATATTATTCCCTTTTGGGTTTTTATCAAGAATATCATTAATATAAATACATTCTCCACCTGCACTCTCGATTTTCTCTTGAGCAGTTTCAGAGAACTTTAAAGCTATAACACTTACTTTGTGATTTAATTCTCCACTAGATAAAACTTTTCCAGGAATTAAAACAGTTTCAGAATCATCAGAATGTCTATTAATTTTAGATATATTTACTTCTGATTGTCTTCTTGAAGATCTATTAAGTCTTTTAGCTACATCTTTCCAAATACTTACTTCTTCCTCAAAAGATTTCTTTTTAAGATCACCTATGAGAGTAATAAGACTAGGATTGGTTTTAGTATCTTTTCTTACCATTATTAGCTTCCTCCACAAAATCTGATAAACTTGTTTGCTTTTTCTTCTAAAACATTACAAGCATTTAATAAAACCTCTTTAGCACTCATTCCACCATCAGTTTCAATTTTAAAGATAAATTCATTTTCTACATAGCTAACATCAATAACTTTATCCCCACTTTCAGTGGTATTAGGACAAGCTCTATAGCAACTCTTACACATAGTACAGTCTTCAATATTAGTTATTTTGACTTTCTTACCTTTAGGAGTTACTTTTAAGATAGTCCGTGGACAAGCATCAACACAAGCTTTACAGAGATCACAGGATTTATCAAAATTTATTTCAGGATAGTTTTTATAAGCACAAGCAGTTGTAGGCATCCATTTAGCATGAACTTTTCCTAAACCTAACTGTGCTATTGCTTCAAGCTCAACAGCTTGATTTTCCTTGAGTTTTAAAAGAGGTATAGTATCATGAACGGGTTTGATTTTTGAGTCATTTGAAGATAAATCTTTAGTATATACAACTCCAGAGTCAGATTTGTTAAGTAATAAAGAAACACTACATTTAGAACAGTATTCTTCACAATCACAGTCTTCTTTTAAGACTAAACCATCAATAGCTTCATTATCAGATACTAATGGAACTAAACCTAATCTATGAGCTAATACCTCGTCGAACATTGCAGAATCATTTTTAATAATATTAACGTCTTCAACAGCTATTTTAGGAGTTTCAGTCATAGCTATTCTCCTAATAGCATTAACAAATGTTGAATCTACATTACGAATTATGAAAATGATTTCATTTCCATTTTCCTCTTTGACTTCTATTTCCATATTAGACCCTTCTTCCCCTTTTACCTCCAGGTCTTCCAGTACCATCATGAGGTATAGGAGTTACATCTTCGATTTTACCTATTTTCATTCCTGCTCTGGCAAAAGCCCTAATAGTTGCCTGAGCACCAGGACCTGGACTCCTTGGACCATTTCCACCCGGAGCTCTTACTTTTATATGTAAACCAACATAACCTTTTTCTTTAGCATCGTCAGCAGCACGAGTAGCTGCTTCCATAGCTGCAAAAGGAGATGCTTCTTGCCTATCAGCACGTACAACTTTTCCACCAGACCACTGAGTAACAGTCTCAGCACCAGTGATATCAGTTACAGTGATAATAGTGTTGTTAAATGATGAGTAAATATTAGCTATTCCCCATTTTTCTTCATTTGCCATAATTACACCTTATTAAGATTAATCTTTATCCTCGTTAGCGTCTGCATTAGTACCATTATCCTTTGGATCTTCAGTTGTTTCAGTAGTTTTATTATCTTTAGTATCTTTTACTTTTGATTTACCTTCTACTTTTGCATCTGCTTTATTATCCTTTGGATTTTGGGTTTCTTCAATCATTTTAGCTACTGGTGAAGATGGATAATAACCAATTAAATCTTCTTCATCACGTTTTACCATATAACTAGGTGAATTGACTTTTTTGCCATTCATAACTATGTGACCATGAACTACAAACATTCTAGCTTCTTTAACAGTTCTAGAAAATCCTTTTCTATGAACCATAGTTTGTAATCTTCTGTTTAAAATATCTTCAACAGTTAAATTAAGAATATCTTCTAAGTGAGCGTTTTCACCAAGAATTCCCATTCTTTTTAAGTGCCCTAAAAGCTCTTTTTCTTCTTCTGAAATTTGATCTGAAGAAAACCCTAACAAGTATCTTGCTTCCCTACTGTACTTTTTAACTAAAGTATCAGCTTTCCAAATCTCTTTTTTATTTCTTAAACCGTATTTAAGAGTTAATCTATTTTCTTCCTTAATCCTATCTGCATTCCATGGATGAGGAGGAGTTTCATAACTTTTACGTGATTTTCTTGGATGTCCCATAATAATATCTCCTTAAATATCCGAACTTATTTTAATCTAATAAATTCTAATTAATCTATCCTCTTCTTCTACGTACACCGACAGATGAACCTTTTCTGAAAGTGGATTTAGTTCTTTGACCTCTAACAGGGAGTCCAACTTCGTGTCTTCTTCCTTTGTAGCTTCTAGTTTTTTTCATACGGTTTAAGTCATCTCTTAAACGCATAGCAAGGTCGGATTCGATTAAATGGCCTGTTTCACCAGTTTCATAATCTTCACGGCGGTTTAGCATCCATTTAGGGATATTATACTTTTGAGGGTCTTGTAAAGCTTCCTCAATTCTTACGACATCTTCGTCATCAATATAACCAATTTGTTTAGTTAGGTCGAATCCCATTGCAAGGCATAGTGATCTGGATAAAGAAAGTCCGACACCTTTAATATCAGTTAAAGCATGTGCGATAGTTTTTTTACCATCTACATCCTTTCTGGAAATACGTACCAAATGTTTGAAATCGTCTTCCATTAAATAACCTCCAAATATAGAGCGAATTCTAAAGACTTTGAATTCGAATGTTTCATTTTGAAACACAGTTTTTCTAGTTCTTCTAGATTTTTGTTTTACAGTTTATTATTAAATGAATCTTAAATAAAATTAATTTAATTAATTATTTAATTAGTTATCTAATTAATAATATAATAATTTCTTAAGTTTCTTTAATTTTTATTAATCTTAGTTAAATATAGCCAAATATTAGTAAAATAATAATTAATTACAATATAATTAAATATAATAACTATAAAGTAAAATTGAAATTAACTCGAATAGATATGGATCTATAGCTACTTGGACGGGGCTATAAATCTGTAAAAATAGCAAAATTATTAAGTTGAGTATCAATTACTTTAAAAATATAATAATTTACCTATTAATTTATTAATTTATCTATTATTTTCTATTAATTTAAACTAAGTACATGTGCAATTATTAGCAAATACATATAAAGCTATTTATTCATTATTGATTGGATATTACATAAGCTAAGGCATTATTATAACCTATAAGCTAAAATAAAATCTAAGTTCAATAAAATAAATACTAAAATGCAATTAAACTAATAAACGCCGAGACTGGGATTTGAACCCAGGAGAGGAGAACCCTCACAAGATTTCCAGTCTTGCGCCTTACCAAGCTAGACTATCTCGGCATGTGATTAATTTAATACTTATAATTAAGATTATAGTATTATTCAATTATTATTGTTTAATATTATTAGTTTAATATTATTATTGTTTCATTATTGCTAATTGAATATGATTTTACCGTCCATAAAACATATGAATAACAATAAATCCTTGAAAGCTACAAAAGTTACATTAGAAGGCACTAATTATTATAAAATTATTATAAAGTTTATTTAAAATTATAGTTTTTATAAAATTATAGCATAACCATAATGTAGTAACTAAAACAAGATAACATACTATTAATTTTTATATAATATAAATGTTTTGGTTGAAACTAAGAATTTAAAGTTAATTTATAGAGTTGACTGTATTTTTTAGTCAAGATTTTAAAAATCTTTAATTTTCTACTAGAGAAAAGTCAAATATTTACCTTTTTCAAACCCTATTTGAAGTTTCAACCTAAAAATCTTATATTTTCAGAGCTTTTTTTAAAACATTTTGCTTATTTCCACATCATAGGATAAGTTCCTTCTTTCATAAAAACCCTGTTAGGAGTAAAAACAAATCCAGAATCCGCTTTTTCAATTTCATCAGCAAACATTGTAGATTTTGCAGCAGCTACTAATTCACCTTTTAAAGTTTTAATAGCAACGGTAGTATCTTTCTTAATATCTTCTGAAAATGATAAAATTCCACCAACAGCTAAGTTAGCTCCATGAGAAATTGCATCTACTGCAGAATCACGAATTATAACTTTTGGCATGGATTCTGTTACTTTTTCCATAGGCATTACAACTTTACGTATGTAAGATTCATCATTTTCTTCTTTTAAATAATAATATGCATCAGTGACATCTTGCAAAGTAACTAAATTCTTTTTTTCAGTAAATGGTCCTGCTTGAGTTCTTCTTAACTCAGCCATATGTGCCCCAGTCCCTAATGCCTCACCAATATCATAACAATAGGTACGAACATAAGTTCCAGCTTCACATTGAATTTTAAATAAAACAAACTGATCTTGGATTTCTAAAATATTATTAGAGTAAATTTCCCTAACTCTTAGCTCTCTTTTAACAGCAGATTTAAGAGGAGGAGTTTGAAATATTTTCCCATGGAATTCCTCAAATACTTGACGAATTTTAGCATCACCTACTCCTTTATGAATACGCATTAAGCAAACATATTCTTTTGGAGCTTCTAAAAGTAGCTGAATAACACGAGTAGCTGAATCAATTCCAATTGGAAGTACTCCTGTAACTTTAGGATCTAATGTTCCACCATGACCTGTTTTTTCAATATGTAATATCCTTTTTACCCAAGCATCAATTTCATGAGAAGTAGGTCCAGAAGGCTTATCAAGATTAATAACACCTTTAGAAAGATGTTCTTCAATTGGACGCTCATAAGGATTACACCCATAAGTATCATCAGTTTCAGCTTTTGCTTTTACAATCATTGTCATTAAATTACTCCATATAGTTTAAAAATTAAATATTAGTGATACTTAGTTATTTAAAATGTCTAAAACTACTAACCTTGTTTCAATAGTAGCTACAAATTAATGATATCTATTTATTTAGAAATTGAATAGTGAATTTAATAAAAATTTAGTGAATGAATATATAATTATTAGATATAATAATTTTAAGAATTTACTTAATAAAAATTTAGTGAATATTTTCAAGTTCTTGGTATATTTGAATTAAATTGCCACAAGTATCATCAAATATTGCAACAATAGCTTTTCCATTATTAAAAGGAGCTAAAGTAAATTCTACACCAAAATCATTTAATCTTTTAACTTCCTCTTCAATATCATCTACAAGAAAAGAAATTGCAGGAATTTGGTTCTTATAATTAGCTTCATGAAATACTTTATAATCATGATTAACATCAGGAGCTAGAAGTAATTCAACTCCACTAGGATCCTGAGGAGATACAACTGTAACCCAATGATAACCATTTTCTTCAAAGTCATGTTTTGGAAAAAACCCTAAAATCTCAATATAGAATTTAGATGCTTTTTCAACATCATCAACACAAATACTTGTTACTTTTATTTTCATAATATCAGTTTACTTAGTACTTATATGAATTATAGTAATAATATTAATAATATTACTACTAATATAATTAACTCATACTACCCACATTATTAATATAATTAAGTTATTCTACTACATTATATTTATTGTATTAGTTTTATGTTATTTATCTTTTTATATAATATAAATAATATGAATATAAATAATGGGAGCATTAGTTCAAAAAGCTCTCAAAATCTAAGTTCTTAATTAAATAGCTAAGCCCATCTAAACTAGCAAACTTATATTTTATCATCTAATTTCTGTAGTAGATGTCTCTGCTAGCATGTTAAAGACTAATTCCATATTACTCATATTGTCTCTGAGGTTTTCTTTTCTGATTCCTTTGTATTGTTTGTATTCTTTTGTTGACATTCCAGACCATGCTTTGCTTATTTCATCTGTAATATGGCATATTCATAGCCTTCTTCAACACCAGATCTATTCCATTCAGCTGTTAAGTCTTTTCTAAATTCGATTGTTTTTAATCTTTGAGTGATCCATTCTTCACTATATCCTTTTTTACGATAATTACTAATAGCTCTTTCAATTGCTAATTGAGGGTCAGCTATCCCATCAAGTCGCTCGTTACCTACATTTGCTAACCAAATTTTGAATGGTTCAGCTTTAGGAGATGGTACTGATTTTATAAGTCTTAAAAGTTGTTTAGTATTAGCTAAATCAGTTAAACACATTTTACCATCTGCAACTGGCATTTTCAACCTCTTACAAATTGTAAGAGGTTCAGCACCTTCTGATTTTAAACGACTTTTAAGAACTCCCCAATATGTTTTTGGATTCTTAGTGTTTGTAATATTAATATTGTCTAATAATATCAACTTATGATTTTCACAAATATTACCAAAATATTTATAATTCATGTTAATATATATAATAAATAGTTTAGTTAGGAGGATATTGTTTTGTTTTTTAATAATCTATTTAACAAGTCATCATTAAAAGAAAAATTGGGGAAGTTTGAAAATAAACTAAATATTACTAATACTCAAAAAGAGGTTATATTAGCTTGGGCAGGAAAATTAGAAAATAAAGAGCGTGTTGATGAGCGTGGTAATTATATTAATTTTGCTAATGAAATATTAACTAAGCTACTTTCTTATACTAATGATACTGATTTTAAAAATGATGTTAAGTTTGATAAGACTTTTGTTGACTTTGTTTTATATAAAAATAATAAACCTTTTGTAGTTATTGAATTAAAAGGTTCTGAAGTGGATTTAGATAAAAGAATTGAAGGTAAGATGAGTCCTGTTGAGCAAGGTTTTAACTATGCTTCAAAAACAAGTGATGCTAAATGGGTTATAATATCTAACTACAATGAATTTAGATTATATAATAAGAAAACACAAGAAAAATATATTTCATTTACTATTGAAGATTTAAAGGACTTTGATAATCTTAAATTATTTTTAATGCTTTTTTCTAAAGAATTTTTAATTAATAAAGATTTAGCTACTGAATTATTAAAAAATACTATATTTATTGAGGAAAACTTAGAAGCTGAATTTTATAAATTATTTAGTGAAACTAGATTAATGTTAATAGCTGAATTAGAATATTCAGGTATTAATAAAAATGATGCTATTCATTATTCTCAAATTATTTTGAATCGTTACATATTTATTTGTTTTTCAGAAGATCTTGGGCTTTTACCTTCTGAACTTTCAATTGAAACATTAATGACGCCAATAAAACATAAAAATCTATTTAAAACAACTTTATGGAATAGATTAAATGAATTATTTCTCTTTATTAATGAAGGTAATCCTGCTAAGAAAATCCATGAGTATAATGGAGGATTATTTAAAGAGGATATTTCACACATAATTATTAGAGATATAGTTGAAGATTTTAGTATTTTCAAAAACTGCTACCAAAAGTGGAAATTTGAGGATAAATACTCAAAAATAGATGGAAAAATTGGAGACGCTTATAAAAACAAAATAAATCCAATATTTAAAAACCTTTTAGTTATTTCTACATTTGATTTTTCTTCTGAAATGGATGTAAATATTTTAGGACATATCTTTGAAAATTCAATAGGTGATTTAGAAGAATTAAAAGACGGCATAGGTGGAAAAAGAAAAAAAGACGGAATATTTTACACCCCCGATTATATAACTGATTATATCTGTAAAAATACGATTATTCCTTATCTTAGTAATGTGGGGGGGGGGGGGGTAGAATAAGTAATGTTTCTGAACTGATTTTGGAGTATGAGTGTAATATTGATGATTTAGATAAAAAGCTTAAAAACATTAAAATACTTGATCCTGCCTGTGGTTCAGGCGCTTTCCTAAACAAAGCAGCTGACATCCTATTAGATATCCACAGAGCAGTTCACCAAAAGAAATACCAAGACGACAACACTTTAGACTACTTATTTGATGACATAAATAGCCGTAGAACAATCCTATTAAACAATATTTACGGTGTTGATATAAATGAAGAATCCATTGATATTACAAAACTATCTTTGTTCCTAAAAGTCTGTAAAAAGGGATTAAAGCTACCAAATCTAGATGATAATATTAAATGTGGGAACTCATTAATTGATGATGTTGAGTTTGATAATAAGGCATTTGATTGGAAAACCCAGTTTAAAGAAGTTTTTGATATTGGAGGGTTTGATATAATTATAGGAAACCCACCATGGGGAGCTTCATTTTCTGAGATAGAAAAAAAGTATATTAAAAATAGCTATAATGAAATAGAATATCAATTTAATAGCTATGTTGTGTTTTTAGAAAAATGTAATTATATTTTAAAAAATAGTGGCTATTTTGGTTATATTATTCCATCAAGTTGGATTTATATGACTTATTTTAAAAATATAAGAAAATTTTTAGTATTAAATAATACTTTCGATAAGTTTATTCATCTTAAATATCATGCTTTTGAGGAAGTTATCTCTGAAAGTTCTATAATTTGCTATAAAAAAGAAAATTGTTTAAAAACTCATAAAATAAAAGTTAAATCAGTTAAAGATGTTGATGAATTTTTTAATAAAGATTATATCAATATTAGCCAATACAAATTAGAAAAAAGCTACGAAAATGGGTTTTTAATAAGTGATAGTGAAAACTCTTTTTATGATAGGATAATAGAAGATAATGGTAAATTAGGTAATTTATGCAATTTTTCTACAGGTATAAAGCCTTATCAAAGAAATAAAGGCATCCCTAAACAAACAAAAGAGGATGTTAACAATAAGATTTATTCCACCAATTATAAAATAAATGAAGACTATGAACCTTACCTAGTTGGAGGAAATATCAACCCCTATAGGATACAATACCCTGATAATCAATGGTTAAAATATGGGAAATACCTAGCGGAACCTAGAGATACTTTTAACTTTAAGCAAAGAAAAATTGTTATTAGGAGAACAAGTAATGATATTTTTGCATCAATTGATGACTCTAATTTTATAAATCTTAATAGTGTCCACAACATTGTCTCAAAAGATACAAGTGAATTTTATTTAGAATATATAGCTTGTTTGTTAAATTCAAATTTAATGAACGAAATTTATAAATATTTAGTACCTGATGGAAAAAGAGTTTTCTCTGAAGTAAAAATAGTTAATTTAAAAAGATTACCAATACCTCAAGCATCAAAAAAACAACAAGAAACTTTTAAGGAAATGGTTAATAACATTATTTCACATAATACCAAGATTCAGGACGAAATAAATAAATTTAATAAATGGTTATTAAGGAGAACTAACATTAACAAGGTTTCAAAAAAGCTTGAAAAGTATCATGATTTAGATTTTGATGAGTTTTTAATTGAATTAAAAAAGAAAAAAGTGGACATCAAACCAAGAAAAACACAAGAATTATTTGAAAAAGAGTTTAATT
>JBOFHT010000060.1:0-35299 GCA_051649785.1 Methanobacteriaceae archaeon
ATCGTAATGGTAATTTTAAAGGTGGAGCTATAACAAATACTGGTAATCTCACCATAATAAATTGTAATTTTACCAATAACAAAGCTAATTATGGAGGAGCAATCTACAATAATTATGCTAACCTAACAATTAACAACACCAATTTTAACAACAACACCGCAACAATTGGAGGAGCAATCTACAACATTAATTATGGTAACATAACCATTAACAATACAAACTTTAACAACAACACAGCAACTAGTTATGGGGGAGCAATCCACAATGATAATGGTAACCTAACAGTTAACAACACCAGTTTTAACAACAACTCTGCAAACTATGAGGGAGGAGCAATCTTCAACTATTATTATGCTAACCTAGCAATTAGTAACATCAGTTTTAACAACAACTCTGCAAACTACGGTGGAGCAATCTACAATTATGATTTTAGTAATATAAATATTAGTAATTCTAAGTTCAACAATAACACCGCAAATAATGGAGGAGCAATCTACAACAATGCTAACATAACCATTAACAACACAAACTTCAACAACAACACAGCAAAAAATAACGGAGGAGCAATCTACAACAACAATAATGCCAACCTAACCATTAACAATAACACCTTCAACAACAACACAGCAACAACCAATGGTGGAGCAATCTACAATAATTATGCTAACATAACCATTAACAACATAAACTTCAACAACAACACCGCAACCTATCATGGAGGAGCAATCTACAATAATTATGCTAACATAACCATTAACAACACAAACTTTAACAACAACACAGCAACTAGTTATGGGGGAGCAATCTACAATAATTATGCTAACATAACCATTAACAATACAAACTTTAACAACAACACAGCAACTAGTTATGGGGGAGCAATCTACAACTATAATGGTAACCTAACAGTTAGCAACACAAATTTGAACAACAACACCGCAAATAATGGAGGAGCAATCTACAACTATAATGGTAACCTAACAGTTAGCAACACAAACTTTAACAACAACACAGCAACTAGTTATGGGGGAGCAATCTACAACCATTATGCTAACCTAACAGTTAACAACACTGCATTCAACAACAACAATGCAACACAAGGAGGAGCAATCTACAACACTAATTATGTTAACATAGCAGTTAGCAACACAAACTTTACTAAAAACACTGCAACTAGTTATGGGGGAGCAATCCTCAACATTTATGCTAATATAATAGTTAGCAACGCAAACTTTACTAACAACACCGCACAATATGGAGGAGCAATCCACAGCATTTATACTAATATAACAGTTAATAGTTCTAGTTTTATTAACAATAATGCTTCTATCGGTGGTGCTATTTACAATAATGTAAACGCAAATATATTGTTGATTTCCAATTTTATGAGCGGTAATAATGCTACATTAGGTTGTGAAATATACAATTTAGGTAATATTAATACTACTTACTTAAGTTATTTAGGTAATAGTACAATTTTAGCTAATAATAACTCTTATGTTGTTTTGTTTGCTATTTTAACAGATGATAATGGTAATCTTATTACTGGTCAAAACATATCATTTTATGTAAATGGTGAATTTGTAGTGAATGTAAGTTCTATTGAAGGATACGCAAATATTAGCTACTATATAAATGGTTCCACTGGCGATATAATTCATTTTACAGGTTCATACCCAGGATCCAACAATTTAATTGTTAATAATGGCGAATTATCAATTTTCACCAACACTACACTAAATAGTAATATTAAACTAGATAATACCAATGATATTAATAATACAATTAAAGGCAATATTACAATTGTAAACACTGGAAATAACACCGCATTAAATGTTACTGTTAATGTGACGTACCCTAGTAATTTTGTCCTTAATTCAACCAATATTACTGTTTCACATGGATACTACGACCCAACCAACCAAAACTGGTACATCGGCAACTTAACTAGTGGTGAAGAAGCAACAATGACATTCACAGGTAAATTCACAAAAACTGGTACATACACACACACCATTACAATTAGCGGAAACAACTTCAACAACAACACAAACACAACAAACACAACTATTACAAACAAAACAAAAACAGAAACAGAACAAAATTCAACACAAAAACCCAATCCTAACCCTAACCCTAAACCAATACAAGAACCCAATCCAACACCAAACCCCGAACCTAAAAAACCAAATAACAATAATATCAACATGAAAACAACAGGCATACCCATATTTGTATTATTAATAGCCCTAATATTAGCAATTATACCTACCAAAAGACGTGAAAACTAAAATAAATAAAAAACTAAAATTTAAAAAATTAAAAAAAAAGTAGCTTAATAAAATAATAATGCTAATAATAGAGATATAAAAATATAAAAATATTATTATTAATAATTAATAATTATTTTATAAATTAAATTACTACTTTTTTTACTTTCTTTTTTTCTGGTCTGTAGAAGCTCTATATTTTTGTACTGATTTATATCAAAATCTCCTACTTCAAAAATTAAAACAATTTAATTCTGAGCAATTTTTTGAATTTTTATAAAAATTTATTTTAAAAAAATCCTTTAATTGACAGAATTGGAAATCAATCGAAAACATTATATATGAGATAAGACTTATAGTAGTATATCTTAGTATAATATTATATTTAAAAACATTTAAATAATTAATTTTTCAACTTTATTTGCTTTTTAATAATTGCTTAATATTATTCACGGCTATTTTTGCCTAATATTTGTTTTAAATTGTTTATATTGTAATATCCTTTTTAAGCTTTAATTATAATTAATTAATTTTCTTTCTAGCATTATTACAAACTAACAACAATTTAAATTTATATATAAATTCTTAGTTTATTAGATTAAAAATAATAACAATTTAGTAAATTTATCAAGCTATTAAACTATTAACAATGCTAAAATATTAAGAATATAAAAACATTAACAATCACGTATTATTGCCATGATATTAATTTATCAAAATATTAATTATCAAATTATTAAACTTATTGAGGTGCTATCTGTGGATTCTATTCATAAAAAAACATTAGAAGGGACTACAACTGTTGGTATTACTTGTAAAGATGGTGTTGTTTTTGCAAGTGAAAGAAGAGCTAGTATGGGTAATTTAGTAGCTCATAAAGTAGCTGAAAAAATATTTAAAATTGATGATCATATTGCAGCTACTATTGCAGGGTCTGTGTCTGATGCACAGAGTTTAATGAAAATTATTAGTGCTGAGGTTTCACTTTATAGATTAAGAAATGGTGAATCTATTAGCATTGAATCTGCTTCTGCATTAGCTGCTAATATACTTCATTCTTCTCCGTTATATGTTCAAACATTATTAGGTGGTGTCGATGAAGATGGAGCTAAAATTTACTCTCTTGATCCTGCTGGAGGTATGATTGAAGATAAATTTATATCTACTGGATCAGGTTCTCCATTTTCCTATGGTGTATTGGAAGACCGTGTTAATGAAGATATAACTGTTGATGAAGCTATTGATGTGGCTATAAGAGCAATCAAAGCAGCTATGGAAAGAGATACTTTCTCTGGAAATGGTTTATTAGTTGCTACTGTTACTGAAGCTGAAGGATTTAAGATGATTGATAAAGAGGAAGTAGCTAAAAGATTAAATGCAATTTAATTAATCGCTGCTTTATTTATTTTTATTTAATTTTCCCATAGCTAGTATTTTTAGTAGAACAATATCATTATTAATATTAACATTAATATATTGCAATATTATAATTAATATTACTAATACTACATCTATTATTATTATTATTATTATTATCTAATTTAATGTTATTAGTAGGATTATTGCTGTGATTCCTGCTATTATCTTTATTATTAATAAAATTGTTTAGATTATTTACTTTATTCTTAATATTTCAATTAGTAGTGTTTTTAAACTAATTATTATTTTTATTAGAAATTATAAAATCATTAATATTAACAATTAAATTAATATATTAAAGTAATTAATTAACTTTTATTAAAACTTAACAGCTTTGTCAACTTAAGAAATTAAATATTAAATCTTAACTAAATTTAATAATTTACTTATAAAGATTAGGAATATTTTTTGAATTTTTATAAAAATTTACTTTAAAAAATCCTTAAATTGACATAAATGAAAACTTAAACTTATTAGAATTATTAACTTAAACTTGTTAAATTCAACTTGTTAAATTTAAAATTATTAAACTTATTATTAAACTCATTATTCATACTATTTTTAAAGTGATTAGATGACTTCAGATATTTTAGATGAAATTAAAAAAACAATAGTTAAAAAACTTCCAGACGACATAAAGTTGGCTAATGTGGAGTTTGAAGGCCCTGAAATTGTTATTTATACAAAAGACCCTGAAATTGTAACTGATAACGGTGCACTTATAAGAGGTTTAGCTAAAGACATACGTAAGCGAATTATTATTCGTTCAGACCGTTCTGTACTTATGGATCCTGAAAAAACTATTGCACAAATCCATAAAATTGTTCCAGAGGATGCTAAAATAACTAATATCAATTTTGATGATGTTACATGTGAGGTAGTTATTGAAGCTAAAAAACCAGGACTTGTTATTGGAAAATTTGGTGTAACTTCAAGAGAAATTGTCAGAACAACTGGTTGGGCACCTAAAATTCTTAGAACTGCTCCTATCTCCTCCGAAATTATAGAAAAAGTTAGATCTACCTTAAAAAATAATAGTAAGGAACGTAAACAAATTTTACAAAATCTTGGAGCTAAAATCCACCAAGAACCTAAATATGAAAATGATTGGGCTCGTTTAACTTCTATGGGAGGATTTAGGGAAGTGGGACGTTCTTGTATGTTACTTCAAACACCTAATAGTCGTGTTCTTTTAGACTGTGGTGTTAATGTTGCAGGTGACAACCCTAAAGATGCTTATCCTTTTTTAAATGTTCCAGAATTTTCAATAGCTGATTTGGATGCAGTTATTGTTTCTCATGCTCACTTGGACCACTGTGGATTTTTACCATACCTTTACCATTATGGATATGATGGTCCTATTTATTGTACTGCTCCAACAAGCGATCTTACAACACTTTTACAACTTGATCATATTGATATAGCTCATAGGGAAGATAAACCACTTCCTTTTAATCTTAAACATATTCATAAAAGTGTTAAACACACCATAACATTAGATTATGGTGAAGTAACGGATATAGCTCCGGATATTCGATTGACCCTTCATAATGCAGGTCATATATTAGGTTCTGCTATGGCACATTTACATATTGGGGATGGTCAACATAATATGGTTTATACTGGAGACTTCAAATATGAGAGAAGTAGGTTACTTGAGCCAGCTACTGTTAAATTTCCAAGAATTGAGACTTTAGTTATGGAAAGTACTTATGGTGGAAAAGACGATGTTCAACCTTCACGTAACGCTGCTGAGAAAGCTATGATGAAAACTATATACAAAACTCTTAAACGTGGGGGAAAAGTTCTCATTCCTGTTTTTGCAGTAGGAAGGGCTCAAGAGCTTATGATTGTATTGGAAGAATATATGCGTCATGGTATTATTGATGAAGTTCCTGTTCACATTGATGGTATGATTTGGGAAGCTACGGCTATTCATACAGCACGTCCTGAGTATCTTAGTAAAGACTTAAGAGACCAAATATTCCATAGAGGACGTAATCCATTTATGAGTGATGTTTTTAATAAAGTTAATAATATTAATGAGCGTAAAGACATTGTTGAAGGTGAACCTTCTGTTATTCTTTCAACTTCTGGAATGTTAACTGGAGGTAACTCTGTTGAGTACTTTAAATGGCTTAGTGGAGATGAAAAGAGTACCCTTATCTTTGTAGGTTATCAATCTGAAGGTTCTCTTGGTAGGAGAATACAAAAAGGTTGGAAAGAGATTCCATTAAAAGAAGACGGTAAAACGAAGGTTTATCCTGTTGAAATGGAAATAAAAACAATTTCTGGATTTAGTGGTCATTCTAATAGACGTCAATTAATGGAATATGTAAAGAGATTAAGCCCAAAACCAGAAAAAATTATTATGTGCCATGGAGACCCTTATAAAACTGCTGATTTGGCGTCAAGTGTTCACAGAAGCTATAAAATTGAAACTAAAAATCCTTTTAATTTAGAGGCTACAAGAATTCAATAAGGGATTATTCTAAGTATTATTTATATAAACAATTTACTTATAACTAAATTTTTTACAAATAATTTTATTATAGTTACTTTTGTTGTGGATAGTTTTAGAGGGGATAATTTTATTAGAAATAATATTATTAGGAATAATTTTGATAATAAATATAATTTTATTAATTAAATGCTTAAAAATGGTGTAAAAATGGTTACTTATTCAGATTCTGGAGTAGATATTGACTTAGAAGAAGTTACAGTTGCTAAAATTGCTGCAAAACTAAAACCAACATTGGCTATCCGTGATATTATTACTGATAGTGGGCACTTCGCAGCTTTAGTTAAATTAGGAAATAAAGCTATAGCTATGAGTACTGATGGTGTTGGCAGTAAGATTATGGTAGCTAAAATGATGGGAAAATATGATACTGTTGGAATAGACTGTATAGCTATGGTTGTTAATGATATTCTTTGTGTAGGTGCTGAACCAATAGCACTTGTAGATTATTTAGCAGTCGAAGAGCCAAATCCTGAAGTAGCTTCTGAAATAGCTGAAGGATTGGCTAAAGGTGCAGAACTTTCTAAAATAGCTATTATTGGTGGAGAAACTGCTTCACTTCCAGAAATTGTAAAAGATTTTGACTTAGCTGGAACTGGTATTGGATTTGTGGATATTGATAAAATTGTTACGGGTAAGGACATTAAAGAGGGGGATATTTTAATTGGTCTTGAAAGTAATGGTATTCATAGTAATGGTCTTAGTTTAGCTAGAAAAGCTTTATTTAAAGATGCAGAACTTGCTATAAACGATGTTCTTCCAACGGATTCTAGTTTAAAAGTAGGTGAAGAGCTTTTACGTCCAACTGAGATTTATGTAAATGGAATTGTTGAGCTTTTAAACTCGGATATTAAAATCAATGGTCTTGCCCATATTACGGGTGGGGGTTTTAATAATCTCAAACGCCTTAAAAAAGATGTTGGATTTGATATAACTGGCCTTCCTAAAATTAAACCAATATTTGAAGCTATTTATCAACAAAATGTTCCTTTAGAAGAAATGTATAAAGTTTTTAATATGGGGATTGGGTTTGTTGTTATTACAAACAGGGAAAATGTAGCTAAAACTATTGAAATTCTAGAAAAACATCATAAAGTTCATGAAATTGGAAATGTAACTTCAAATAATGGTAAAGTTAAAATCAACACATTTAAAGGTGTTGAAATAGAATACTAATTATAATTTTAATTACAATTCTAATTACAATTCTAATTATAATTCTAAAATAATATGTCATAGGATAATATGGGATAAAAAAATATATTCTAAAATATAATAACTCAAAATAGTATAATTTAAAACTTTATTAAAACTTTATTAAAGGTGTTGTAATGAAAATAACTGCAAAAAATGAAAAATCACTTGTTAAAGCAATGCTAAAAAAAATGGGTGTCATTGAAGAAAATGCTGAGATTGTAGCTGAAGCTACTTTAGATGCTGACTTAAAAGGATTTACCTCTCATGGTATTGGTAGATTTCACCAATATATTCATGGTATTGAGCAAGGTGTAATTAAAAAGGACTGTAAAATTAATATTGATAAAGAAACTCCTGCTATGGCTTTAATTAATGGTAATAGTTTATTTGGCCAAGTTGTTGCTTATAAAGCTATGATGATAGCAATTGAAAAAGCTAAAAAAGTTGGTATTGCTGCTGTTGGTACTTATAATGCAAATCATTTTGGAGTTACAGGTTTCTACTCTGACTTAGCTATTAGAAATGACCTTATTGGGATTGTAATAGCTAATACTGAACCTGCTATTGCTCCTTTAGGCGGTAAAAAGCCTATTCTTGGGACAAATCCTATAGCTATTAGTATTCCTGGTGAAGAAACTTATATTGCTGTGGATATGGCAACTTCTGCTTCTGCACGAGGTAAACTCCTTGAAGCTAGGAGAAAAGGTGAAAAATTACCTGATGGAGTAGCTCTTGATAAAGATGGAAACCCTACAAATGACCCTGAAACAGCATTAAATGGCTCTATTTTACCATTTGGGGCACATAAGGGTTATGCTCTTGCGTTTATGATAGAACTTTTAACTGGTCCTTTGGTAAATGCAGGATGTGGTACTGGAGTTAATGGAACTACTAATCATTCTGTTAATTGTACAAAAGGAGACTTATTTATAGCTATTGACCCTAATTTATTTGTAGGCATTGATAAATTCAAAAAAGAAACTGAAGAATTTGTTGATGAAATAAGAAATGAGGAAAATACATTTGTTCCTGGTGATTTAGAAGTAGCTAGGATAGCTAAGAATGAAGAAGAAGGAATGCCTATCGATCTTAATTTATACAAACAATTAAAAGAAATTTGTGATGATTTGGGAATTAATATTGATGAATATATCAATTAATATAATATTAGCTATTTGATAGTTCATAGTTTAGGAGTTATTTTAGTGGATAGTAGTGAAGCAGTTTACAATGGTATTAAAAAAGCAGGAATTAACTTTATTGTTAGCGTACCTTGTGTTAACTTAAGTAAAGTTCTTGAACTGATTGATGAAGATTCTCAAATTACTCATATTCCTGTAACTCGTGAAGAAGAAGGAATTGGTGTATGTGCTGGTGCTTTTTTAGGTGGTAAAAAAGTAGCTATTTTAATGCAGAATTCTGGCTTAGGAAATTGTGTTAATGCTTTAGCTTCCCTTTATGAGCTTTATAAACTTCCATTACTTATGATTATGAGTCACAGGGGAACTGAAGGAGAACCTATAATTGGTCAAGTTCCAATGGGAAAATCAACTCCAAGTATTTTAGATGCAATGAATTTAAAATATTTCACTCCAAACTCTTGTGAAGACTGTATGGATACAATAGCTAATTCATGGGATTTATCAGTATCTGAGGGTAGCCCTGTAGCTATTCTTTTAGATATTAATTATTGGTAGGTAATTTATAATTGTATTCACTGTACTGATTATTATGATGCTTATGCTATTTTA
Source organism: Methanobacteriaceae archaeon (assembly GCA_051649785.1). Taxonomy (GTDB): domain Archaea; phylum Methanobacteriota; class Methanobacteria; order Methanobacteriales; family Methanobacteriaceae; genus JBOFHT01. Next base: position 9,159 of record JBOFHT010000060.1, read on the forward strand.
AGTTATTTTAGGGGTTTATTTATGAAGAGATTTGATGCCATTAAAAATATCATGGACTATATTACTGATGAATTAATTATTTGTAATATTGGATTTCCTTCAAGAGAACTTTATGAAATTGAAGATAGGTCTGAAAATTTTTATATGCTAGGATCTATGGGTCTAGCTTCATCTATTGGCCTTGGATTAGCTATGGCTCAAGATAAAAAAGTAGTTGTTTTTGATGGTGATGGGTCTTTGCTTATGAATATGGGATCATTAGTTACTATTTTTAATCAAAACCCTGAAAATTTAGTTTGGATAGTTTTGGATAATGGTTGTTATGGGTCTACAGGAAATCAATGTACTTATGCTCAAAATTTGAGTTTATTTGATGTAGCTGAAAGTATTGGATTTAATAACATTTATAAACTTGATATTGCTAATTGTAACTCTGATTTATGTACTAGTGCTATATTCAATGATATTTTGAACTCTGAAGAAACTACTTTTGTTCACTATAAAATAGATGCAGGAAATGCAGATTCTCCAATTATTGATTTAAGTCCTGAAAAAATAAAAAATAGGTTTTTAAAAGCAATTAAATAGCCAATATGATAAATGAGTTATATTGATTTCAGTATTTTTAAGTTAATATTAATTTCTTCCAATTTTTCAAATTTCACTATTATTTATCTGACCTATTTGATCTATAATCAATTTATTTAATTTATTTAAATTAATTATATTAATTAATTAGTTAATGTAATTTATTAATTTAATATAATTCTATTTTTACACATACTTTAAAATCCAGATGGGTATGATTTATTAGGAATATTTATTGTAAATACCCATATAGTTATATATATGTTATGATAAATATTTATCTATTTAATATAATTTTATTATTAATTAATTAGAAATAGATTCGATATGGATTAATGATAGTGGGGGCTTATTAATATGAGTTTTAGTGAATGGAGTACGGGTAAAAAAGTAGCTGTTATATTGATTATTATTGTAGCTATTACATGTGTTGTTGGAGCAATAACATTTTCTTTTGTAGCTACTCAAGTTACACAAGATTTAAAAAATACTAATATTACAATTGGTGGAGAAAACAGTTCATCATCAACATTTTCTATACCTCAAGGTCAGTATAGCATTAATATAAAAACAGATAATAGTTGGAATTCATATATCACCACAGATGGAAAATATTCCCAAAGTAGTGGTTCTGGCGATAAAACAATTGATTTAGGAACAATAAGTGACTATTCTAGCATTACCATCAATCAACAAGGATCAGGAACAATTGATGTCACAGTAACTGATTCAAGTGGAAAAGTTGTACATGAAGGTAAAACTTCAACTGACTATGGTTCAGTTTATATATTATTGGATGCTAAATAATATTTTATGCTCTTGCTAATTTATTGTTGTATAATCAATAATAGTTAATATATTTAATGCAGCTCTGTCAACTTAAGTAATTAAATACTAAATCTTAACTAAATTTAATAAATTACTCATATATTCGGAATAATTTTTTGAATTTTTATAAAAATTTACTTTAAAAAATACTTAAATTGACAGAAGTGATTTAATACAATTAATATAAATATATTAAAATTTATAAAAATTTGATATTAATTATTTTCATATTATTTAAACTAAAAAAAGAGTTTTAATTAAGAATATTCAAAGATTATTCTTGCAATGCTTAGTATTTAATATGTTTTATTTATATTAAATCATTTACCTATTTTTTAAATGGAGAATTGCAATTATGAGGAAATATTATCTTGATACTTTAAGATTATTAACAATTTTTTTAGTAATTATCTTGCATATTTTTTTAATTTATTCTGCTTTACCTTATTATGTAAAAGTAGGAGAAACTAATAATTTTTTAACATTAGTTATTTACCTTCTTTTAGTTTGGTTGATGCCTTTATTATTTGCTATTGCAGGGATAACTTCATATTATTCATTAAGAAAAAGAAATATGAAAGAATACTTTAAAGAAAGAGTTCAAAGGTTATTGATTCCTTTCATAGCTGCTATGATTTTTTTAAATCCTATTTTATCATATTTTGGAATTAAATTTCATGAAAACATTTCAATGAATTATTTTGATTATTACTTGCATTCTTTTAGAATTACTGACCTTACAGGGTATGATGGTGGCTTAACATTTGGACCTGCATGGTTTATTTTATTTTTGTTCATAGTTTCATGCTTAGCAATACCAATTATCAAATTATTAAAAAATAAGGTTGATTTAAGTAATAAGGATTTTTCAATTGTCACACTGGTATTATTTGGTGTTATTCCAGTTATTTTATATCCTATTTTAACTCTGGGAGGCGGTAAAAGTATTGGTTTGTCTCTAGGATTTTTTATGTTAGGATATTATGTTTTATCAAATGATAATGTTATGAAAAAACTTGAAAAAAATAAAGTTTTATTAGGAATAATAGTATTGATATTGACAGCCATTTTTATAGTAGCGGTCTTATTGGAAGGTAGTGCTTTTAGCATAGCTTTTGATTCTATATCTTATTATTATCAAGCATTCTATGGTTGGGTATCCATTCTTTTAATATTGGTCTTAGGTAAAATGTTTTTAAATAAAACAAACAATATAATTCAATATTTATCAGAATCTTCTTTCACACTATATATTTTCCATGAATCAATACTTATTGCAGTTGCATTTTATATAATACAATTCACATCTAATATTTATTTACAAATGTTATTAATATTAATACTTACTATATCTCTGTCTATGGGACTATATGTGCTATGTAAAAGATTTAAGATAAGTAGATTCCTTTTTGGAATAAAATAATAAATAATTCATTGAATATTAAGAATAAATATTTATTATGAATTTTTCTAATGATTTGGGAAAGTTAATTTTTTAGATATTGTATATAATCTGGGATGTTGGAAGTGATAAGTCAATATATGTAGAAACAATAGTTCTATTTAATGATTAATAGCTACTAAAAAGATCAGTACCACAATTATTGGAGTATATGCTTTTATTAAAAGTTAAATAAATTTAGTATAATCTTACATTATCTAATATTTAAAACTAATTTTAATATAACTATTCTATGTTTTGTAATAGTGAAAATATTATAAATAATTAAAATAAGTTCAATTTGATAGTAAAAAGTGTGGAGTATTTATAGTAAATTAAATTTAGTTATAAATAATCTTAAATAAAATTTAAAAATACCACAAAATTTCACAATCTTATATTATCATTTACTTTATTATTAATAATATTATTAATTATATTCAATAATTGTTTCTTTCATTAAATTCTTTTTTTAATATATCCATATAGACTTCGTCATAAACTTTATTATTTATAGGGTATGCTTCTCTCCTATTACCAATTGTCTTGAATCCAAGTCGTTCATACATAGCTATAGCTTTTTTATTGAAATCAATAGCATATAACATAACATTATTTAGATTTAAAATATTGAAGGCAAATTCAAGAAGTAATTTAGTAGATTCTTCACCATAACCTTTTGATTGGAAAGATTTATCTAATAAAAGACCTAAAGTAGCTTTTCGGTGAACAAAATTTATATCATATATTAATCCAATTCCAATAGCTTGCTCATTTTCAGAACTGTTTCCTTTTTTTACTATAACAAAGAAAAATTTATCATCACTATTATTATAATCTTCAATATATTTAGCTTGATTTTCCTCATTAAAAGCAATGTGGCTTCTACCAAATGTTAAATTAATCTCAAAATCATTTAACCAATCATTATATAAATATAAATCTTCTTTTTGACTTAAACTTAAAAATATTCTATTTCCATCTAATTTATTAACATAAGCCATAATTGAACCCCATTAAACCCCTATTTTAGCAATATATTTAGATAGTAATAAATCTGGACGGTAGGTTAACTTTGCTTGTCGTAATCCTTCAATTCCAAGATCTTCTTCACGGTTAATAAATTCATAATTGGACCATTGTTTTTCGCAAAATTCTTGATTAATACAATTATATATTCCTTCAAAGTTAGTATCAGCTCTTTCTGAGTGGATAACAACAGTATTTTTAGTTAATTCTTCTCCAGTAGATACTCCTGCAATTTTACCATCAATTCTAATAATACATCCTTTAATATCTAATTTAAATAGATTATCAAACATTTCTCCCATAGCTATAATCTCATCTGTATCATTGTTAGAATTTTTAATAATATTTATAGTAAATTCTTTTGCTTCAATTAAATTATCTAAGATAATCTCTTCATAGGTATAATTATAACTTTCTCTAAATTTTTTAAGCCATCTACGTTTATTACGTAATTTAGAACCAGATAATGTAATTAATTTATTAGAAGTATAAATATAGTCAAATGAATCTCTATCTTCTATTAATGTAAAATCTTCTGAACTTTTTTCTAAACATTTTTTCATTTCTGGAAGTAATGGTTTAATGATTAATTCATCTTCTTTTTTGAAAATTTCTTTTATTAAAGATAAAGAATCTTTAATATCGCATCCTCCATATGGAAAATGGCAAAATGGTTTTTTACTATCTCTTAATTTACCTTTTATACATAGACAATCATTAATTATTGCATATTCATATTCATAAGTCTTTCTCCACATAAAAAGATTAGAGAAATTCTTTTCAGCATTATTGAAATCGGTTTTATTAAAATAATCATCAAATATAGGTTTATCTAATAAAGATATTGGTTTGAAGTGTATATTCGTCATTTTATCATATCATTTTATAAATATCAATCATTCAGTAATTTTAAAGAACTAATACAAGTTTTATTTAATATTTTAAAAAGTTTTTCTTTTTCAATATCCATGGATTCACAGATATAGTTTTCCCATTGGATTTCTTTTTTAATTATGTCTTCAATTACTTTTCTACCTTTCTTGGTTAAAAATAACTTGTAAGAACGTCTATTATTTTCATCAATTTTTTTAAGGATTAATTCTTTATCTTCTAATATTCTAAGGGATCTAGATGCTCCACATTTATCAGTTCCACAAGTTGAAGCTATCTTTCCTTGAATAGAACCCTCATCACGGTAAATATGTAAAATTAATTCATATTGATTGTAACTAATATTCTTTTCTTTTAAATAAGGATTTATAAATGTTTGATGAGCTTTATTAAGAATTAAAATATAACAACTTAAATAATAACTCATATTATCTGTATCTTTAATAATATCTTTAATTTTTTTCATTTTAAAACTCGAATTTGTATTTAGTTTGATTCAAATAAAACAAAGTAAATAATAATATATGAACCTCATACTATATAATTGTTGCTATTGGCAATAGTTATCATTGATAACATTATGTAATGTAAATAAGTTATGGTAAAAAAAGATTAATTCATTACTTGAAGAATAATAATCATTAAGTAAATATAATTATTAATTTCTATTTCGTCTCGAATTCAAAACATTTAATTCATCTTGCATAGCTCTTCTTATTTTGTAATTTTTTCTAAAATAATCAAAGACTCTATCTGCATATTTATCTCCTTCCGTGCCTAAATTATATAGTTTTCTTAAATCATTGACAAATAGTTTATATTCTTTTCTATTATTTGCAGTTTCGCCTTGATTAATTAGTGTATTATAGTAAAACTCATAAACATCTTCTTTATAGATTTTTACTAAGTATGGACCATATTCAAAGATATTACTGGGATGTTCATTTACTTTTTCCCATAATAATTCCCATTGCTCTTCTTCTTTTAAAATTGGTCCATAGTAACTGAAATCAGAGTTTTCAATAAGATTAATGATTATTTCATTCTGTTTTTCTTCTAATAAACCCATATTTTCATATAAGTTCTTTAAAATATAATAATACTCTGAATTTCCTTTTTTAAGAAGATTAGTGCCTATTTCTATCTGTTTACTAATAATTTCAAATGATTTATAAATATCATGTAAAATTTTTTCCCATTTTTCTTGATTTATTGTTCCTTTATCTTCATTAAGTTTTTTTAAAGCTAATTTTTCACAAAACTTAAGATCCTTGTTGTTTATGGATTCTTCGATTAGTTCGATAGCAAATTCATCGATTTGAGTATTATCTCTCTTAAATTTTTTTGATTCTCCTTTACCATCTACAATTTCAATAATTTTTGATTTTAAAATCATATTTTCATAATAATAAAATTCATTGCCACCAATATTATCTATTGCATTATATATTTCTTTTTTATTTGACTTATCTACAAATTTCAAAGTTTCATTAATAAAATCATAATTATATTCAGTTGAAATAAAATCTTTTTGAGAGTTTTTAATTAAAAATTTAAAGGTATTTTCTTTTTCTGCACCTGTTCCATAGGTTTTAATCAAATCACAAGCACCTTTTAATACCTCAAATGTGTCATGAACTAGACCATCTAAGGAATAACTTTCAAATGAGAATTCATATAAGCTATTAACTCCATTAATAATTTCTATTGGAATATGAAATGGAACCATGTATCTATCAGTGTTTAAAGATTTTTTTGATTGTTTGAGAACTTTTTCTAGGTCATTAGTATATTTATCAGTTTCATCCTGATAGTAATATGGATCATCGTCAAATTTAAAATAACTAGCATCACTAATTATACTTTCAATATCTCCAACTAAAAATTTGATTTCTTCATCAACAGCTGGTTTTTTAAGGAATCTATACAAATCTGTTTGAAAGTCTCCATACTTAAATCCATTTTCTATGATAAACTTTGTTAAATCTTCTTTAGAAGCCTTATTTATCAAGTATAACATATCTTCTTCTTCATCTTCATATTCTTCTATTTTTGAAATGTTTTTATTTGATCCGATATGTTTTTCGCAGGATTCAATATGTTTCCCATCTTTAATTGCTAAACAAACAGCCACTAAATGTTTACAAACATCACCCCAATCATATGGGCAATTGCAATTGTAATAATCAATGTTATTATTTTCATCAAGTTCAATCTTTATTTTGTAGTCTTTAAATCCAGTTCCCTCTACTTCGCCGTAATATGTATATTTTTGAGGATTATATGTTAAAAATGAAATATAATCATTTTTGTAATAGTCTTCTCCCCTAACAAATATTTCTTCATTTGCTCTATTTAATAAATCTTTAATTTTCATTAAATTCCTCAAGTTGATTTAATAATTTAATACTAATTTAATATTAATTTAATATCAATTCAATATTTTTTAATCCAGTAATTCCAGTTTTTAATGGCTTCAAGAGTGTCATTATTTTTATCTAATGATTCTAAATCATTTACATTAATATAAAGCTCTTCTTCATTCCATTGAACTTCAACATATTCTATTGTATCAGCATAATCTTTTTTCCAGGGAATAGTTCCAATTTCATCAAATTGGTGCAAATTATCTTTTACTGATACTATTTCACCAATAGGGATTTCAGGATTTTCACCAATGATTCTTGCAGGAAATGGCTCACACAATCTCTCAGTCATATAACATTCCCAAGCACTAGAAACCTCTTCTTCATCATAGCAATCAACTATCAATTTATCTTCGATCTGGCTTGAACTGTATTTAACATCGTCCATATAAACACTTCTTTATATAGTAAATTATTTATATTAAATGGATTATACATAATCATATTGGAGGAATTTAATATGAATATTGTAAAAATACCTTTAAAGGATTCTTTAATAAAAAAAATCGAAGGAAAAACTTTGATTGAGTGGAATATTAATTCAAATGGGGAATTGGAATTAAAAGTTGAAGAATGTCAATTATTTGATAGGCTTGAAAAACTTGACAAAGAAATTGATGATGGGGATTTTATAGAAACGGATATGGATTCTCTTGCAAAAGAACTGCAATTATAGATTAAAATTCACTAAAAGTGCATATAAATCTTTGAAAAAAATTACATTGAAAGATAAAAATATTGGTAATGGTTTATATGAATCTATTGGCGAAATTTTAGAAAACCCTTTTAATTCTAAAATACTTAAAGGTAAGCTTGAAGGAACCAGACGTGTCCGAAAAGGTAAATTTAGAATAGTTTTTTATATTAATAATAATAGTAATCCTCCCGAAATTCGTATATATGAAATTGGTATGCGAAAAAACATTTACAAATAATACTAATTAATGCTCTATTTTTCCAGTTACTTTAACTCATTTATCCAATCCAACATATTTTGCGTAAAATCCGTCAGTATCAGCATAAATAGTGTGGAATCCATATTCTTCTGCACTTTCAATAGTAGCTTTAATAAAATCTCTTCCCCATGCTGTAATTGATTCGGCACATTCAAAAGAATACCATCTAAATCGTGAGTATCCATAAACTCCATACATAGTATTAGCTAGCCGTTTTAAAGCATCTTGCTGTACACTAAGTGATTTCTTCTCAGCTGGATCTTCACACTTGTTCATAGCTTCTTTGATCTTTGTTCTCTCAGCTAAAACATTTCCAATAACTGATGGGATAAATCCTTGTGGGTCTTTTACAAATTTATGTCCATATTCGGGAGCTATATTAAATTCATTATTTTCTTGAGTTTTATTATTTTCACCATTTGTATTGCTAATTACATTATTTTCAGTAAGTGTACTACTTATGTCTGTTTTTTTAACTAAAGCATCGGGTGAAACATTTTTAGAGATAATAATACTTGGATACAGACTTCTAAAATCGAACTGAACTAAATTTTCGTGTAAACCTTTTTCTGGTTCTTTTACATATCCTCCAGTAGCCCTATCTCCTTTTCTAGATGAGTATTGTATGTTAGTGGGCTTATTTGGTGAAACTTCTCCATACTCAAATGCTTTTCGTACAAGGTACCATTCAACTTGTTGCCCTGTTGCCATTCTTGTTATATCAAAGAAAGGTTGCCCTACAATACGAGTAAGTTCTAAATTAAGAGGTAATGTAATTTCACCAATTTTATAAGTAGCTATAACATCATCAAGGGAATATCTAAATAGTTCATCAAGTTTTTCTCCACCAGCATCCCAGTATTCCCAAATCTTATCTCCTGGAACATCTATTTTTTCTTCACCAAATAATTCTAAGTAAACTCTCTCTAGTGTGTATCTATCTAAGCTCATATAACGACGCATAACTAAATACAGGTCAATATGATTAATCCCTTTTACTCCTGCTGCATTAGCATACCCTCTTTTCTTAAAACTTATTTCAGAGCCATCAAGACCTAAATCCATTTTCACCCCAAGTATTTTAGCACGGTCTTTAATATAAGGAAAATCAAAGTTATCTGAGTTATATCCTACAATAATATCTATGTTATTTTCCTTTATAATTTCTACAAAGCGTTTAATCATTTCTTTTTCACTAGTCAACTCTTCAACAAAGTCTAAATGTCCGCCTTTTGTAGATAATACTTTTTCAACACCAAAATTGCCTGAAATTCCAATCATAATTATTTCATCTCTTTCAGAATCAGGCATTCCATGGGGATTTCTAACTTCTAAATCAAAACTCATTATTTTAAAGTCAGGAAAGCCATCATCAATTGTTTTTGGAGTTTCTGTTATTTCCATTATTTCTAGAGTTTTTCCACCATTTTCATTTTTTTCTATAGGGATATTTCTTGATTTGGCTAAATCTGATCTTATAGTCACAGAAGGGGATGATTTAACAATGTTTCCACTAATTTGAAGCTTTGACATTGGGAATATATTGTTATCAATCAAATACCTTCTGTAAAATGGAATATCATGTTCTCTAATTTCTTTAACACTTTCAAGCTCTCTAATAGCATCTCTGTGCTTTGGAACCATTTGAGGATGTTTTAAAGTTAACTTTAAAAAGTCTTTTGGTATTGATAAATCTTTTTTATTAACTCTTTCTATTTTAAATGAAGGTTTTTCCATTTCTGAATTTAGTAAATATCTTACATCATCTTCACATTCTCCAATATTTCCTTCATATGGTAGAATATATAAATATGGTTCAAATGAATTATCAATAGCTACTAAGTTTCTATATCCCTCTTTAATCTTTTCTCTTCCAAAAAGGCGTACTACTGCTTTTTCATCAGTAGTAACATAATCAATATCAAAAAATACCATTTCACGATTAGTTGTCATGATTTTCCTCATGTTAAATTTGTTTTTCTAAGCTATTAGTGAGTAATTTATTGTAATTATTTTTATTTTATTATGAGTGTATTTCATTATAATTAATTATTTCTACTATTATCTCTATTCAATTCATTATTTCTATTATTACTATTATCATCCCTAAATTTATTACCCATTTTTTTATTCTATTTTATTTTCATTAGATTCCTTCTTTTATTTCAGCTAAACTTTCTCTTTCCTTTTTATATGCTTTAAGAACTCCATAGGTTATCCCTAATATTAATGGACCTAAAATGAATCCTACAAATCCAAAAACCAGTGGCCCTGCTAAAAATCCTAAAAGGAATATTAATGGGTGAATATCTGCATATTTTCCTGAAAGTAGAGGTCTTAGGTACATATCACTTAAACTAAGTCCAAATCCAAAAATAAGAACAATAATTCCTCTTAAGTATTCTCCAGTTATCATATCTTTTATGAACAATGCTGTATATATTGGCCATGGCCCAATGACTGGTATAAGTTGGAAAAATCCAGTTATTATTCCTAAAAATCCAGAATATTCATATCCTAAAATGAAAAATCCTATTCCTGCAATTGTTCCAATTATAATTCCAGTTAGTATATGTCCGTAGAATATACTTTTTAAAACAATTTTTACTTCTTCAATCATTAAGTTAAAAAACCTTTCTTTTTCTTTTGGAACAAATGAAGATACAAAATTGATTGCTTTTTTCCCATCTCTTGTAAAATAGAATATTGAAACAATAAGTACAAATATTTTAATAGATAACATTGGGGCGGATTTAATCATGTTTATAATATAATTAAAAGCTATTGATCCAATATTGCTAATTGTTTCAGCTAAAAAGTCTGTAATTGTAGCTGTGTAGGATTGAAACTCAATGGGGATTATTGGTGTAATTAAACTAGCTAATTGGGTTGAATTAGTTAAATGTGAAATATCCGCACCTTTAACAAATGAATAAGCGATATATGATCCTGTAAATAATGAATATATTACTATTGCTAATAAAGGGATTACTGTTAGCATTATGGCTACTATTACTGAAACACTTTTATATTTAAGTTTTGGCTGTAATTTCTTTGATATTGGCCTAAGTCCATAAGCAATTAATGCTCCTAATATCACCATATTTAATACGGGTGTTAAAGTAGCTATTGATAAAATTATTAGAACTATTGCTATAAAATAGGAAGATTTCAGTGTTTCTTTAATTTTGTTATTTTTATCTTTCATATTACTCACATATTCATAATTTAAATCAATAAGTAAAACTTATATAAAACTTATCTAAAGCTTATCTAAATATTATCTAAAGTTTTAATAGCTTCTCTTTTTATTATTTTTTTATAAATTAAAAGTGTTTTTTAAGTCCTGAGGAGGCACGTGAATATTTGGAAAACTCCGTAATCTTTTTCATATCTTCTGATGTAAAAACAGGACCTTCTACACAGATTCTCCAACCTTCATTATCAACACAACATTGTCCACAGAGTCCTATGGCACACTTCATATACCTCTCCATAGAAAATTGCCCAGGAACTCCTGCTTCTTCAAGTAAATCAAAAGTAGCTTTCATCATTATCTCAGGACCACATACAACTGCCATATTATAATAGCTACTTTTAATTAAATCACTAGTTCTATGAGTTGCATATCCTTTATACCCACAAGTTCCATCATCGGTGCAAGTTAAAATATTTGCACCTGCAGATTCAAGCTTTTCTAGGAATAATAACTCGTCTTTTGTTACTGCAGCACAGATAACATCAACATCTAATCCTTGAGACACAGCTTCTTTCACAAATCCTAAAATCGGAGCCATTCCTATTCCCCCTCCAATAGCTAGGATCTTTGAATTTTTACCTTCAACATCTTTATTTTTTAAATTTTCTATATTAAACCCATTTCCGTATGGGCCACGTATTCCTATTTTGTCTCCGACTTTCATTTTATGAATATCATTTGTAAATTCCCCAACATTCTTAATGGAAATAGATATTTCTTTATTTTCTTTATCTATCCCTGAAACTGACATTGGTTTTTCATTTTTAAAGTTCCAAACCATTACAAATTCCCCCGGGTTTGGAAAAACATCAATATTGTCATAATTATTAGGATCCCAAGGGAATGTAAATGTTTTAACAGTTTCACTTTCTTTAACTATATTTTTTATTTCTAAAACTTCAGGTACATTCATTTTATCACATTCTTAGTCCTTGTGAGATAAACCTATAATTTCAGATAGAGAGCTAATTTTATTCTCTTTCATAAAATTAATTAATCCATTATTGATATTTGAAAAAATTTCTACTCCTTCATACATTATCCCAGTTCCAATTTGAACAGCACTTGCACCGGCATATAAGAACTCTAAAACATCTTTATAGTTTGTAATTCCACCAACACCTATAATGGGGATATTAGTATCTTTATAAACATCCCAAACACAACGTAAAGCTATTGGTTTTATTGCAGGTCCAGACATTCCCCCTACTTTATTTGATAAAATAGGTTTTCCAGTAACTATGTCTATTTTTAAACCTGGGCCTAATGAATTAATAAGTGTAAGTCCATCAGCTCCAGCTTCTTCTGCTGATGTAGCTATTTCCACAATATCTGTTACATTAGGTGTTAATTTAGCTATTATAGGAATGTTTTTTCTAAATTTGTTTTTTTTGTTTTTAAGAGCTTTTTTGGATGCTTTTACAACTTCATAAGTTAAATTAGGGTCTTGACCAATAGCTGCACCACAACCACCCATAGCATGGGGACAAGAAACATTAAGTTCAATCATATCAACTTCTGAAGCGATTTTATTACATAAATAGCTAAATTCATCAATATCAGAGCCATAAATTGATGCAATTAGCTTTCCTGAATTATTTGTTTTAGTTGTATTTTGCTCATTATGGGGATTATTATTCACTTTTTCTAATTCACCTAAAAAAGCATCTACACCTGGACTTGAAAGACCAATAGCATTTATAATTCCTCCTTCCACTTCTACAGTAGTAGGATTAACATAACCTGGATTAGCTTCTTTTGAAAATGATTTACTAACTATTGCTCCTGCTCCAGACTTTAAGATCCAATTCATAGATGCAGCTGTACTTCCCATTATTCCTCCAGCTAACATTAAAGGATTTTTAAATTTAACTCCAAATATTTCCGTTTCTAGCATTTAAACACCATTGCTATGATTTTTGTAATTTTTATAGGATTTAAAATTTTTATAAATTGAATTTTAATTTTTATAATTTATATTAGGGATATAATAATGATTTTTGTTATTATAATTAACTTTATTTCTAATATTATTTATTACTTTTCTAATAATTGAAATATTTGGGATAATTAGATTGATACTGGATTTATTATATATGTGATTTATATCATTTAGCTTACTATTTATGTGAAAATTATAAGTGTTATAATTGATATAGCTATTATTATGAAATGGAAAAAGATTGGTAGGATTCTAATAGTTTCAGATATTAATAAAATAGTCGATATTAATAATATGGGCAATATTAACAATAACTGTAATTCTACTAAGGGTTCTGTTAATAATACTAATTTCAATGAGATTTTAGCTAAATATGATGTTGATAGTATTATTAAGGTCAATAACATAAGTGGACAAATGCGTAAGCCTAGTATTGAAATTATTGCAGGAAATACCACTGAAACAATTCATAAAGAAAATAAGTGTTTATTTAAATTAGACTTAGATAAAGTAATGTGGTCTAAAGGTAATGTAACTGAAAGAATGAGGATAGCTAATCTTGTTAATGATGGTGAAGTATTTTTTGATATGTTTGCAGGAATTGGCTATTTTTCTATTTCTGTTGCAGTAATTGGAAACCCTAAGAAAGTTTATGCTGCTGAAATTAATCCAGAATCTCACCATTTTTTAAGTGAAAATATTAAGCTTAATAAAGTAGAATCTAATGTTGAAGGAATTATTGGAGATTGTAGTGATATAGCTAATGATATTGGAAGAAATAAAGCTGATCGTGTACATATGGGTTATGTAAAAACAACTCACCATTATTTGGAAGCTGGAATTAATACACTAAAAAAAGGTGGAGTTTTACACTACCATGAAACAGTTCATAAAAAGGAAATGGATACTAGGCCAATAAAAAGAGTTGAAGATGTAGCTAAAAAATTAAATAGGGGAGAAATTGAAGTTTTAAATCAAAGAGTGATTAAAAAGTATTCTCCCGGGGTTGTACATACTGTTTTGGATGTTAGAATTTGTTAATATGTAGATATGAATTGAGTCGTTGCCAAAAGTCGAAATTTCTAAATCAAAACTTCATTAAAATCCTTAAATTGGCAAATGAAGAAAATTTGTATATATGGAAAATCTTTTTGACCACGACCTATCCTCTAAAAAAATAAAACCACCTAAACTTTGCACATCCAAATTGGCAAAAAGTATTTATATTATAAAAATAATATTAATATATATGGGTAAAACCTGGAAGTAGCGTACCTTAGTACGATAATCCCTCTTTCAGGTACTGGCTTTTTATTTTCTTTTAAAGATTTTAAATAACTAGTTATAATTTTTTATAAATTTCTTATTTTTGATAAGGTTATTTCCGATATTTTAGTTTCTATTTTTATCTTGGATATATATTCTTTATTTTCATGTTCAAATGATTGGAAATAAGACCATGCAATTAAATCTACAAACTGTAACCCTCCTCTTGACTGCGAAGTATCATGTAAAATGTTTAAATTACTTATATTTGAGTTAATTAAGTTTTTTTCAAAACAGCAATTAAATTTTTCTCTGATTAATTTATTTCCAGTTATCCGATCTGGAATAACTTCTAAATTCTCACTAATTTTAATTTGTTTAGCTATATCCCCTGCAATGAAATTATAAAGTTTTCTTTTGTCGTGGTCTAATCTTGATACTTGGGGGATATGACTATTTAGAATTTTTTTTGTCTAGAAAACTAATAAAAATTTGAGAATTTTCAAGATTATTCATTTTTTTAAGAGTATATAATGTAACATTTTTTGGAGATTTACTTCCTTTAATTTCTTCAAATTGTGATAATTCTTTCTTAAACTTGTATCTTCTCATATTTTTTATTATACGATTTATTTTTTCTTCGTTTTCTATTAATAAACCAGCTATGATAAAATATCTTGAGCTTTTAAGACCTAAATCTCCACTTTAGAAAATCAAAGATTTTCTAACATCGAAAAATCTCTGATTTTTCTCAGTTTCATCTATGAATAAGTATTTCAAAATAAATGCCCCTTGTATATCCATACTAAATAAAATCATACTTACATAATAATATAACTTATATCTGTATTAATCAATATTAATACTTTGTGCCTACACTAACTTTGGAATAGATATAATAAAAATAATATAAGAGACTGTCAATTTGTTAGTTGTTACAATTTTTAAAATTGATTTTTTAAGATTAATTTGACTTTAATTGAAATTTAGTTAATTAATTTTTTCTAAGAACTAACATTTTGACAATGCCTAATAGAGAAAGAAAATAAAAATAGAATATTAAATTTTTTATAAATAATTATATTAATCCTATTTAATCTAAATTAATTGCTTAATAATTTATTCAATCAATTTAACTAATTCTTCAGTTTTAGATAGTAATCTAGGATTTAAATAATCTTTATTAATGTATTTATCATAAATAGCTAGGCGTTCTTTGAGTTTAAAGCCGCATTGTTCTGTAAGATCTTTTAAATGTTGGATTTCTGGCCAAGGAGCTTCAGGATTGACATAATCTTTACTTACTGGTGAAACACCACCCCAATCATCAACACCCGTTAGTAGAAAGATTTGAGCAGTTTCAAAATTAAGATTAGGTGGAACTTGAATACTTAAATCTGGAAAGATTAGTTTTGCAGTAGCTACTGTTTTAATAATATCGATTAAACTAGGTTCTTTTTGATTTTCCATAGGAATTCCGGGTTTAGCTCTGAAATTCTGGATAATTATTTCTTGAATATGCCCATACTTATCTTGGATTTTTCTGATATCTAATAAAGATTTAGCTATTTCTTCTTTTGTTTCTCCAATACCAATAAGTATCCCAGTTGTAAATGGAATCTTTAATTTACCTGCATCTTTAATTGTTTGAAGACGTAGCTTTGGGTCTTTTCCAGGGCTGTTTTTATGGGCTTCTTCTCCCATAAGACGTGGTGAAGAAGTTTCAAGCATTAAACCCATTGAAACATTAACTTCTTTTAGAGTTTTAAGTTCATCATAGCTAAATATTCCACCATTGGTATGTGGAAGTAGCTTTGTTTGGTTTAATGTAGTGTTACAAATATCATAAATATATTCAAGCATATTTGAATAGTTATTTTTAGATAAATTGGCTTTTACAAGTTCTTCACTATCTGCTTGCTCGCCAAATGCAAATAATGCTTCTTTACACCCGTATTTTTCACTTTCTTGCAGTGTTTTAATTATATCTGATTTGTTTTTTAAAATAATTGCAGTAGGGTCATCAATTTCTTTTTTAAAAGTACAATAGCCACAATAGTTTCTACAAATTTCAGTAAGGGGTATAAATATATTTTTAGAAAAAGTAATGTAGTTGTTAGTTTTATTATGATTTGTGCAATGGCTAGCAGTATTCATAAGTCCTAAGATATTATTAGGGTTTTTTATAGTGGAATTTTTTTTAGAATCAATGAAATCAATAGAACCAGTTTTAAGTAAATTAGTGATATTTTCAATAGTTAATTCAGAGATATTTATATTATTCATATTATCTATATTATCTATATTATCATGATTATTATTACTTTTATTACTATTATTCATTTTAAATACCTTGATTTAATTTTAATAAAATTCTTGGGCTGATTTTAAACCATAACTGCTTTTAGCACTTAAAACACTATTAACAATAGCTCTAGATATGACTTCATTAGCTAAAACACCTAATGCTGTTATATCACATTCTATTTCATTAGTTGAAAGGGTGAAAACACCATCTCCATCAAAATTGGTGTGAACTGGTCTAATTGCTCTATCTAAACCATTATGTGCAATACTAGCTAATTTATTAGCTTGTGGCTTTGTAATTTTCCCATTTGTAATAATGGTAGCGATTGTTGTATTTGTATTATTTAAATTATTATTTGAAAAAATATTAATATTTTTATAATTATTACAAATTTCTTTTTCTGTATTTAAAAAACTAGTCTTATTTTTATTAAGCAGCCCTGCTATAATTTCTTTAGTATCTGGATTAACAACATCTCCTAATGCGTTAGTTGCTACAATAGCTCCAATTCGTAGCTTTCCTAATTCTAAACCATAAGTACCTAACCCACTTTTCATTCCAGTTTCAATTCCATAAAGTTTTCCAACTGAAGCTCCACAACCAGCACCAAAATTACCAGTTTCTAAGTCTTTATTAAGATTTGAATTTTTTTCTGCATTTTTACAGGCTTTATATCCCATACTTTTATTTGGTCTAGTTTTAAAGTCACCTAAATTAAGGTCAAAAAGTGATGCACCACAAACAATTGGAACAACACCACCATCAACATTAAAACCAATATTTTTTTCTTCTAAATATTTCATAGCTCCTGATGTGGATTCTAACCCATAAGCACTTCCACCACTTAAAACAACACCATGAATTCCATTATTTATATTTTCAGACTTTAAAAGTTCTGTTTCATGGCTTGCAGGAGCTCCTCCTCTAAAATCATATCCTGAAATTGCTCCTTTTTCACATATTATGGTAGTACATCCAGTTCCACCAGTAATATCTTGAGCATTTCCTAATTTAAACCCTTCAACATTTTTTATTGGGATTTTTTTCATATTAATGCCTATTGTAGAGTTGTGCAATAATTTTTGTTATTTTTTTTATTAATTATCGCCTTCTCCTTCATCATCTGAGATAACAACTTCTACATAAAGGGGACCCATTCCACTTTTGTCTTTCCAAGTTATAATAATAGCTCCTGCAGTTTGCAATTTCATCATTTTATATTCTACATGGAGACCCATTGATTCTAGAGATGCCTTCATATTTTCAAGGCCTGTAACATAGCTATCTCCAGTTACCTGAACATTAGCTCTAACTTGTTCATCCATTCTATTAATAAGTTTGGTGGCATCGTCTGATAAAGGATTTATTTCTTTAGCTTCTAATTTTTTAACTATTTTAGATAATTCATTTTCCATATCTTCTATAGCTAATTCTTTTTTAGACATTGCCCTTACAATAAGTATTTGATTTGAGTCAATAGCTTGTCTTGAGCCTTCAAATGCTTCTAATCCTTCAATTATTTTTCCCGCAATTTTATGTAAGTGTACCATCTTTTCCCAACTTTAATTTATATTTTAATAATCTTCAATCTTTAAAAATTCACTTCTGCTTTTAGTTCACCCATAGTAGCTATTTTTTCTGCAAAAGCATTATGTCTATGAATACTTTCTTCATTAACTTGGCGAACAGTTACTAATGTGTCATCTGGAAGATGTGAGTATTTTTGGAGTATTTTTTCAACCATATTTCTAACACAATCTTCAACAAAAGCGGGTTTACTATGAGCTGACATAACAATAGCATTTTCATCAGGTCTTTTAAGGACTTCACAAACAGGAGCACTCATAGATTCTTCTATTATTTGAATAATATCTTCTCCACGAACTTCGTGCTTTTGAGGAACTTCTATTGATATGGTGCCTACTCCTCGTTGATTGTGGGATGCAAAAGTAACTGTATCTAATACTTTTTTGCATGTTTCAGGGTCTAAAAACTCTAATAGCTTTGCTTTGTCTGCTTCTTTTACAGTTTCCTGTGCACATGGACAAACAGTCATTCCAACAACTTCAGCACCAATACTTTTCCTTATGACTACTTCGCCATCGTTATCACATTCGCAACCGTCAGTTGCTTTCGTTCTAAAACCAATAGCTGTAGCAGTTATTTTAGTCATTTCTTGAGTCTTATTTTTAGTAACTGGTGATTCTTTAATAAACATAAAATCACTAGTCATTTCTACTTCAGCTACTTTAGCATATTTATGCTTTTTCATAAGAGACTTAACAATATTAGCACACAATGACTCTATTTCGACAGAACTACTTTTTATGACATCTTCAACAACTTCACTAATTGCCTCAGGAGTTCTAGACATATGTATTCCTCGTTGATCATTTGGAAGATCTACATATGCATTAAATTCAGGCAAGAGAATAATAGGTCTTTTATTGCCTCTATCAATTTTTAAAAGTTTTTTAACACCAGTCACTCCAACACGAGTTAAATGGATTGGAATTCGTGGAATATTATCTTGTGTATCAGGAAAACAGATTACCATGAGTATACGCCTTTAGATTTTAGAATTATTAGTATTTAATATTATTGTTTTAATTATGATATTATTTTTAATATAATTTGAGACTTATTAAAACTTGTATACTAATATCTCAGTTCTTATATTAATAGTTATATTAAATATTATATTATTCTGGGCATTATAGATTATATTAAATAATATATTTGAGGGAGTATAAGTTATATTATTTATATTTCCTATACTATCTATATTATCTAATATATAGCATATTTTTAAGTTTTTAATGATTTTATAATTATTTTAAACTATAATATACTTGCAGAGTTCATATCTGATTTAACAGTATTTAAAACAGTCTGTGTGTAAGTTCTTTCAATACCTGGCTCTTTTAATAGCTCTTTTATAAAATGATTTAATTCATCAGTATCTTTAAATTTAGCTATTAAAAATGCATCATATTCTCCTGTAACATCATAAATTCCTAGAACATTCTTATTAAAAGAAGTTTTACCTTCCCAATCCTCTATACTCCCACCTTTAATTTTAACTCCGATAATGGTTGTAACTTTGTAACCTAAAGCATTATGGTCTAAAACAGGTGCAAATTTTTCAACTACTCCATTTTTTGTAAGCTTTTCGATACGATTGTGAACAGTACCTACGGAAATATTCAATTCTCTAGCTATTTTCCTATATGGGGTTCTAGCATCATCATTCATTAATTTTAATATTTTTTCATCTACAATATCTAACTTGATTTTTTTATTATTTGCTTTTTTATTCATATTATTATGCTTCCCATAAACTTGAGTTTAATTAATTTTAATAACTAGTATTTAATTATAGTTCACGACATTAAAGTTTATAATATTTAAAAAATTATTCTTAAATAAAATCATTATTTTAAGAAATAAAGAATTTTAATTAAAATAATAAAAATCATAATTTAAATTTTCAATGTCTTATACTGTAATAGCTTACAATTAATTATTTTCTAATAATTAAATAGTAGCTATAAATTAATTACTAGTAATTTTTGTTTTATAATATTAAATAATATATTTGAGCTAATGATTAAATTATTTTCTTTAAACATTGTATATTATTATGTATTTAATATTATATATTGTTTATTATTTTTTTATAGCTAAAAATATAAATTAAATATAAAATGTTAATATGATTTCATATAATATAAATGTTTGCAGTATAACTAATAGTTATAATGTGTAAAAATAAATTAAAAATTTTATTTAAAATAAAAAAAAGTTAAAGATAAAAAAGTAAAGCAAAATAAAATTAAATAAAATATAAAATTAAAAGTAAAAAAATAAAAGAATTTTCTTACTTATTTTGATTCATTATATATTAAACCAGTAGCTCTTGCATTTAAGAAGAACCAGAATGGATAAATAACTAAAGGAACAATAATAATTCCAATAAATAATGAAAATAGTATACTAGAAACTATTCCAACTACTCCTGAAACAATAAAGATCATAATTAACCAAATTATGTATTTAGACCAGCCAATTTTTCCAATTATATTAATAATTTCTGGAATATTTAATGCAGCACCAATACTGTTGGTTTCAGCTAATCTAGCAGTTGCAGTATAAGTTAAAAGACTAAATATTATGCCTAAGATTAATGCAACTAATCCAATAATTAATATTGGAACTCCTAATGAAGCAAAAATGGAAAGCATAGCTTCTGTTGAGTTACTAGCTAATGTTTGATTAAGTACAGGAGACATAATTACATTCATAAACCCTAATCCTAGTGTAATAATTGCTACAACTAATATAATAATTGCAGGAATTAGCCCATAAATAAATTGCATAACATACAACTTTATTCCATCAATTAAATTTTTCTTTATATTTAATTTTGGAATTTCTGATTTATTATTAACTGTTTGCCTTGTGATATCTAGAGTGTATCCATCTACAACTATCACTCCAAGTAATGATAATACTGAAAAGATAATAAACAATGCAATTCCTACTTCATTAGCTAGAAGTGCCATAAATAATCCTGCTATTACTAATAATATAGATACTAAATAAACTACACCTATAATTAGTAACTTCTTCCAATCTTGTGTAGGATAATTTATTGAATCTTTAAATATTTCTCCGATTTCCATTTTTTCACCTCAATATATATGAACTGTTGATAATTAATAACCTAGTACTATTTATAACTAGATATTAATGTATTATTAACTTAATTAGTTATATATTTTATTGTTTTTGTATTATTATCATAGAATATGATAGTATATGTACAATATACTTGTAAAAAGTTAATAGATTGATAAAGAGTTAATTTAGAAAATAAAATAAAAAGTAAAATAAGAATAAGAATAAGAATAAAATAAAATTATAAAATAGAAATATAAATTAATTTATAAATACTATTATTAATTTATAAATACTATTTTATTGATTATTTTGCATCTTGGTATAATAAACCAAGGGCTCTTGAGCTAAATAAGAAGATATATGGGCTAATTATTAAGTAGGAAATAATTGAAACAATCATTGATCCAATAGCTAATCCTCCAGTACCTCCAATCAATACTGCCACTAATGGGATTAAACCTAATATTAATCCTGCTACAAGTGAAATAATGAAACATATTACTCCTAATGCAATTATCCATAATATGAACTTTGCCCAACCTATTTTTCCAATAATACCAAATATTTCATTGATTTTTATACTTTCAACTAAACTATTTGTATCTGCAAGTCTTCCTTGAGCTACAACTAAAAGTAGTGTAAATATAATGTAGAGTATTAGTCCAACAATTACAGTAATTGCAAATGCTCCAGCTAAACCACTAATTAACTCTGGAGAAACAGTATTGAAGTAGTTAGTTAGTGCAGTTGAGTTCCCAGCAACTATTTCATTAACAATTGTTTGATTTGCAAAAATAGGAGTCATTAGTTCTATAGTCTTACTAAAGAAACCAGTAACAAATGCTAATAAGATAGTAACAATTGTGGGGATTATGTAATAGATAAGGGATACTACAAGAACCTTAATACCAGTAATAAAATTATCAGTTGGGGCGAATGCTGGAATTTCGCTATTTTTATTAATAGATTCCTTAATAACATTTATTCCATAACCACTTATAAATAAAACAAGTACTAAACTAACTATTGCAAAAATAATTCCTAATACTCCAGTGCCTAAATGTAATATACTAGCTATATTAGATACAACATACAAAACACCAATAATTAGTACCATTTTCCAATTGCTTGTTGGGTATTTAAATGCATCTTTAAAAATTTTACCAAGTTCCATTTTTTTCACCTTCATAGTTAATTTACAAATTATTTATAATAATTATTTATAATTATTATTTATATTTTTATAATACGATTTATTCATATACATGTACATATATATTCTGTAGTTTATATAATATTTATATAATTAATATATGATTATTGTTAATATTTATATGTTTTGATTATTATGATTTTCTTAATAGATTAATTAAGTGGAACTAGCTATTTAGAACTATATTTTCAATTTCAGTAATATTGGCATTTGTTTTAATGCCAAGAGGATTGAAATGAGTTTTAGTAGCTATGAAACCTGAATTAGCTAGATTTTTCATAACTTTGTCAAATTTAGGAGCACTAATTTTAAGCTTCTTACAGATTTTGTGAAGCTCATAAAAAGTAATAGGTGCTTCACTTTCAGCTAAACAGGTTTCAAGTAGTTTAGTAGCTTTTTTAGATGTGTTTATTTTAATAATGTTATTAACAGTACTATTTGAATTATTTAATCTGTTTTTGGTAGAAATGTCTTTAGAATTAGTATTGCGGTTACTATTAGTGCTATTAATATTAGTGGTAGTAGTAATAGTATTAATATTATCTTCAGTGGCCATAATAGTATTCGTATTGGTAGAAATATCAGTTTTATTGGCCATGTTAGTAGTTTTAGTAGCATTTGTGTCATCTCCAGTCTTATTTATATTATTATTAGTATTAATTATCTTATTATTATCCTTAATATTATTATTTTTATTAATATCATTAATATTATTTTTATTATCCGTATCAATTTTATCAAGCATAGCTGTAATAAAGTTCTTATTCTGGATTAAACCTAACCATAATGGACCTATGCTAATTAAATTATCACTACAAATGGGGCAACTATTAGCTACGGGATTAGCAATTCCATAGCTAGTTTCACGGTAAAGGCACTTTTTACAGTGTCCAATATAACCTATGTTATTAAGAGAATTATCTGTGGCAGCTGAACCTTTTTTTATTCTAAGATAAAGACGCATATAATGTTCACTGCTGTGGGAAAATAAAACTTCCATGTATTTTTTGTATTTAGCTAGTGTTAATGCTACAAATCCACCTAAAATCCTTATTCCATTTTCATGACAGTACTCTGTTTTAAGTGGTTTTGCATTATATTTTCTAATACACGGCTCTTTATAGGTTCCACATAATGCAGAAGTGTCAGTAGCTGTAATACAAAGTAGGGAATCTTTTTTTAATGAGTAAGCAGCTGAATCAGTAAAATATGATGGAGTTCCAAATGGATCTATGTCAATAACATCAAATTTTCCCCTATTTTCACGTAAAGTGATATTGGCATCATTTTGGAATGTAGTAATCTCCACATTGTTGGTAATAGCATTTTTTTTAGTAAATTCAATGGCAAGTGAGCTAATATCATTAACAGCTACTTCTTCAACACCATTAATTTCATTTTTGTAGCGAATCCCACGAATCCCACTACCTCCAAATACATCGCAAATATGAATATCTCGAGCTAGTTCTTCTTGAAATGTTTGAATAGCTAAAATAGAAAGGTCTCGATTTAATTCCATTACTGGATTGTAGAATACTGGTGCTTTTGAAGAAACTTTATCAAATTCTGGAATTATTATTTTTGTTAATCCTTCACAAATTTCTTTTTCTGTGTAGTGGTCTAAATCTTCATTAAAAGTATTATTACTATTAAAATTACTATTATTATTATTATTATTATTTTTACTTATTTCACTAAGGGTATTGTTTTGGGACTCTTTCATTGGCACCACAATTTAAATAATTTACATAATTTATATATAAAAATTATCAATGTAGAAATTATCTTATAAAATTATCATATAAATCTGCTAATTAAAATTTATAATCTTAATTATAAACTACTTTTAATAATAATACTAATAATATATATTTTTTCTAGTAATTAAATATGATGTTAAATAGTGAATTATGATACACCTATATTACATTTTAAAAGCTTTTCACTGTTTATTAGTTTATTTTTTTTAAATTGAAATAGTCAATGTGATTAATAATAGTTAATATGATTGAAGTAATGTATTAAATCCTAATTTGATTAAATAACTATATATTTGTTATTAATTTTACATATATGCCTATTTATCTAGTTATTCCAATAATTTATATAGTAGTATGCATATATTATATATTGTTTAATTGACTTTTTATCAATTGGTTAATTTATAGAATGAAATGGAGGCATAAATTGAAAATTAACAAAAAAATCTCAATCCTTATCTTATTACTGATTTCATTAGTTATACTATGTTCAATACCTGCTACTTTTGCAGCTGCAAATAATTCAGCAAGTAATGGCTTCTTTAATGATAAAAATGAGAATTATGCAGGGATTAGTGTAAATAAAAACATTTTCACTATTGAAAAGACGAAAATACCTGTAAAGTATAATGCTTATAAAAATAAAACTTTTCAAATTTCTAAAAGAGGTACTATTAATTATAAAGCTATAGTAAATCCTAAGGGTAATCTAATTTATAACTTAGCAGGAATTAAAGTTAAAAAAGCATATATTGATTTTGGTGATGGCACTAAAAAGAAAAGCACTGGATGGATAGCCCATACTTACAAAAAAACAGGATGGTATATAATTAAAGTTACTATTAGTGATGCTACATTTAATAGCAGTGAAAATTATATAATTACTGGTGTTAAATCAAATGGTACAGTTACAAATGTTACAAAAGAATATCTTGTTTATGTATCTAACAAAGCACAACTTAGTACGACTGGAATTACCAGGTATTCGAATAGTGTTAAAGAGCTTAAAAAGGGTAATATTAACTTTTTAGTTATTAAAGTAACTAATATTGGAGCTAAAAGTTCTAAAGCTACTAAATTAAAAATATGGTATGAAAAGAAGAATAGTGTTGGGAAAATAGATCCTAACTTAAAGAAATTCACAAAAACTGCTCTAATTAAAGCATTAAAACCGGGCAAATCAACTAGTGTACGTGTATACTTCAGCATACCTAAAAAATATGCAAAAATTGTCAAAAATATAAAACTCGATTATTTAAATAAAGTAAATCAGATTAATAAAGCTGATAATTTATATAGGTTTTTGTAAATAAACTTTTTTAGTAATAGGTTTAGAAATATTTATTTTATTTCCAAATCTTTCTTTTTCCATATTATTTTCTTTCCTTTCTTTTTTTATCTTAAACTATTTTCATGATTTTTCAGGTTTATTCAATAATTTTTAATAATATTTATAATATTATTATTAATAGTTAGTTAATTAGGATATTAATGGAAACTTAGATTAATATTCGGAATTTATTTATATTACAATAAACATATCTTATGTTT
>JBOFHT010000061.1:0-10740 GCA_051649785.1 Methanobacteriaceae archaeon
AATAGTAATTAAAAATCAGACATTAGAAATTAGTGCTATTGATTTTGTAAGGGAAGAACAAAATGATATGGGTCTAGATAGAGGAGCAGCAGTTAAAGCTTTATCAAGTGCTCTTATTAAAGGAACTCAAGACCCTGAAAAAAGAGATAAAATAGCATCTACTATTATAGAGCAGTATACAGCAGGAAATATTGTTGTGGATCCTGCAGGATCATTTTTAGCACTATTAAATTCTAAATTATAGTAGAATAAAATTAAAAATATGTTAAATTATTATTATAATTATAATTTTAATATTTATAATTAATAGTAAATAATTTAACTTATTTATTAAAAAATAAAATATGGGGATAAATATTAATTAGTTAAATATTAATTAATATCTAATTTAGTCCAATGTTCAACTTTATCTATTTCTTTTAATTGGACATATCCTTTTCTTTCTAAGCTTTTTAATATACTGTTTAAATTAGAATATGACAAATCTTTAAATACTATTTTTCTTAAGAATTCATGTATATCTTTAGTTGTGTTATCACCATCAGGGAGAACATTTAAAACTTGAGATTGGAATGATGTTAAGTCTCTTTTAGGAGGCTCAATAATTTTATTAAAGATATTCTTCATTTCTTCTAGTTCAGTAATCATAACATCTTTAGATTTAAGTTCTTCTTTAAGATTAAATATCTCATATTGAATATTTTTATCATTATCTGTAATGATGCTTTTATTAGTATCAGTAATAGTATCTGCAATATTATCAGTATTATCATTACTATTAGCATCACTGCAATTATCATCATTAGATATATTAGTATTAGATTTATCTTTAGAATCTTCATCTAAAAGTTCTTTAATTAAATTATCTTTATCTTTAATCTTATTTAAAAGAGAATTAATTTCTTCATCTTTTTTATTTAATAAAGTAGATCTATTCTCAATTTCATTATTTAATTTAGATATTTCTAAATCTTTAGATTTTTTAATATCATTTTCAATATCTTTTTTAATTGCATCGAATGATTTCTTAAAATCCTCAAGCTCTTTAATTCTACTGTCTTTTTCCTTTATTTGATTTTCAAATTTTTTAACAGTTTCAGCATCAATAGCAGAATTTTTAATGTTTTTTATTTCATTTTCTTTAGCATCAACTTTACGTTGAAGTTCTAGAATACTATCTTTAGTAGCTAGGTTACCTTTTAATTCAGTAATTTCAGTTTTTGATTGATTAAGTTCTTTAACTAATGATTTAATCTTACCGTCTTTTTCAACAATTTTAGAAATAGTATTTTCTAATTTATTATTATAATCATTAAGTGTACTTGTTTTAAATTCCTTTAATTCGTTTTCTAAGGATTTCTTAATATCCTCAAGTGAATTTTTAAAATTTTCTAAATCTTTAATTTTAAGATTTTTAGCTTCAATTAAAGTTCTAAGATCCCTAATTTCAGAATCTTTAGATTTAAGTGAATCATTAATAACTAAAATATCAGATTCCTTAGATTCAATTAATGATTTTAATTTTGAAACTTCATCATTATTTAATAACTTAGCTTTTTCATTTTCTAAATTAATTAATTCCATTTTAAGCTTATTAATTTCAAGTAAGCAAGATTTAACTAATTTTTCTAGTTTCTTTTTTTCAATATCATCACTAATCATAAGAACCACTTAATAATACTAATATATAACCTTACAACTATTAATAAGAATCTAATTATCTATTTAAATTAAGAAAAATATTAAAGAATAGTTTTTTGTATAAGCTCAGCATTTAATATAGATGCTCCCGCTGCACCACGAATAGTGTTATGGCCAACAAGAACATATCTTAAACTATTATCAAAAGCATAGTCTTTTCTTAATCTTCCAACTGTAACTGCCATTCCACCATCAGCATTCCTATCCATTCTAGGTTGAGGACGATTATCTTCTTCTCGAACTATAACTGGATTTTTTGGAGCTGAAAAAAGGTTTAACTCTTGAGGAATTCCTTTAAAATTAGCCATTTTTGATTTAACATTTTCTACATCAACATCTTCACCAAATTCAATGAAAACCGATTCTGTATGACCATCAACAATAGCTACCCTATGACAAGATGCACTTACACCAAAATTAGCATCTTTAACTTCAGTTCCATTAAGTTCTCCTAAAAGATGGAGAGTTTCTGTTTCCATTTTTTCTTCTTCTTCACCAATAAATGGAACTAAATTGTCAACAATAGCCATAGAGGGAACACCATTATATCCAGCACCTGAAACAGCCTGCATTGTTGAAACATAAACTCTATTTATATCAAAATTATCATAAATTGGTTTTAATGTTAATGTTAATGCAATTGTAGAACAATTAGGATTAGTTACAATAAATCCATCCCAACCACGATTTTTTTGTTGAATCTCAACAAGGTCTAAAAATTCAGGGTTTACTTCAGGAATAACAAGAGGTACATCTTTTTCCATACGCATAGCACTTGCATTTGAAGCTACGATATAAGATTCTGCAAATTTTGGCTCAACAATTTCTGCTGTACTACTTGGAAGTGCTGAAAATAAAAAATCAACATCATTTGAAATATCCTTAGGGTCTGTATTAGATACAGTAATGTCTTTAACAGATTCAGGCATTGCATCATCAAGATACCACGTTGTAGCATCTTCATACTTTTTACCAGCTGAACGCTCCGAAGCAGCTAGCTCAGCTATTTCAAATTCAGGGTGTTTATCAAGGATTTGAATGAATCTTTGACCTACCATTCCAGTTGCACCAAGTACACCAACTTTTACCATTTTAATTACTCCTTTAACTTAATTATTTATTTTAATAATTCCCTAATCCAAAATCATAATCTACTATTAGTTTCAAATATTGTTTTAATTAATAATTAAAAATTAATGATTAAATAAATTAATTTATATATTATTTAATATTAATCAATTTAATCCTAAAATATCCGACATAGTAGCTATTGTTCCAGGTTTTATACTATCAATTGATCTTAAAGCTTTCATAACTCCTGTAATAAATACTTGGCGACTACTAGCTTTGTGAGATATTTCTAGACGTTCCCCATCTCCTAAAAATAGTACAGTATGGTCTCCAACAACATCTCCACCTCTTACAGCATGAACACCAATTTCTTTTTTAGTACGTTCCCCTACAATACCTTGACGACCATAAACACCAACTTCATCAACATTACGTTCTAAAGCATCGGCTATGATTTCAAATGCAGTCATAGCAGTTCCAGAAGGTGAATCTTTCTTCTGATTATGGTGTGCTTCAATAATTTCAATATCATAATCTGCTAGAATTGGAGCTAAGTCTTTTAAAACTTTAAAAAACACATTTACTCCAATAGACATATTAGATGTGATAATAGCTTTAACTTCTTCTTTTGCAATTACATTAGCAATTTCAGTGTTTTGTTCATCAGTAAACCCTGTAGTTCCAACAACAAGGTTTACTTTAGATTTTGCAGCTATTTTTATTGTTTCAATAGCAGCACTAGCTATTGTAAAGTCAACTAAAACATCAGGTCTTGTTTTTTTAAGAGTTTCTTCTAAATTTTCACTACCTGTAATAGCTACATCAATTTTACCAATACCAATAACTTCACCAATGTCACGATTAGATAAAGGAGTGTTAGGCATTTCTATTGCAGATACTAATTCCATATCATTATTATTCATAATATTTTTAATAATACCAGAACCCATTTTTCCTGAAGCTCCAGTAACAGCTACTTTTATCATTTAAACACCAAAAAATATAATTTTTATATTATTTTTATACCATAAAATTAAATTAAATTTTACCTACTTTATGTATTAATTATTTTAAACAAATAATCTTAAACAGTAATTTAAACAAGTTTAAACAATTATAATCCATCACAATTAAACATAAATAAATCTAAAAAATTTAATAACTATAATAACTCCAATAAAGTTTAAAAAAACTATAAAGGGCTTGGATAAATACATAGAAATGTTTACTAGTAATAACTCCAATAAAGTTTAAAAAACTATAAAGAAATATTATTAAACAAATGTAAACAAGTATCTTAAATAAAAATATAAGTTTTAACTATAATAATCCAAGATTGTCTAAAACTTCTTTAACTTTATTGTTACTTTCTTTTTTCATAGGAACAAGTGGAAGTCTAACAGTTCCAGCAGGCATTTTCATTAAATTCAATGCTTCCTTTGTAGGTACAGGATTACTTTCAATAAAGAGAACTTTCATAAGATCATAAAGTTCATAGTGAAGTTTAGAAGCATTTTCATAATCGTCAGCTAGTGCATGATTAACCATATCACTCATTCGTTTAGGATCAACATTAGCTACAACACTAATAACTCCAGTAGCCCCTATACTCATCATAGGGAGAGTTAAATCATCATTTCCGGAAATAATTGCAAATTTATCATCAAGACCATTTTTAAGGAGGCCTGCTTTGATTTTAGAAACTTTATCCAAATCAGGGTTTGCTTCTTTAATTCCTACAATATTATCTAGTTCAGCTACTTTTAAGATAGTATCAACATCAATATCAGTTCCAGTACGAGAAGGAACATTATAAACAATTATAGGAATATCAGTAGTACTTGTCATTAATTTGTAATGCTCAAAAAGACCGTGCATTTGAGGTTTGTTATAATAAGGAGTTATAACTAAAGCATTATCTGCACCAATGTTTTCCGCATATTCTACAAGGCCTAATGCCTCTTTAGAAGAATTGCTACCTGATCCTGCAAGAGTAGTCACTCTACCATCAACTTCATCAACTAAGAATTTCATCATTGAACGTTGCTCTTCATGAGTAATAGTAGCTGATTCGCCAGTAGTACCGGCTATTAAAAGTGCATCAACACCATTATCAATTAAATGTTCAATATTTTCTTTTAATCCATTGAAATCAACTTCATTGCTATTGGTAAACGGTGTTACCATAGCTACAGCAGTTCCTTTAAATTTCATTTAATCACCAATCCCTAAATTATAAGATAATTATAGATAATTGTAATATGCTTATATATAATTGTAAGATACTTAATATAATTATGATAATTATAAGATAAATATATAAGTATAAATATTATTTATTTAAAACACTTTTAACAAGTTCCTGTGCCTTAGAACCATCTTCCCACTGTACAAATACTACAACTGCAGTTTGAGAAGAGCTTATTTCTACAATATTAATATTATTATTCCTTAATGGTTCGGAAATATCAGAAATTATACCTGGAGTATCAATAAAATCCGGACTAGCTACTGTAACCATAGCTATTTCCATTCCAAGTGAAAGAGAACTTAAAAAGTCATTTTGTACAACTACTTCATGAAGTAATTGATGAGCTTCCGAAGCATCTTTTTTATTAACAAAAATTGTTACAGAATTTTGGCCTGCAGAAATCCCAAATATATTAATTTCATTGTCTGAAAGTATATTAGTTATTTTAGATAAAACACCTGGCTTTTTAAGCATATTTTCTCCAACAAGAGCTATAACTGAAATGGGTTCAGGATGTAATGTAGAAGATTTAGATAATTCATAATTAGAAGGCCCTACAATCCTAGTTCCTAATTGTGATAAATCACCATCTTCAAAACTAATAATTTTTGCAGAAATATCAGGATCTTTATATTTTAAAGCATGTGGGTGAAGTACTTGAGCACCATGAGTAGCTAAATCTCTTAATTCTTCAACAGATATTTTATCAAGCATTTCTGCATTTTCTAGTTTATTTGGGTCTGTTGACATAACACCTTTAACATCAGTTACAATAATAACCTCATCAGCAGATAGGCAGTGTCCTAAAAGGAATGCTGTAACATCGCTTCCTCCTCTTCCTAGAGTAGTTATATTATTTTGACCAATGTTAATAGATTCCTTATCCCCTACAGACTCTTTAATAATAGTATCACCATTAATCCCAATACTAACACTACGACCTAAAAATCCACAAATAACTGGAATAACACCTTGATCAAGTATTTTTGTTAATTCTTTAGCTTTTTCTTCAGTAGCCCCAAAGTCAATTTTAGCTTTAAGAGAATTATTATCAGTTAAAATGGGCCAACGTGAATCAAATGGGTCAATATACTCAGACTTAACACCTAATGACTCAATAGCTGCAGAAACTATGCGTACACTAGTCATTTCCCCCATAGAAAGAATTTCAGCCATTTGTTTATCTGTGACATTCCCTCCAATTGATTCTTCAACAATAGTTATAATATCATCTGTTGCCTTATTAATTGCAGATACAACCACTACAACCTTATTTCCTTTCATATATTCGTTAACAACTGATTGAGCTGCTTTACGTATTCTTTCTCCATTTCCAACAGATGTTCCACCAAATTTAGCTACTATTAGCTCCATTACATACACAACCTAAGATAATCATGAACTAGCAATATGAAATAACAATTGCTATAATTAAATATAATGATATTAATAATCCTATTATAATTTATACATATATTATGTGTGAAAAAAGTAATATTTAAAGTTTTTTACTTAAAAATAGCTAATCTAAAACAAAACAAAAAAGATTGTAAAAATAAAAGCCATTATAATAAAATTTATAGTGAAAAAATTATAATAAATCTAAAAAATAATTATATAAAATTATAATTAATTGAGTTATAATTAATTGAGTTATAATTAATTGAGTTATAATTAATTGAGTTATAACACAAATATTCATACTATTTAAAATTATTAATAGATAAAAATAGCTATATTATTTATTAATATAATAAAAAGATTAAAGAGTATTATATTTAAATTATTATTATTTTCATTGCTAATATGGTTATTTTTAGGTAAAAAGAGTTAGACTAAATAATTAAAATTAGTTAAAACAGAAATAGTTAAAATATTAAATATTATGAAAATAAGTAATTAATAAAAAATATAAAATAAAAGAAGTAATAAGTAATTAATAATATATATTATCTACTTATCTATAATACATTACCTTCATTTCTAACTAAACGAGTAACATAACCTGCAATTTTATTTCTTAAATGTTTAGTACTTACAGTAGAAAATTCCTGTACTAAAACTTTGTTTTCATCAAAATCAGTAGTAAATTTACCTGGATGAGTTTCAATAAGTTCTCTTGACAAACGCTTAACGAAAGATGTTCTAATATTTCCCATTTTCTTTTCTCCTTAAAATTTCTTTTTGTTCTTCTTTACTTAAAAAGATAAGTATATTTATAATTTTAATAACACCATCAATCATATGGCTATTATTGTTAATATTTTTATCACTAGCTAACTTTAATACTTTATTATGTATAAACTTTTCCCGTGATTCATCATAAATATCAATATCTAAAAACATTTTTGAATCAAGAATATCTTTAGCTAGAAATGTTCTTTCATTGATTAAATCTATAATTTCAGAATCAATTTCTTCAATACGAGTTCTAGATTTAGCTAAAATATCCTCAGCATCTTTATTGCTTTTAAATCTTGAACTATTACTAAAATTATTATTTTTAGTAGTATTCTCAGTATTATTTATACTATCCTTCATATTATCATTAGCATTGCTATTATTTTCATCAGACTTAATATTATTATTAAATTCAGCCAATAAAATAATATTAATAAAGTATTCAAAATTTATAACATTATAATGTATATAATTAGTTATATTTAAATACTTTCTTTTTTCAAACTAAATTTATTAAATTAAAAAAAATTAGCATTAAACAAAAACACATCCATTATTATCAAAATCAGTTTCAATTATTTCTCCATCGTACTTAGACCAAATATCTTTAATGTCATCAATATTTTCACTATTGCAAATAGCTACAAATGAAGAACCAGTTCCAGATAATCCTGAAGCAATAGCTCCTGAATTTAAAGCATCTAATGCAATTTTTGGATTAAAACCAAGTGCTGTGCAATATAAAATTCCATTTAATGTTAGTGCTTCAAAATACTTTTTTTCCCTAGCTTTCTTAAAAGCTGTTTCAACAAAAGGAGCTATTAATTTCATATTAGCTAAATTAGCATCACTAGTTTTTGCATGAGTTTTAGGCATATAAACTAATACTTTATTATAATTATTGCCATAATAATTAGAATTAGAATTAGAATTAGAATTATTGTTGCTAGAATTATTATTATTATTAGAATTCACTAGATTATTATTATTATTATTATTATTGGAAAAAGGCTCCTTAATTATTATATCTCTTTCCATATTATTAGTTACAGTAATCCCACCAAAATAAGAAGCTGTTGCGTCATCAAAAGCACCAGTAATAGTAACTTTAGCTTTTAAAGAAGCATCAATAGCTAAATTAATTATTTCCATATCATTAAGTGGATTTAAGTCAAATTCTTCAGATAATAACTTAGCTACTACTTTCACAACACCATTGGAAGTAGCACTACTACTGGAAAGGCCTGAAGATTGAGGTAAAGTCGATTCTGTTTTAATAGAAAACCCAATATCATCTAAGTTGATGTCAGTAGAATTAAGTTTAGAATTCCTAATTTTGAAGCTAAGTCTAGAGCTAGAATTAGTATCAATAATATTAATAAGATAATTATAGTAATCAATTGTCTCTTTAACACATAATTCCATTAAATTGGGACTTGCATTAACATCAGAACTAGTTTTAATACCAGAGTCCGTTATTTTAGCAGTAGTAGTGACATTAAGACCAATACCAAAAGCAGAACCGAAGCCAGTAGCTATTGCATTAATAATTGTAGCTGAACCTGGAACTCTAACAGTTTCCTTCAAATAATCACCTTTAATATTATAGTTAATAATTATTATATTGTTATATTATTATTATTATTATTATTAGGTTATATCTAATTAATTGTTACTATACCTTCTTAAAACACTCCTCAACAAAGTCTTTATCTTCAGCTTTTGTAAGTAAAGAAACAATAACTGTAAATATAATTGATACTGGAACTCCAATTATAATTGGATCAATAGCCGGCCATGGCATAGTAGCTATAAGCATAGCTTTTCCAGTTAATGCTTCACAAATTCCTAAGCCAATA
Source organism: Methanobacteriaceae archaeon (assembly GCA_051649785.1). GTDB lineage: Archaea > Methanobacteriota > Methanobacteria > Methanobacteriales > Methanobacteriaceae > JBOFHT01. Next base: position 9,064 of record JBOFHT010000061.1, read on the forward strand.
GCAGTCTTTTTAAATACAAATACTAACCAAAATAAACTAGCAACAGTTCCAGAAACAATACCTGCAATTGCACCCTGACGAGTAGCTCTTTTCCAATATAATGCAGCAACATACACAGCTAAAAAAGCAGCAGCACAAATACCATAGAAAATTGCAGTTCCCTGGGCAATAATACTTCCCGGAAGAATCAAACTTAAAATAAATGCAATAATAACAGCTATTAAAATACCTAAACGAGTAGGAAGTACACCTAGCTTAAAGTCTTCACTTTTAGTAGTAAACATATCCATTATTTTAGCTTCTTTTTTACTATTATTATCATTATTCTTATTATTATCCATATTATTAATGTTAATATTACTAATTTTATTATTCTTATCATTATTAATACCATCATCAGCATTAGTATTAGCATTAATGTCCTTATTGGCCTTGAAATTATTATAAATATATCTAAATGGCTTAAAAATATCATTACCTAATGCAGTCCCTTGAGTATGGTACTGAGAACTTAAAGTAGACATTGAAGCAGCTAAAAGAGTTAATAAAAATACATAAGTAAACCATTCTGGAAGTGCTGAAGAAATAAAAGCGGGAATAATTTTATCAATATTACCTGAAACAACATCAATAGAAACTTGGTTTAAAGTTTGGAAGAAGTATGCATTTGATAAAGCCCCTACAATAAATGCAGTAGTGGTCATTACAGCTATAAATATACCACCCATTAATACTCCTCTATTAAGCTCTTTATCTGAGTTAACAGTCATAAAACGGACAATTAATTGAGGTTGTACTAAAACACCAATACCTACACCAACAATAATTGTAGAAATTAGATTCCACCAAATTGGACTTCCTAAACTAGGGAATGACGTCCAACCAGTTCCACCTAAAGCCACAGAACTTGCGGGGAAGTGAGGAGCTAAGTTTGTAAGTGCTGTATGAGCTTGTTCTACACCACCAAAAAGAAGATAAGTAAATACAAGTAAAAATATCATAGCTAAAAACATTATAGTTCCTTGAAGAGCATCTGTGTACATTACCCCACGAATACCACCAAAGAATACATATAAAAGCACAACAACAGATAAAATTAACATAGCTAAACTAAAATCAATTGAAAGTGCAGTTTCCATAAAACGACCAGCTCCAATAAGAACTACTGAAGCATATAGAGGCATAGCTAAAAATATTAAAAGTCCACTGAAATATTGGATAAATGGGCTTTTAAAACGTCTAGCTAAAAATTCTGGAAATGATAAAGATTTAAGGTTTTTAGCCATTTTACGAGTACGCTTTCCAAAGAATACAAAAGCAATGAAAACTCCAACAAGTATTGTTAAAACAGATAACCATAAAATTCCCAGTCCAAATTCACCAGCAACTCCTCCAAACCCAACAATAGCCGAAGTACTAATAAATGTAGCACCATAACTAAGTGCCATAATATAGGAATGAGTTTTTCTTCCAGCTATAAGATAATCTTCAGATGATTTGGTTCTTTTCCATGCTATATATCCTACATATCCAACAAGTAAGAAATAGCTAATAAAAACAATTGATAAAATAGTGATATCCATTTATAATCCTCTAAACTTTTATTAAATCATTAAAACAGTTAATATAGTCATATATACTAATAATTAAGAATAATAGTTATACATTTATAATAAT
>JBOFHT010000062.1:0-3180 GCA_051649785.1 Methanobacteriaceae archaeon
GAGTTATTAACAAAAGAACAATTAACCACAGAAAAATTATTGCCGTTATTATAAATAACACCACCACTATTATTAACAGAGTTATTAACAAAAGAAGAGTTGTTTACAGAAAAATTGCCTCCTTTCCAATTATAAATAGCCCCACCATTTTGAGCAGAATTATTAACAAAAGAACAATCAGTAATCAAAAATTTATTAACTTTACGATTCTCATCATAACCATAAATAGCCCCACCATTTTGAGCAGAATTATTAACAAAAGAACAATTAACCACAATAAAATCAGCACTACTAATAAAAATAGCACCACCACTACCATTAACAGTAGAACTATTAATAAAAGAACAATTAACCACAGAAAAATTAGCACCAAGTGAGTTAAAAATAGCACCACCACTACCATTAGTAGCAGAATTATTAACAAAAGAAGAGTTAACTACAGAAAAATTAGCCCTATAGTCATTATAAATAGCTCCACCACTTTTAGCAGAATTATTAACAAAAGAACAATTAACCACAGAAAAATTAACCCCACTATTAGAAATAGCACCCCCATAATACGAATAAATTCCATTACAATTATTAACAGAATTGTTAACAAAAGAACAATTAACCACAGAAAAATTATCAGCACTATTACAAATAGCTCCGCCATCTAAAGCACCCTTAACATCTCCAATAGCAGAATTATTAACAAAAGAACAATTAACCACAGAAAAATTAACACCAAGAACACTATTATGAATAGCCCCACCAAAGCCACGATTAACATGATTATTAATAAAAGAAGAATTATTCACAATACAATTATTACCTCCATTAGAAATAGCCCCACCCTGCCCATTGGCAGAATTATTAATAAAAGAAGAGTTATTTACAGTAAAATTATCACCACTATTAGAAATAGCCCCACAACCATATGAATTAAAGTAATCAGTTATGGCAGAATTATTAATAAATTCAGAGTCTTTTACAGTAAAATTATCACCACTATTAGAAATAGCACCCGTAACCCCTCCATATGCAGAAGTTCTGCTATCTATATAATTATTAACAAAAGAAGATGCAATTAAAGTAAAAAAATTAGCACTATTATAAATAGCACCACCACGACCAATACACAATGAATCATAATAATATTGCATAGCATAATTATTAACAAAAGAAGAGTTATTCACTAAAAAAGTGTTAGCACCTTCATTACAAATAACTCCTCCCCAATTCGCAGAATTATTAATAAAAGAAGAATCAATCACAGTGAAATTGTCACCCTTATTATAAATAGCACCACCTTTTGTAAAATATGTAGTATAACCAGGGGATCTAACATGATTATTAATAAACTCACAATTACTGGCAAAAAAATTGTCACCAGTATTATAAATAGCACCACCATCAGGCTGTATTCCCGTACTCATAGTGTTATTAATAAAAGAAGAATTACTCACAGAAAAATTAGCACCACTATTATAAATAGCCCCTCCATCGGATTGACCAGAGTTATTAATAAAAGAAGAATTATTCACAGATAACTTATGACCAGTATTATAAATAGCACCACCATAACCACTATATAAATTATCAAAAAGACTATTGTACACCCAATTGTCAGTAAAAGAAGAGTTAGATATAGAAAGGTTAGAACCAGTATTATAAATAGCACCACCCTTATCCGTAGCACGATTATTAATAAAAGAAGAATTACTCACAGAAAAATTAGCACCACTATTATAAATAGCACCACCCCAACATAATGTATCAGAACCACTACGGGCAAGGTTTTTAGTAAAAGAAGAGTTAGATATGGTAAAGTTGGAACCAGTATTATAAATAGCACCACCATCATTAGTAGCATTATTACCAATGAAAGTACAGTTAATAATAGTTAATAATCCTGATGAATAAATAGCACCACCATCACCGTTTTTATAACAATTAATAATAGTTAAATTCACAAGTGTTAGATGACTATTTGCATTAACATTTATAAACCAATTAGAATTCTTACCATCAATAACAGTACCATCAGTACCATTACCAATTATAGTGACATTACGACCACTATCTAAATTAATATTAGTATTCTCCGAACCATTGCAATTATTTTCATTTAAATAAATAGTTCCATTACCCTCACTAGTAGCGGACAAGTTACCAAGAGCATTACTAAGAGTACTATTACCATTAACAGTAATATTACTATTATTACCCTCAACAGGAGCAACAGTGGCAAAACTACCAGAAACAGCAACAAAAACAAACCCCACCAAAAATATAACTAAAAAAGCTTTTCCCAAAATTTTCAAAATTAGTCCTCCCAAAGCTAAGTAAAACTGTCAATCTCTTCGATTAGTTATCAAATCATCCTCATTTAGCAAATACTCAAATTTCAAACATTAAAATTTGTAAATTTATAAATCTATTCCATATATCTTAGCCAATGACCTTAAATTTGAGCTCCAAATCCAAACATCCTTAGTTGGTCCTTTTTTAGCATATGCTATCCTTTCAAGATTTCCAAGATAAACTTTCACTTTTTCATCATCGGAATTGTTCTGCATATTTCTATCCCAATCTTTAACAACCGCTCCTTTTAAAATATGTAGTACTGGTTCACTGAATTTGTTTATAAAATCCCAAAATTCGTCTTCTTTATGTTGTGGAATATCTTTTTTAGTATCACTAGTTATTTCTCTTTGATATGATCCGGCTCCCTTACAAAATAATATTATTGCTATTGATATAGTATCATTACTCATTTTATCCCCTCAATTTAATTAATTTTTTAACAAATATGATATTACAAAAATCTTAAAAATATCATATGTTTATATTTATATTAAATACTATATAAATGTTGATATGTTATTGATATGTTATAATTAAATGAATGATATGAAAAGTTATAATAATTAAGAATACTCATAGTAATATGGAAGAAGAATTAATTGAAGTGATATCAATCGTTCAATCATCGGAAAATATTGAAAAAATTTTAAATTATCTTGAAAATAGAATAAAAACTCCTACTAAGATAGCTAAAGCTTTGAATTTAAGTCAAGCCAATGTAAGTAGAACTTTAAAGAAATTAACAGAATATAATCTAGCTGAATGCCTAAATCCTGATAAAAAAGTAGGAAGATTATATGCAATAACTGATTTAGGTAAAAAGGCATTAGA
>JBOFHT010000063.1:0-5548 GCA_051649785.1 Methanobacteriaceae archaeon
CCTCTCCTGTTGATAAAATCAATCCATAGGCATTTTCAAGTCCAGCTTCTTTTAAAACATCATCTTCTGTTGCATCACCATTAATAGCTAGTACTCCTTCATCTTCCCATAATCTTTCAGCTATTTTTGGGTTTTTTTCAATAACTACAACTCGTTTATTTCTTTTTTTAAGTTCTTTTAGAACAACGTCCCCTACACGCCCATGTCCACATAATATATAATGATTTTCAAGATTAGCTATTTTTCGTTTTAGCTTTGATCCACTTGTAATTTCTGTCACTCTTTCACCTACTATTGAGATACTTAAACTAAATACATAAGTAATTAATCCCACTCCTCCTAATGCAAGGGTTACTGTAAAAATTTTCTCCATTGCAGTTATTGGGACTATATCACCATATCCTACTGTTGCTACTGTAATAATTGTAAAATAAATCGCATTTATTGGATCTAATCTCATTATTAGCATTGATCCGACTATTCCATATGTTATTAATGCTATTAGTATTAAAAGAGCATATGAAAATAATTTAAATGGTATTCCATCTGTTTCTTGTTCAAATAATGAATATGGTTTCATAAAGCACCTTATTTGTGATATTGGTTATAATATCGCTGATTTTATCACTAATTTCTTTATTAATTAAGTTATTAGTCAATCTTTAATTAAGTTAATAGCTAATAAGTTAAGTTAAATAGCTAATTTAACTATAAGTATTTTTACTCTATGTATTTATTAATTAATAAGTTTATTGTTAGTATAAAGTACTAATGGTTTAATTGTATCAATAGATAATTGCCTTAATTGAATTTTACTTAATTTCTTAGTGATTCTTAAATTATCTTTTATAAATTAAAAATACTAAAATTATATCTACTATAAATCTAATAATATTACTAATATTAATTAAATACTAACCCTTCTATTAATTTTACTAACATTACTATTCCTATATCATTATCACTGTTAATATTAATACTTAATACTACTACTATCACTACTATTACTATTGCTATTACTATTGCTAATATTGCTAATTACGGGGAAGATAAAATGGATCCTATGGATATGATGGTTACAGATACAAATTGTGAAGATTTAGGCCTTTCAAAACTCTGTTTAATGGAAAATGCAGGAAAATGTTTATCTGATGAAATAGCTAAAATATCTACTTTTACTTTTTCAAAGCCAGTTAAAATAGCTATTTTCGCAGGTTCTGGGGGAAATGGTGGTGATGGATTTGTAGCTGCAAGGCACTTGCTAAATAGGGGATTCGAAGTTGAAATATTTACTATTGGTTCAAAAAACGAAATAAAGTCAGTAGATGCAAAAACTAATTATACTGTTCTTGAAAATATGGTAAATTATTTTTCTCGTATTACCATCACCTCTATTAATGAAATGGATTCTGTGGAAGATTATATAGAGGATTATATATGGGAGTACCCTGATGAAGTAGCTAGCTTTAATGACAAATCTATTAATGAATTTAGTGAATATATTATTATTGATGCATTATTGGGTACTGGTATAAAAGGAAAGCTAAAGAAAAAATTTAGAAAGGTAATTAGTAAAATTAATAAATCTAATGCTCTTAAAATATCTGTGGATGTTCCTAGTGGAATGGACCCTAAAACAGGGGATATTGTTGATATGGCAGTTAAACCTCACTATACTGTATGTTTCCATAAAACTAAATCTGGAGTTAAATTAGCAAGTGAAGAGAATACAGGTGGCCTTGTTATTTGCGATATTGGTATTCCTATTGAGGCGGAAATTTTCACAGGTTCTGGTGATTTATTAAGATTAAATAATAGGAAAACTAACTCTCATAAGGGAAATAATGGAAAAATTCTCATTGTTGGTGGGAGTAGTACTTATACTGGTGCTCCGGGTTTATCGGGCCTTGCAGCTGTTTCAGGACTTGAAGCTAATGTAGCTATATCTTCTGGTGCAGATATTATAAAAATAGCCTGTCCTAAACATTGTAAAGCACCTCTTGAGTCATATAGTCCTAATTTCATTGTTCATGGATTAGATGGTGATAATATTAGCTTATCCAATGTTAATGATATTATTTATTTATCTGGTGAGGTGGATGCTGTTTTAATTGGTCCTGGTCTGGGGCTAGATGATGATACAAAAAAAGCAGTTAATGTTTTAGTTTCTAAAATCAAAAAGCCAATGGTTTTAGATGCTGATGCTTTAAAATTAGTTGATATTAATTTAATTAAAGATAAGGAAGATTTAATTATTACTCCTCACTTAAATGAATTTAAACAGTTTTTTACTAGTGAAAATAGCCAAGAGAATAATGAAATTAAAAAATTAGATCTTAATTTAGATAATCTTAACTACAATGATTTTTCAGCTAAAATAGCTAAATTTCAAACTATAACTAAAAATATTAAAGGAACTATTGTTTTAAAAGGAAAGTACGACTTAATTTTTAAGGGAAATAAATTTAAGTTAAATAGAACTGGTAATCCTGGGATGACTGTTGGGGGAACTGGTGACTGCTTAGCTGGTTTAGCTACTGGGCTTCTATCTCAAGGAATAAATGATTTTGATACTGGTATTTTAGCTACATATCTTAATGGCAAAGCTGGTGATTTAGCTAAAGAAAGGTATGGCTATGGATTTTCTGCTTCTAAAATGACTAGATTTATAGGGAAGTTGATGGAATTGTAGGTTACTAGTTTCAGTTTATCTATTCTATATGTGTTCTAGCATTAAAATTCATAAAATTAATTCATAGAAAGTTTTATATATCACTTTAAACATATTATATTTAATGGTTACAGGTAAGTCCTAGTAAATTTTGTCATCTGTGGTGGCGAAGTTCTTAAGTGAGCACATATTTTTATTAGGCACTTCCATTTTTATTCTTTTTTAGCATTCAAATATTTCACATTTTAATTTTATCTTATTAACAAAATCATAATCATTATTCTCGTATTTTTGGAATATACACCATGCTATTAAATCTGCAATCTGTATACCTTTCCATTTTTGCGAAAAATCACAACAAATTATAGATTTTCTTATAAATCGATTATCAATGCTCCTAATTTTTTCATAAAGAATATTTTCATAACTATTAGGTAAAAACTTATCCATTTTTAGATTTATTTGATTTTTAATAGTTATATTTTTTACTAACTTAGAAATTATCTTAATATAAGTTTTATTAACACCTTTTCTCAGCAATTTTCTCATTTCCAAATCATTTTTTCTTACAACTATTGCATAAATTGATATATTTAAAGTATTCAATTTACTTAAAATATGTAATCTCATTTCTGGAGAAATTTTTGTTGATTTAATTTCATTAATGTTTTTTAAATCTTTTTTGAAAGCTCGTCTTTTTAGCTTTTTAAGAATGTTTTCAGCTTTTTTAACATCTTTTTGAGATTTAAATGCTATAATAACTACAACAAAATAATTCGATCCTTTTAGACCTAAATCACCGCTTTCATCTAAAAACATTTGTATCATAATAATTACACCAAATAATACTATTAATATATTATTCTATTTTAATCATATATTAATATTATCATTTTATTTTTTTTTATTATAATGAGTCTTGGTCAAAAAGATTTTCCATACAGAAAAATTTTATCTATTTACTAATTCAAGGATTTTAATGAAGTTTTGGTTTAGAAATTTCGACTTTTGACCACGGCTCATAATATTATTTATTTTCTATTATTTTAAATAGAATGAGTGAGAAATTGTAAATAGATAAACTAAATCAGGTATTTCATTACAAATCTGTAAAATTGTATTTATTAATACTATTTTTAATATATGTTTTTGAGGTGTAGAAATGTCTGAATATATTAAAGCTATTTTTAGAAATAGGCCTAATCGTTTTATAGCTGAAGTAGAAATTAATAATGAGTTAGCTATTGCTCATGTACCTAATACTGGTCGTTGTAAAGAGTTATTAGTTAATGGAGCTACTGTTTATTTACTTCCAGCTAATAATCCTAATAGGAAAACGAAATATTCCCTCCATTTTGTAGAAAATAATGGTGTATTAGTTTCAATTTATTCTAGCCAAGCTAACAAAATTGTCTATGATGCTATTAAAAATGGTAAAATTAAAGAATTAGCTAATTATAATAAATTAAGTCGTGAAAAAACAGTTAAAAACTCTAGAATTGATATTTATCTTGAAAGTCTTGATGTTGATGGATTTACTAGATTTTCAGATTGTTTTGTTGAAGTTAAAGGTGTTACTCTTATTAAAGATGGCGTAGCTCAATTTCCCGATGCTCCAACAGAGCGTGGGAGAAGACATTTAGAAGAATTAATTGAACTTAAAAAAGAAGGTCATAGAGCTTGTGTATTCTTTTTAATCCAACATCCTAATGGTAATAGTTTTAAACCTAACTGGGAAAACGATCCTGACTTTGCTAAGACTCTTGTTAAAGCCCATAATGATGGTGTTGAAATTTTAGTTTATAAATGTAAAAATAGCTTAGATAAAATTGAGATTGAGGAAGGGGCTATTGATTTTGATTTAAGCAATCCTAATATTAATTCCAAATAATCCCTAGTTATTTATCCATAATTATTTACCCATATTATTTGATAAATTCTTTTAAAACTTCACCAATTGGATTTCTAATTACTAAATTGGCAAAATCATCATAGTTAGTTTCACTTTTATTAATTAATACAAGTTTGTTTCCAGTATAGTATTGTATTAAGCTAGCTGCAGGGTTAACGACAAGTGAAGTTCCACCAACAATTAAAACATCACAATTAGTTATATAATTAGTTGCCTGGTTCATTATACTGGTATCAAGTGTTTCTTCGTATAATACAACATCAGGTTTTATTAATCCTCCACAACTGCACTGTGGAGTGTTACTGGTAGTTAAGCATTTAATTACATCATCAAGGTTGTAAAATTTGTTACAATCCATACAGTAGTTTCTATGAACACTACCATGTAATTCTAAGACATTTTCACTTCCAGCTTTTTGATGCAGTCCATCTATGTTTTGTGTTATGACTGCTTGAACTTTTCCTTGTTTTTCAAGCATACTCAAAGCTATATGTGCATTATTAGGTTCTGCACCAGTAAAAATCATATTATTTTTATAAAAATCATAAAATGAGCCCGTATTATTTATAAAATAGCTATGGGATAATATGGTTTCAGGACTAACTCCATATTTTTCATGTGTTTTGTAAATTCCATTAGTTCCTCTAAAATCGAGTATTCCACTTTCAGTTGAAACACCAGCTCCTCCAAAAAAGACAATATTATTGGAGTTATCAATTATTTCTTTTAAAGTTTTCATATTAATAGTATATTGCTTAAGTTTTATAATTGCTACTATAATTTTAATAATATTATTTGATGTATTTTTTAACACATTCTAAAACTTCTTTACCGAACTCTGTTAGAACAAATAACTTCACTACTCGTATTTCTGGGTTTAGGCATAATATTAACTCTTTATTCTCTAAATCTCGTAATACTCTACTAGTTTGGGGAGGACTTACATTAATTATTTTTGATATTTC
>JBOFHT010000064.1:0-23330 GCA_051649785.1 Methanobacteriaceae archaeon
TAGTTTATATCAAAATCCGCTATTTCAAAAATTAAAACAACTTAAAATGCTTTGGCTTAGCAAATTAAGGAAATTTCTTTTTGAAAAAAATATTTTTGACTATAAATTAACAAAATAAAAAAGGGTTTCTACAAAGCCGTTTTAATATTATTAACAATTATAATACTTACTGAGGTCGTTTTATGGCAGAAATAATTAAAGAAAATGAAATAGCTAGTGTTTGGGAAAAATTAGTTAAAAATATAATGCATAATGGGGAAATTATTAAAGATGAAAGGGGTTCTAATACTAAAGAGATTTTAAATATTGTTTCTCAGATTAATAAACCTTTTGGAGATGGGAAAGGAGATTTTTTTAATTTAGGATCTAATCTTGATAATATTGTAGATAGTATTGATAATATTCGTATTCCTGAAGGATACTTCTGGAGTGGTGATAAGCTTAAAATCTATTCTGAACAGTTTATTAGCTCTGATAAGCAAGGTTTTGTTTATACTTATGGTAATCGTCTTAGAGGCCATTTTGGGAGTGGGGATAGGAGTGGAAACGATAATAATACTAATACTAAAAATAAAAATAATGTTATTGACCAAATCGATGATGCAATTCACCGTTTAAAATCCTGTAAAGAGTCTCGCCGTGCTATTTCCATTACATGGGATCCTGTTATTGATTCTACTAATGATGAAGTTCCTTGTATGATTTTAGTCGACTTTAAAATTAGAAACAACAAATTATACACAACTGGATTATGGCGTTCTCATGATATCTATGGTGCATGGTTTCCTAATGCCGTTGGATTGTCTTATCTTGCTAAATATGTAGCTAAAAATGTTGATGTTGATGTGGCTACTATTACAATTCACTCTATTAGTGCTCATATTTATGAAACTGACTTTAAAGAAGCTGAACTTGTGGCTAATAAGTAGTTCTATAATTATAGTGTAGGACATTGAAAACTTAAACAATGATTTTCACTATTTTAATTAAAATCCTTTATTTCTTAAAATAAAAATTTTATCTAAGAATAATTTTTTCAATATTATAAATTTTAACGTCACAAACTATAATTTTATAATCTAATTTTAAGAATATTCTTTTTTCACAGTTTAAGTATAAAATATTAAATATAATAAGAATTTAATTATAATTATCAGTAATGATATTATTTATATAATAATTACAATAATAAATTATAAATCTAAAAATTATGGATTTAAAAATCTGATTCTATGTATTAATATGTAGATGACTTAGAGGTTAAAAAATGGTTAGTGTAAATTTAAAATCAAAAGAAATTGTTGATGAAATGATTAATAAAGCAGATGACCTTGGAATAGCTATTTCAAAGCTTGAAAATGGTGCAACTATTTTAGATTGTGGGGTAAACGTTTTAGGCAGTTTTAAAGCTGGTGAACTATATACTAAAATCTGTCTTGGTGGATTAGCTGAAGTTGGAATTTCTATTCCTGGTGACTTATCTGATAAATTTGCTTTACCTTCTGTTAAAATTAAAACTCACTTCCCATCAATTTCAACTTTAGGTGCTCAAAAAGCGGGTTGGTCTGTATCTGTAGGTGATTTCTTTGCCTTAGGTTCAGGTCCTGCTCGTGCTTTAGCTAAAAAACCAGCTGAAACTTATGAAGAAATTGGCTATGAAGATGATGCTGATGTAGCTATTTTAACTCTTGAAGCTGATGTTTTACCTAGTGATGAAGTAGCTGAGTTAATTGCTAAAGAATGTAATGTTAGTACTGATAAAGTATATTTATTAGTAGCTCCTACTTCTTCTATTGTTGGTTCTATTCAAATAGCTGGGAGAGTTGTTGAAAATGGAACTTATAAAATGTTAGAAGCACTTCACTTTGATGTAAATAAAGTTAAATTTGCAGCAGGTATTGCTCCAATAGCTCCTGTTGATCCTGATGGATTAAAAGCTATGGGTAAAACTAATGATGCCGTTCTTTTCGGTGGTAGAACTTATTATTACCTAGAATCTGAAGAAGGTGATGATATAAAAGCACTAGCTGAACAATTACCATCTTCTGCAGCTGATGGTTATGGTAAACCTTTCTTTGAGGTATTTAAGGAAGCTGAGTTTGATTTCTACAAAATTGATAAAGGAATGTTTGCTCCTGCTGAAGTTGTCATTAACGATTTAAGAACTGGTGAACTGTTTAAAGCTGGTTATGTTAATGTTGAATTACTTAAAAAGTCATTTGGATTATAATTTTAAGTATTTTATTTAATTTTACCCTTATTTATTTTTATTTAGGGTATTTTCAATTATTTTTTTATTTATTTAATTTTTTCTCACTAGTTATAATAATTAAACATACACCAACTCTTTTTTTAGTATAATTTATTACTTTTAACTCCCCTTACAATAGTTTTTTATATATTAATTAACATAATAAATGTAAATAATTTAAATATTTCAACTAAATATTTTAAATAAGAGACTTTAACTATTTTAACTAATTTTAATTTGAGGAATGGTAATATTAAGAACTTTAAAAATCTAAAAAATTTAAGGAATACTTCAAAATCATTAGTTTTTATATTTATGATATTTATGTTAGCAGTATGTTCTATTAGTTCTGTTTCTGCTACTGGTGGGGATTTTATTGTTAGTAGCCAAAATAATTCTACATATGATATTCAAAATTGGATAAGTGATCCTATAAATGCAGGATTTAGTTTAATTTTTGATATTGAAGAATATATTTTTTCTGCTCCTTTAATTATTAACAATGCTATCAATATAACTAATGGTAATTCATTTGGTGAAACTATTCTTAAGTATCAAGGTAACTATAATATGTTCACTGTTACAGCTAATAATGTTAATTTCACTAATTTAAAAATTAATTATACTAATGGGGCTAATGTATTTAATACTGCTATATTTCTAAAAGATAATATTCTTAATATAAACAACAGTAATTTTAGTGGTTCTAATACAAATATTATTAATGTTTCTATTAATTCTTCAGGTAATGGTGCTTTAGGGGTTTATGCTCAAAATTGGTATGGTAATTTAGTTAATAGTACAATTAACACTAAGGGGGATAATGGAAGTGGTATTATTTCTAATAATTCTATTAGAGGGCATATTATTAATAGTTCCATAAATACTTCAGGATTTGGGGCTCACGGTATCTATACTAACTACTTTGATGGTGTTGTAGAAAATACTAATATTAATACTTTTGGAATCAGTTCATATGGGGTTTATTTATATTACTTATTTGTAAATCCTAATAATTTTACTAATATTAACAGCGTGAATATAAACACTTTTGGATATAATTCAATAGGAGTTTATACTAAAAACATTCTTTTTGGTTCTATTAATAATACTGATGTTTCTATAAATGGAAATGCTGGTGCTGGTATATGGGCTGAATATTTTAATGGTCATATAAATAATACTACTATCTCAAATAGAGGGAGCTTGTCCCATGGATTTGTTTATAGGGGAGATACTTTTAACTTTAAAAATTCAACTATATCTGTAGGTATTGCAGATTTCTTAGTTAAAATTCCTACTATAAATTCATTCAAAGCATCTGTTTCTAAGGTTTTAACTAATACAACTGTAAAATTTACAACTTCAGCTAATGATGCAAATTATTATGGTTTTTATATTAATAGTAAACATATGTATAATAGTAGTAAATCTAGCTATTCTTACAAATTCACAAAAGCTGGAAAATATGATGTTTCGGTTATATCATATAATAATTATTTAAATATCTATGATACCAAAACAACTACGATTACTGTTGAATCTAAACCTGATTTAATTATATCTAGCTTTAGAAAGTCAAAATCTAATACGTATTATGTTAATATAAAAAATGTTGGTGATGCTAGTTCTAAGAAATCCTCTTTGAAAATGTGGTATGGTAAGTATTATAAAGTTGTTTCAACTCCTGCATTAGCTCCGGGTAAGTCAGCTAAGGTTAAAATAGTATTCCATTCAAAGTATTCAACTAAAAAATATACTAAATCTGTTAAAGTAGATTATAATAATAAAGTTTCTGAGAGAAATGAAAATAATAATCAGAAAACTATTAAAAAGTAGTATATTTGTTTTATAGCTAGTTTTATACTTAATTTTATAGTTAGCTTCATAATTATTTAATATTTTAGTAATTCTTCTTTGTTTATTTAATTTGGTGTTTTGTTTTATTTAGTTGGTTAGGTTTTTAATATGGAAGATGTTTCAATTGTTAAATGTAATAGTTATGACTTAAAAGTTGTTAAAAAGCAAATTAGTGCTGTTTTAGATAATATTGGTGGGCTTGATTCATTTATTAGTAAAGATGATAATGTTCTTATTAAACCTAATATGTTAGCTGCTTCTAAGCCAGAAGAAGGAGTTACAACTCATCCTAGTATTGTTGAAGCTGTGGCTTGTGAAGTTCTTGATATTGGAGCCATTCCTACAATTGGTGATAGTCCTGGAGGAGCTTTTAAGAATATAAATCGTTTTTATAAGGCTACTGGTTTCTATGATGTAGCTAAAAAGTTGGATATTGAATTAGCTAATTTTGAGAGTGAAGGTTCTTATATTAAAGAAGAGCCGAATAGTAGCATTAGTAATGGGATGAATAAATCATCACATTCTTCTTTTCGATATCCAATAGCTAAAAGAGTTCTTGATTCTGATTTTGTTATAAATCTTCCTAAAGCTAAAACCCATGGCTTAACGCTTTATTCAGGTGCTATTAAAAATATGTATGGTTCTGTTCCAGGTTTGGCTAAAGTTGATTTCCATAGAATTTCTCCACTTCCAAGTGAGTTTGCAGAGAGAGTTGTAGATATTTTTGAACTTTCAAAACCTAATCTTAATATTTATGATGCTGTTATTGGAATGGAAGGTATGGGTCCTTCAGCAGGGGATTTAAGGAAAATTGGTCTTCTTTTAGCTAGTACAGATGCAGTAGCTGCTGATTTTTGGCTTTGTAATTATCTTGGCAAAAAACCAGATTCTGTTCCTAGTTTAAGAATCGCTAAAGAGCGTGGTCTTGGTGAAGGTAATTTAGATAATATTAATATTATTACTAATAATTCAGATACTCCTAATTCTATTATTGAGGATATTACCCGTTTCAAATTCCCATCAAATATAAATCAAACTATGGAATACATTCCTTCTTCTCTAGCTAAAGGTATTATGAAATTATGGTGGTCTAGACCAGCTATTTATGAAGATATTTGTAAAAACTGCAATATCTGCTTAGAAAGTTGTCCCACAGATGCAATAAATATTGGTGAGAAAGCTCCAAGTTTTGATTATTCTAAATGTATTAATTGTCTGTGTTGTATTGAAATGTGTGATAAACGGGCTATGTATATGGAAAAGAGTGTGTTATATAGGATTACTTCTTTGTTTACAAGTGAATTTTAATAGTCCTGTATTCGTTTTTTGTGTACTCTATTAACACTATTATTTTTTGATCAAACTTTTTTTTAAAGTTTGGTGTTGTATTGAAATGTGTGATAAACGGGCTATGTATATGGAAAAGAGTGTGTTATATAGGATTACTTCTTTGTTTACAAGTAAATTTTAATAGGTTGATTATTGTAGTTCAGTAGATTTTTTTTGTTTACTTTATTAACACTATTATTTTTTGATCAAACTTTTTTTAAAAGTTTGACCGTAAAGTTTTTATATAATTAATAACCTATGTTTATTAGTATAGACTAACAATATATTAATATATACTTATAGAATAATTGAATAATGTAATTATTACTAAAATAATATAATTATTAGTTAATAAAATTATAAAATGAAATTTATAAATTAAAATTATCAAGGTGATTAAATGGCACAATTTGAAAATCAACCAATTTACATCTTACCTGAAGGTACAGAGAGATTTACAGGAAGAGATGCAAGAAGATTAAATATTATGGCTGGAAAAATTTTAGCTGAAACTATTAGAACTACACTTGGCCCTAAAGGTATGGATAAAATGCTTGTTAATGGATTAGGGGATGTTGTTATTACTAATGATGGTGTAACTATTCTTCGTGAAATGGACATAGCACACCCTGCTGCTAAAATGCTTGTAGAAATAGCTAAAAGTCAAGAAGATGAAGTTGGAGACGGAACTACTACTGCAGTAATTATTGCTGGAGAATTACTCAAAAAAGCAGAAGAATTGCTTGAAAATGGAATCCATGCTTCCACTATTGTTTTAGGTTATATTAAAGCTATGGCTAAAGCACAAGAACTTCTTGAAGGTATTTCTATTAATGCTAAAGATAAAGACACTTTAATTAAAGTCGCTATGACTGCGATGACTGGAAAAGGTTCAGATGCTGCTAAAGATTCATTAGCACAATTATTAGTTGATGCTGTAAGTAAAGTAGAAGAAGATGGTGAAGTTGATAAAGATCTTATTAACATCCAAAGAATATCTGGTGCTTCAATTGCAGAATCTTCATTAGTTAATGGTATTTTAATTGATAAAACAATAGCTGATGAGGGAATGCCTAAAAAAATAGAAAATGCTAAAATAGCTATTTTGAAATATCCTGTTGAAATTAAAGACTTAGAAACTACTGCTAAAATTAATTTAACTGATCCTTCACAAATGAAAGCTTTCTTAGATAATGAAGACCAAATGATTAGGGAAATGGTTGATAAAATTGTAGCTTCAGGAGCTAATGTTTTAGTTTGCCAAAAAGGTATTGATGAAGTAGCTATTAGTTACTTAGCTAAAGAAGGAATAATGGCTATTAAAAGAGCTAGAAAAACTGATATTGCACGTATTGAAAAAGCTACTGGTGCTAAATTAGTTACTAATATCGATGACTTAAATGAATCTTCTTTAGGTGAAGCGGGTCTTGTTTATGAGAAAAAAATATTTGATAATATTATGGTCTTTGTAGAAGAATGTAAAGAACCTAAGGCGGTTTCAATTATTCTTAGAGGTAGTACAAGACATATTACAGAAGAAATTGAAAGAGCTTTAGAAGATGCTCTTGGTGTAGTTTCAGCTACTTTAGAAGACGGTAAAGTTGTTGTTGGTGGAGGTGCTCCAGAAATTGCAATAGCTAAAGGTCTTAAAGAATATGCAGATAGTATTAGTGGAAGGGAGCAATTAGCTATTAATGCATTTGCTGAAAGTTTAGAAATAGTTCCTAGAACTTTAGCTGAAAACGCTGGTCTTGATATTATTGATGTTTTAGTTGATCTTCGTGCTGCTCATGAAAAGTCAAGTGCTATGGGTATTAATGTTTTCACAGGTAAAGTAGTTGATATGGAAGAAGCAGGTGTAATTGAGCCACAACGTGTTAAAAAACAGGCTATCTCTTCAGCTGCTGAAGCTTGTAAAATGATTTTAAGAATTGATGATATGGTCGCAGCTAGAGGTGGTTTAGAAGCTACTTCCGATGATGATATGGGTGACATGCCTCCAAATATGGGTGGCATGGGAGGTATGGGTGGTATGCCTCCAATGATGTAATTTTTTATTATATCATTTCTATTATCATTATTTTACTTTTTTTCATTTATTTTTAATATTTTTTATTTAATAATTTTTTACTATTTTTATACTCTACTATGGCTTTTAATGATTTTAATTTAATTGTGAATTTTTTACAATTTGATTGTAAAATTGTTCTGCAATTGTTATTTTATAAATACTTTTCTAATAATTACATTCACACTGTAATATTGTCTGTGCATTTGAGAAATCATTATATTATGCATAATTCAAATTATATTTATTCAATGATAAGTTGTATTATAAAAAATTTTACCCATAATAATTTTAATAAGAATATCAACTATAATAGTAGTAATTTTAACACATATACTATTAATAACATTAATAATAAAAATAATAGTAATAACATTAATATTAGTTCTAATATTAACTTTAATAGAAATAATATGAATTTCAGAGGCAATTATTTTAATAATAATAAATATATCTAAATTATATTAATTAATTAAATTATTTATGGTGTTCAAATGTTCGAAATTAAAAAAAAGGATAATAGAGCTCGTTTAGGGACTCTTAAAACAAAAAATGGTACTATTACGACTCCTGCACTGATGCCTGTAATTCATCCGGGAAAACAAACAATTGATGTTAAGAAATTTGGTGCGGATATTGTTATAACTAACTCATACATAGTTTATAAAAGCGATGAACTAAGAAAAAAAGCAATTTCTGAGGGTATTCACAAGTTAATTAATTTTGAAGGTCCTGTTATGACAGATTCTGGTTCTTTTCAGCTATCTGTTTATGGGGATATTGAAATAACTAATAAAGAAGTTTTAGAATTCCAAAATTTAATTGGAACTGATATAGGAACTTCTCTTGATATTCCAACAGCTCCTTATGTTACATGTACTAAAGCAGAAAAAGATATGATGGTCACGTTAGAACGTGCTAAAGAAGCAGAAGCTTATAAAAAAGCTTATAATTCAGAAATAGCTAAAAATACTAAAAATGGGGCTAATGAAGGAATGTTATTTAATTCTGTTGTTCAAGGTTCTACTTTTCCAGAATTGCGTTCTAAATGTGCAGAGGAATTAGCTAAATTGGACTTTGACTTGTACCCTATTGGTGCTGTTGTTCCGTTAATGGAATCTTATAAGTACAAAGACCTTGTTGATGTTGTAATGAACTCTGTATCTCATTTGCCTGACTCAAAACCACGTCATTTAATGGGTGCAGGACACCCTATGGTTTTTGCTTTAGCTGTGGCTATGGGATGTGATTTATTTGATTCAGCTGCTTATATTCTCTATGCTAATGATGATAGGTTTTTAACTGTTAGAGGAACTTATAAACTTGAAAATCTAACAGAAATGCCTTGTTCTTGTCGTGTTTGTTGTGAATATAAAGTTGATGAGTTAAGAGCTATGGAAAAATATGAAAGAATCCAATTAATAGCTGAACACAATCTTCATGTTAGCTTTGCTGAAATTAGGACCATTCGCCAAGCAATATCTGAAGGTAGTCTTATGGAACTAGTTGAAGAGCGTTGTAGAGTTCACCCTGCACTTCTTGATGCTTGCCGTCATTTAGGAGAATATTCTGATGAATTAGAAAAATATGATCCTATGTCTAAAAAATCTGCATTTTTCTATACTGGCCCTGAATCCTTAAAACGAGCAGAAGTTACTCGTCACTTAAATAAACTTTCTGATATGCCTAAAAAACGTGATTTAGTTATTTTACCGCCGACTAGAAAACCTTATTCAAAATATATAAAAGATGTTTTTAGTAGAAAAAATAATGATTTCTATGTTTATGGAGGGGAAATTGACTTAGATTTAGATGATACTGATTTTATGGTTTTAGATATTCCATTTTGTTTAATCCCATTAAATATTGATGAAGCTTATCCTTTAGCTCAAAATGAAGCCCCTAGTATTGCTGATGTTGATGCTTTAGAATTTGTTGAAAACTTTATTAATAAATTCTTTGAAAACTATCGCCAAATATTAATTCATTCAGATGTTGTATCTAAGTTTGGTTTTGGTCTTTATAATATTCATAAAGACTCTAATTCTATTAAGTATCATTTAACAGAACAAGAAAATATAATAGCTATTGCAGACTACCAGTTTGGTATCGGTGCTGGTGATGCTATGTTTGCAGGAAAAATTGAAATTGAAAAAAGTAAAAAAACAGGCAAAATAAGACATATTTATTCAAATAAAGAAATAGTAGCTAACATGCGTGCCTCAGATAGTTTCTTTGTTTTATCTTATGAAGGAGCTAGGCGTCTTCATAGGATGATGAAATATCCTTCCAATAGGATTGTAGTTAATAGCGATGCTGAATCTTTTGCCCGAGAAGGTAAAAGTGTATTTTCTAAGTTTGTAATTACTTGTGATCCTAATATAAAAGCTAAAGATGAAGTTTTAATTGTTAATGAAAATGATGAGCTTTTAGCTTTTGGTAAATCTCTTTTAAATCATAATGAGATAATGGATTTTACAACAGGTCAAGCTGTTAAAACTAGAAAAGGAATTAAAGGTGATTAATAATAGATTAAATATTTAATTTTTTATTATTCTCTAATTCTACTTATTATTTTTTTATTATCATATTAATAAATATTTTCACTTTTTTTATTTACTTTGGAGCTATGGCCAAAACTTGGAATTTCTAAATCCAAACTTAATTAAAATCATTGGATTAGTAAATAAAGAAAATTTTTCTATAGGGAAAATCTTTTTGCCCAAGACTACTTTTTTTATTTACTATGCTATTAAATTTTATTATATCTTTATATTAATAATAAAATTTATATTGAATGATTGACTAATAGTAATTATATAACTAATTCAAATAAAAATAATAATTGGATTGACTATATTAACTATCATAATTATCAATTATAATAATTATCAATTTTTATATTATTACTTTTTATAATTATTATAATTGCCTTACTATCTATTAATTTTAGGAAGTATTAAAATGATTCCAGGAATGAACCCAAAACAACTTAAACAAATGGAAAGACAGATGAAGAAAATGGGAATGCAAATGAAAGACATTTCTAATGTTGAAGAAGTGATTATACGTTGTGAAGATAAAGATATTGTAATTAAAGATGCTCAAGTTAGTTTAATGAATGCTATGGGTCAAGAAACTTATCAAATTGTAGGTGTTTCTAACGAACAAGCTCGTGAAATGATTATTCCTGAAGAAGATATTGAAATGGTATCTCATCAAGCTAATGTAAGTCCAACAGAAGCTGAAAAAGCTTTAAAAGAATCTAATGGTGATTTAGCTGAAGCTATTTTAAAATTAGCTAGCTAAATTTACTATTATATCTCATATACTAATTATAATTAATCATTTTTGCTGATATTATTATCATTAGTTTTATAATTATCATTCTATTATTATTATTATTATTATTCTAATTATCTTTCTATCATTATTTCATTATTATAATTACTATATAATTATATTATTATCATTATTATTCTATTAAATTATTAATTATTCTTAACTATGTTGTGGTTAAATGACTGTTATAGCACATATTTCAGACCTGCACATTGGCGGGGAATACTTTAACGAAAAAATTTTCAATGAAGGTATAAAGCAAATCAATGATTTAAATCCAGATATGGTTTTAATTACAGGAGATATTGTTGATAATGGTTATTACACTGAGTTTTTAAGAGCTAAAGAGCTTTTAAATACAATTCAACCTCCTTTTTTCGCTGTTCCAGGTAATCATGATGCTAGAAATGTTGGATATGAAATATTTGAAGAAATTATTGGTGAATGTAGCTGGAAATTAACAAAAGATGATGATAATTTATTTATATTAGGCCTTGATAGTAGTGAGCCCGATATTGCCAGTGGGCATATTGGTAGGCCTCAACAATCATGGGCTGAACATGAACTATCTATTTCAGACTCTAATTCTAACTTTTCTATTGTAGCTATGCATCATCATATTATTTCAGTTCCAAAAACAGGGAGAGAACGTAATATCTTAACTGATGCAGGGGATATTCTAAAAACATTACTAGATTTTAATGTTGATTTAGTTATTTGTGGTCATAAACATGTTCCTAACTTATGGAAGATGGAAAGTACTTTATTTGTTAATGCTGGTTCCTTTTCCTCTTCAAAATTAAGAGCTAAATACATTAATTCATATAATACTTATCATATTGAGGATGACTATATCAACATTGTTTTAAATGAAGTTAAAGGTAATAAATTGTCTTTAGGTAGATTTAATAAGATTTAAAGAGCTTAAACTATTTTTTTCTAAATTTTCAATAAATTTAAATATCATATTAAACATAGTATTTATATTATTAATACATATTATACTATCATTTATTCAATGAGTATGTATTTAAGTAATTATCTAGCTACTACTTATTAAATTAGCTATTTTATCAACATTAAGATTTGGGGTGATATTTTGAAAGTTATTATTGATGGATCAAATTTGGCTCACCATAAAAAAGGCGAAGGGAAAGCTAAACTTAACAATATTATTATAGCTGTTAAGAAACTAGAAAAAAATGGTGATGAGTTTGCAATAATAGCTGATGCTCCTTTAAAGCATGAAATAGATAATAAAAAGGACTTTGAAGAACTAGTTGAAAATGGCGAAATTACTGTTGTTCCACGTGGAACTGATGCTGATCACTTTATTCTTAATTTAGCTAGTAATGAAAATGCTAAAGTTATTTCTAATGATAATTTTAGAGAGTTTTTTGATGAATTTAAAGATATTAATTCTATGCGTATTCCTTATTCAATTGACACTAAAAAAGGTGAAATTGAATTTGGTGAATCTAAAAAACCTAAAAAAGTCAAAAATGTTCTTCAAAATATTTGCTCCTCTGGACTTTCTGATTTTGAAAATAAAAGATATGAAGTTTTCTATCCAAAACAAGGTATAGAGTTTTCACCTCTTAATATAGCTCGTGAATCTATTGAACGTCTTAGTAAAGTTAATGATAATGGTGCAGGAGCTAAAATTGAAGGAATATTTTCTAAAATTCCATTTATTGGTAAAATAATGAATATGGTTGATGATGTTGAATCTTCAGCTCCTTTGGTTATTTTTGTTCTTTTACATCCTAAGGATTATAAAGAAGCAGTTAAAAATGCAGGTAATATTTCAGTTACAATTGGAGATAGACTTAATCTAAATAAAAATCCTTTTATAGCTGTTAGAAACGACCTTTTTATGAAACCTGGAAGATTTGAAATTAATATTGTTTATTCTGATGAAGTTGAAGAGGAAGCTCCTTTTAATATAGACATTCGTGTTAATTCTAATGATGAGCTTTTTATTAAGAAAAATTCTCGTAATATAGCTAGTACCATAGCTGGAAGAATAGCTTCTTGGAAGTTTCCAATTGTTTCGGTTAAAACTGATATGCTCCTTGAAAAACCTGGTGATTTTGAAATTGAATTAGTTAAAAGTGATATTACAACACTTCATTCAGTTTCAGATAAAGTTACTAGTCTAAAAGATAAAACTAAATCTAAAAATAAATCTAAAGATGAGTCTAAAGGTATGTTTAAAAGTAAATCTAATAACAAAGGAGGGTTTTAGCTGGTTGTAAAATCTTTATTTAATGCACTTATTGGTAAGAAAGTCATAAGCATAGGTACTAGATACTACCCTACTAATCCATTTGAACAAGATTATGTGGATATGATTAACTATACTCAAACTATGCTTGTTGAATTGGAAAAAGCTCAAATTACTACTGATAATATATTCATTAATCTCCTTCGTGATATTGGGGAAGAAAATATTCCTGAAAATCATCATTTTTATGAATTAAAACCAGCTGAAAATAAGGTTGATGAATATGCTCTTTTAAGTAATATTATTATGGGTAGTGACCGCTTTTTATACTTAGAATTATCAAAAGAAAGTCGTATTATTCATGACTTTGCTCAAATAATAGTTGCTGAAAAAGGAGAAATTATTGAAAAGAGTCAATCTGAACTAGTAGCTAAGCTTCTTTCAAAAAATGATGCTATTAGAATAGCTATTAAACTTATAGGCATTGCTTTAGATTACGATATAATTGTTAGAGCTGCTATTGGTATGACTGGTGCAGCAGCTATTGAGCGTTGTATTACTCTCACTAGTGATATTGGAAATGTTCCAGCTGTGGGATTTACTAAATTAGGTGGTGAATATGGAATATCATTTGATTCTAACTTTGTAAGAACTAAGGGTGAAGCTCCTGTTTATCAAAATTACCTTTTTATTGATATGGTAGATTCTACTGGTTTTATTAATAAACACGGTCGTGATAAATTAGTAGAAATTATGACTGGAATTAAGGACTATGTTGAAGGGGAATGTAAAGGTCAAATTGAAGGCTATCGTGAAGGTGGAGATGATTTCATAGCTAGATTTCCTACTAAAGACTTAGCTCTAAGAGCAGGTATTGATTCCTCGTGGTTTGCTTTAAACAATGGTGCTAAACTTCGTGGAGGTATTGGTAAAAGTAGACGTCAAGCTGGCGAACGTGCTAAACTAGCTGAAGATATTAAAATTATGGATTCATTGTCCTTAACAGTTTTTGAACTTGCTGATGGCCTGTATGCTTATTATGTTCCATCTGAGTTTGTTAGATCATTTGTTAATTTTATTAGAAATAAAAAAGGTAAAATAGTAGGAATCTTTGCATTTGTCTTTATTATATCTTATGTTCTAGCTATTTTAGGATTTGGGGTTTATGGGCTAGGTGTTATATTTATAGCTATTCTCTATGCATTATTTTCATAAATAGCTAACTAAATTATCTAATATCTTATTATCTCCATTTTTAATGATATTATTGATATGGGTATTGATTTTGATATTATTATTCATAATACCAATATTATTATCCTCATTATCATTATTGCTATTACCATTACTATTATTACTATTACTATTACTATTGCTATTATTATTATTATTATTCTCATTCTTTCTTGGAATGCTAACATCTATTATTTTCTCACTATTTGCTATAATTTTAATGGAAATACTATGAAATTTACTACTCCTTATCACTACAACTTGATTAACGATACAACTCGTGTTGTAGGGTTTTATAATGCAATTAATGATTATATTAATTATAAAACGCCTGAAATAGCTAAAAATGATATTGTTTTAGATTTAGGTTGTGGCAGTGGAATTTTAACATCTTTTATAGCACCTTATGTTAATAAGGTAATAGCTGTAGATATTGACTCTAAAATTGCTGAGTGTGCTTTTAAAAACTTTAAAGAGTATAATCTTAATAATGTTAATGTAATTAGTGAGGATGCTTCTACATTTGACTTTGGTAGCAATTTTAGTAATAAAAATGACTCTAATAAATTTCAAGTAGATCTTATTATTTGTGAAATGCTTGACACAGCTTTAATTGATGAAGAACAAGTTCCGGTTCTTAATAATTGCCTAAAATACCTTAATTCTAATGGAGTGGTTATTCCAAAAGGTATTATTAATATAGCTGAAGCTGTTAATACAAATATTAACAATATAGCTTATGATGAAAATAATCTTAATATTGAAGTACTTTCTAACTCTATTACTATTAATACAGTTGATTTCATGGCAAATATTAATAAAAATGTTAATGTCGAACTTAATCTTAAATCAAGTTCTAATGGTGTTGTTAATGGGATTAAAATAACTACTATTGCTTTACTTAATAATGATCTTATTTGTGGTCCAAGTCCTATGTTTAATCCTCCTCTTATTATTCCAATAAATGATGATTTTGAAATTGATGTCAATAAAGGCGATAATTTAAATTTCAATCTTTCTTATATTATGGGTGAAGGTTTAGAAACAGTTAATCTTACTTATTGTGGAACTAATTAATTTAATGGTTATGATTTTATGGATAATAATATTAATAATATTAACAATAGTATTAATACTAATATTAATGCTAACATTAATACTAACTCTAACTCGGACGATGCTGATAATATTAATGGTAATAATACAGTTAATACAAATTGTATTGAAGATGACTTAGCTGATTTCTTAAATAATTGTCAAAAGCTTCTTATTTTAGGAATTGGTCATCCTTTACGTAGTGATGATGGTTTAGGTCCTTTTTTTGCTGATAATTTATCAGATTATATTAAAAATAATATTAATAAAAATGTTTCTAATAATCTGGTAATAATTAATGCAGGGTCTGTTCCTGAAAACTTTACTGGTAAAATTAAAAATGAAGCTCCTAGCCATATTATAATTGTTGATGCTGTTAAAATAGTACCTAATGATAACGATAATTATAGTGATAATGATAATATTAATTCTAATAATGACAATGTTAATTCTAGTTTTGTTAACAAAGATCTTAATAGGGGATATGGTGCAAATGTTATAGATAGAAATAATAGTTTTAACAGCCATAATAGTTCTAATATTAATTCTAATTCTAATAATAGTCTTAATTATGGTAATATTAAATTATTTGGCAAAGATAAAATAGCTAATATGAGTATTTCGAGTCATTCTATGTCATTATCTTTTTTAATTAAGTATCTTGAGTTAGATATTTCATTTGAACTACTTATTGTTGGGGTTGTCCCTAAAAATATGGGAATTGGTGTTGATTTATCTCCTGAAATTCAAGAATCTTTAAGCTATTTAGAAAGAATTATTTTAAATACTTTGGATTTATAAATAGTAATTAAATATGTATTAGTAATTAAATTTACATTGCTAATTATGTAGGTATTAGCTTAGATTTATGATTTTTATGGACTGTTTGTTAATTTTACAAGAGGTGATTTTATGAAAATTTTATTTATTGGTGCAAGGCTTTTTGATGATGTTTATTTTTACACTCAAAGTGAGAATATATCTAGTATTCTTACAGAATCTAATCCTAGCTCTCCTAATCTTGATTTAGCCGACATTGTTCATATTGTTCCTCGTGGATTTTCTAAACCTATTGAAATAGCCACTAATAATAAAATTGATGCAGTTATTCCCCTAATTGGTATTGACAACCCTTTAATTGATGTTTCTATTACTAAAAGACATTTAGAGCTTAATTATAATATTCCTGTCATTGCTTCTCCTCTTTACACTACTCTAATTACTTCAAATAAAATTAAAACTAAGGACTTTTTGCTTAAAGCAGATGTAGCTACTGCTCCATTTGCAGTTATTGTTAATAAATCTAGCAATATGGATAATTCCGATATTTTAAATCAATATAATCTTGATTATATTAAATATATTAATATTAAACCTATTAATAATAATAATATTGATATTAATGATATTAACAATAATGGAGGTAATGATGAAAAATGTTGTGATATAAATGCAATTGTGAATGATATTGGTGGATTTCCTTGTGTTTTAAAGCAACCTGAAGGTCAGGGGGGCAAGGATATTAAAATAGCTCAAAATGAAGCAGATATTATTGAATACATGTCTAATTTTGACATTGCACTTATTGAAAAATTCATTGATGGTGTTGAAATATCTATTGAAGTTCTTAGTTGGAATAAACAATATTTCCCATTAGTTCCTACATTTAAAGGTGAAACTAGCTTAGAAGGGATTCACCCGCTTAATAAAGTTCGTTACGCACCATTATCAATTGATAAAATAGATAAAAATAAAAACAAAGCTTTTAATAGCAAAATCCGTGATGTAGCTAGGAAAATAGCTAAAAATCTTAGAGCAGAAGGCACTATTGATATTGATTTTATTTATTCTCATAATAACAATGAATTATATTGTGTTGAAGTTAATTCACGCCCAAGTGGAACTCGTTATCTTTCTTTCGCTTCAACTAATATTAGTCCTCTTTGCTCCCTTATTGACATGGCTACTGGTAAATTTAATTCCAATAAACTAGAAAATAATATTAGCAACTATTTTTCCCTAGAAATTCCTGTTGGCATCAATAATTCTCCTAAAGAATTTCATAAAAATTTCAATCCTAGTGTAGTTAATAAACCTTTTAAAGATTTTAATACTAATCCTTTTGTTGTTCATGGTGTTAAAGGATATGAACGTATTACTATTAGGGCAGAGAGTAAAGAAGAAGCTTATGATTTAGCCCGTAGCTTTGGTATTGATATTCAGAGTTAATTATTATTATTTTATATTTTTTCTATTATTTTACTATTATTTACTGTTAGTTTTTCTAGTTATTATTATTTGATTCTATGTTTTCTTCTATTTCTTTAACCTTTATTTTTTCCATTATGTTACTATTATTTTTTCCCTAAAAAAAGTTTCTAGTAATATTTGTAGTAACATTTATTTATTAGCTTAAACAAATAATCATTGTTATAAAAATAATACAATATAATTTAATTTATTAATTTATATTTAGTTATTATTTAGCTATTATTTACTTATTATTTACTTAATTTATCTTTTACTTAATTTATCTATTATTTGTGATAATATGAATGTTATGGGATTTTACTTTAATAATACACTAGTTAACATTAACATTGAAAACTTGATAGTCTTGTTTTTAATTACACTAATTGCAACTATATTTTTTGTCTTTTTCATACGAAAAATATTAATTAAAGCTGATATTGGTGATAAGCCAATTGTCACAGAACACAAGCATAAAATAGGAACCCCTACAATGGGGGGAATTGGTATGCTTCTAACTGTTCTTTTCATTGCTGCTATTTATTTTAGAAACTCTGAGATTATAGTTCTAGTTCTTATTATTGTTTCTGCAGGAATTATTGGTTTTATTGATGATTTAATTGGCCTCAAAGTTAAGGAAGTTCAAAAAATTGTTACTAATATATCTACAGCTCCTGTAAAGTTAGGCCAACTCCTTGTTTATCCTGGTGACGAAGTTCGTGCAGCTACTCCTAATGCAAAAAAAGAACTGGAAGGCCTTGTTGAATCTGGAAAAATGAAAATTATTGGTGAAGCATCTATTAAATATGAAACTGGTGAAACTGAGAAAATTATTGCTCAAGTTGTGCTGGGAATATTTCTAGCTATTACTGGCGTATTCACGACTCTAGGTGGTTATTATATTGGACTTTTAGCTATACCAATTTCTATAATAGCTATTGTAGGTGCAATTAATACAGTAAATCTTATTGATGGGATGGATGGTTTAGCAGCGGGAATAATAGCCATTGCTTCATTTTCTAATATAATTTTCTTATATTTAAGTGGTAATATAGATGGTATGGTTCCATTTGTTCTTTTAACTGCTTTAACTCTTGGATTTTTAGTATTTAATAGATATCCTGCCAGTATATTTATGGGAGATACAGGTTCATTTGCTTTAGGTGCAGGATATGTTACAGCTGCATTAATTACAAATAATCCTTACTTTGGAGCTTTGGCACTAGCAGTTCCAATTTTTTCAGTTGTTGTTAGTTTATTCCATAGGTCAAAAATCATTAGATTGCCAGTTGAGCCGTTACATCATACTTTGCATCATAAAGGAATGTCTGAACCTAAAATTATTGCTATATATTACTTGACTACAGTTATAATTTGTGGAATTGGTTTATTTTCTTACTATTTCTTTTTTATGTAAGTTATTAGAACTTTGACCAATTATTATAAAAGAGATATTTATAAAATATATATTACTGAAAGGAATACTAATAAAATGAATATTCATGGAAATGGAATTAATGATCATAGCATTAATAATAGTATTAATACTCATAAAATAGCTAGTATAATATCTGCTAAAGTTGTTGGACCTAATAATGATTTTACTGGAATTTTCACTTTTTTAGGTGAAGCAAAATCTGGAGATATTGTTATAAGGCATTGGATTAATGAAAAAGCTATTGAACTAGCTAAAAAAAAGAATTTAGCAGGGATTATTACTTCTGATCCTAGGGGAAATAGTTTTGACCTAGCTAAGGAGCTAGATGTTTGTCTTATTGTTATTGATAAAATTGAAATAGCCAATGCTTTTGCTTTAAATTGGACAATTGGTAATTTTGCACATGACTCTAAAAGAGTAGCTATTACAGGAACTAATGGGAAATCAACTGTTTCTCATATGCTTTACCATATTTTAAATTATAATAATGGAGTTATGGCTAGTAACGGCAATAATGAGGATAATAATAATAATAATAATAATAATTTGGATAATACTAAGAATGAGGATAATGGGAATAAGAATAATAATTTTGATAAAAGCAATTCTAAAAATATTTATACTAATACTGATGCTAAATCTGAATTTAATACTCTAATTGATCCAATGATTTCTAAACAAATATCTAATCTGGATTATACCCCTGATTATCTAGTTATTGAAGTTTCTGAAGTTCAAGGTTGGCTTGGGGATTTAATGGAAAATCATGCTTCTTTAATGGCTAATGCGATTATTCCTGATGTTGGTATTATAACCAATATCTATTTGGACCATATTGGCCTTGTTAAATCAATTGATGAAGTATTTAATGAGGTTTTTACATTTGCTAAGTCATTTGATAATATTAATTCAAATAATATTAATGATAATGCCTCTATTGCTAATAATACTCATATTAATAATAATATTAATAACAATAATTCTTCAAAAACTTTGGTTTTAAATTATGATGATGAATTAGTTAGAAAAATAGCTAGCTTTACTAATAATTCTAATATATTCTTTTTCACAATGAATAATGATAATATTGGTAATTCTAATAATACTAATATTGCTGATTCCATATCTAATTCTAATAATAATAACAACAATAATTCTAGAGATGGATCCATTGATTTTATTATCTACAATAATGGTAATATTACATATAACTCTAAGAATATAATTAATTTAGATGATTTACCTTTTAAAAGCAATCACTTTATTCAAAATACTCTAGCTGCTATAGCTGGAGCTATATCATTAGATATTCCTATTGAAAACATTGTGGCTGCTTTAAAAACTTATAATTCTCTTAATCGTAGATTTAAAATAATAAATAAAAATCCTCTTATAATTGATGACTTTGCACATAATCCTGAAGGTATTAAAGCCACTATAAATGCTGC
The DNA here is from genome assembly GCA_051649785.1 of Methanobacteriaceae archaeon. Taxonomy (GTDB): domain Archaea; phylum Methanobacteriota; class Methanobacteria; order Methanobacteriales; family Methanobacteriaceae; genus JBOFHT01. The sequence goes on from JBOFHT010000064.1 coordinate 20,542, forward strand.
TTATAATTATATTGGCAATAACGAGTATAAAAATGGTTCATTTTTTGTAGTTTGCTCGATTAGAGGTTCTAGAGGTTTAGAAATTAATAAAATGAATGCTAAAGCTATTGTTGATGCTTTTATTTCTTTAAATAATTCAAATAACTCTAATGAGTTTAATAATATTAATTCTTCCAATATTTCTTTAATTATTACAAATAGTAGTGATTTTGTTGATAATTTAAATACTGTAACTAAAGAAGAAGAAAATGTATTTTTAAATACATTAAATTCGGTTAATTCTGATAATAATTCTAATTGCAATAACACTCATAATATTAAAACTAATATTAAAACTAATTATTCTAATATTAATAAAACCCATAATAATAATAATAATAATAAAAATTGCAATAATTATTTATTTTATGATAAATTAGAGGATGCTTTGGATGTTGTTTTAGATTTAGCTAATAATAATGATGTTATTTTACTTATTGGTTCTCAGGGAATGGATCCTGCTGAAGAATTATTAAAATCTAATTACTTAAATTAATATTAATTTTATAGCCAATTATCTGTTATAATAGTTAAATATTAATATAACATTATTCATATATTATTATAGTATAAATTATATCTAATTCATATTTAAATTCATAGATACATTATATAATATGTCTAAAAATTATATTCAATAATTCAAATCTTTATCATAGTATTTTCTTTTATTGGAGGCGACATTATGTTTATTAAAATTAAAAGAGATACATTAATTATAATAATGTTAGCTTTTCTTTTAATCTTTGCAGGGAGATTTATAACTTATATGGGATATGCATCTACTTCAGAAATAGATGATGGTGTTCCAATTGCAGGTATAATTATCAAAGGGAATGATATCGTACCTATTGATAGTATAAGGGCTAATGTAGCAGGCTCAGGACTAAGAACAGGTAGTTATATACAGGGAGATATGTTAGTAACATCTAAACGGGAAATACCTATTAATGAGGCCATAACAAATGCTGAAACTTTTGTAATGCGAACTACAATTCCAGGTACAAAATTAAATCCAATTGTGGCTGCAACAATTACTGTTGATAGAAAAACAGGAATTGTAACAGTTAATGTAATTGAAGACTTTTCTATTATTAAAACAGACTTAAATAATAAAAATAGTGATAATAGTGGGGCTGTTTTAAATACAGGTCTTAAATCTAATAATTCCAATCCTAATGGCACATAATGCCATTTTATTAAATTTCATTTAAGGAGGGTAAAATTGAAACATAATATTTTATCAAAATACCTATTTAAAAATTCACCTAAAATTATTTTTCTAATATCTATTATATTAGTAGTTATGCTATCTATTAGCTCAGTTGCAGCTACTCTTAATGTAATTGTTATTACAGATCCTACAGGGGATGATATTAATGGTGCTGCTGCAGGAAGTATGTCGTTTGGTCAAAATATGTTCCAATCAACATTTTTAATGTCTAAAGAAAAACAATTTGTTGTTTTATCTGGAGGGGAAGGTAAATCTGATGCACGGCTAGGAGCTATTGTTGATTCAATTTCTAATTTAGAAAATGGTGCATCAGCATCTTTAGGTGCTTCTGTTGCAAGTGGTTATTCTGGGATTCGTTTAATGGTAGGAGGTCCCACTATTGGAGCTGCAGTAGGGGGTTCTTTTAAAGCATATATGATTACTGTTGAAAGTGATGACACTATTAAAATAACTCCTTATTCTGGAGGATTGGCGGTTTTACCTCCTGGGCAAAAAGGAGCAATTATACATTTAAGAAATACTGGAGGTAACCCTCAGTATGGTACAGCAGATACTGTAAGAAAAGAAACTGCTATTAATATTGGTAGGATGATTAGGGATGGCTATTCTGCTACTGAAATTGTAGGGCAAGTTTTTAAAGAAGTAGCTGAAGATTCTGGTGAAAAATATGGTGGAGGTGCTGTAAATCTTCATGCAGGGATTTCTACTGGAGATATGTTTACCCCTGTAGATATTAACCAAACAGGATATCCTATGAATGAACCTTATGCCAAGGTATGTAATTTTTGTGGATGGAGTTCTGGTTATACTACTGCTGAAAATTATTTAAGCTGCCCTATTGATGGTAAACCATTAAAAGAAATTTATGCATGGGAGGCTCTTACTAGCACAATTACCCTTTCTCAAAATTCTGTTAGTGTTTCAGTTTATGGTAATGATGCACCGGGGTTTTCAGAGACAACTAGTGAAATTGTAAGAGCTTCTGTAGCTAAATATGGTTATGATGCTAATGCAATTGCAGGATCTATTAACAAAGGAATTAAAAATGGACTTATTGTTGGTGTAAATTATATAGAACCTAAAGATATTAATGTTAGAAAAGATTCTAAAGCTGTTGGTGTTTATTTCACTCCTCTTGTTAGTGGAAAAACTTCACCTCCTTGGGATTTACCAATCCCTCCTGTAGTTCTTGATGTTTTAGGAAGTATTCAGACGGCAATTGGATTTATTTTAGTGTTACTTGTTTTATTTAGAAGTAACTTATTAAAATCTTTCCAAAGAAAGAAATAGCTAATAATAAATATTACTAAATAATTTATTAAAAAAGGTAGTTAAGTAAATTAAACTAATGGGGGTTTAATAAGAGGATTATTAAATATTGGCTTTGTAGAAACCCTTTTTTATTTTGTTAATTTATAGTCAAAAATATTTTTTTCAAAAAGAAATTTCCTTAATTTGCTAAGCCAAAGCATTTTAAGTTGTTTTAATTTTTGAAATAGCGGATTTTGATATAAAC
>JBOFHT010000065.1:0-1741 GCA_051649785.1 Methanobacteriaceae archaeon
TCTATATTAAAGTAATTAAAATATTTAAATTAAAGTAATTAATATCTATTTTTTAGTTTTTTAAGATAAAAATTGTTTTGCTATTTAATAATTGCAATATACATGATATTTTTATGTGAAAGAAAAAATCAATGAATTAATTCATTGATTTTTTAATTTACAGACCAATATTTAAAATATATTTTATCTCTGATTGTAACTTGAATAAGAAAATTCGAAAATTTAAATAGACTGTAGATGCATTAGTGTGATTTTTAAAAATAAGCTTAGGACTTAAACTAAAATTAGTTTAATCATTAATTAATAATTTTCATTTCTAAATATTAAATAAGATTTTTAAAATCTGTTTTTTAGATCATTAATGCTGAAAATATAGTTATTACTACAAACTTAACAATATTTATCACACCTAATTATTCTTATCAATAAATTTGAAAGTAATTTACAATATTACTTAAAATGTAAGATTATACTTAAGGAGTAGCAGTAATTAGAGTCCAAGTAACAGTTGATTTCAATTTTTGAGAATTAATTCCATTATTTTTGATCCCTTTAACTGGAAAATTTAATGTTACACTTTGAGAATCCCCAAAATCAACTAACCATGAGCCTATAGCAGAGCTATTGCCATTTTGACCATTTATTATCGTGATAGGTGGACTATCGGCAGTCATAACTGGTTGTGTTGCAATTACTGGATTTACTGATTTCCGCCAAGTTGCATCACTACTAGGCGTTCCAGTATCATCTATGCCTTTTAAAGTCATCTTGTTAGGATTGAAAGTTAGCTTTGGTTGAATTGCTGAATTTAATTCAGCGTTATTGCCATCAATAAATTTACTCAAAGAAGCTTCTAAACGCCAGTTCGTATTAGTCAAAGCCTGTGAATCAGTAATCACTAGAGCTCGTGCGATCGTACCATTAGAATTAGTTAAATAATTTTGAATCGGATTACCTGTAATTGGTTCTTTGTTGTCCAACTTATAATCTAAGTTTAAATTAGTCTGAGTAGGTGGTAAAACCGAATTAGCTAAAAAGTAATTATTTGATTGCTTTACTTGATTAACGCCAAAGTCAAAGTTAGGAACTGCTCTTAAACTAGTTTTCCCTAATTTTTGGAGATAGATATAATAATCGCCAGTATTATTCTCTGACAATTCACCAGAGGAAAATACCTCCTCCGTAAAAGCAACCGTAAATGATTTATCTTTATCTAAAACTGGAGTTGAACCAGCAGAGACAACTGCAGAGTCAGTTACAGTATTTGGAGCTTCTATCGGAATTAAATCATCTTCATTAAAAGAATTAGCATTTTTCCATGTATCATAAGAATCCCTAGTTCGCCAGTTTAAGCCATATTGAATTGGACCGTCAAAGTATACTCTAAAATCCGTTTTAATGGCATTATTTATAATGTTATTGGGAAAAGAAAAAGTATTATTAGTTATATTAATTTCCGGACTAGCGTTTACCGCTTCATAAGTGTCATGGTTCCAAGTAAGAGGATAATTATTACCGCTACTAAGATCTGACTTTTGGACAGAAATAAATTGTTTCTTATCATTTATTTCTACTCCGTCACTTGGTTTCCATCCACCACTAGGAAGAGTTTTACCTGAGACATCAATATAATGAATATTAGCATTTAATAAGATATTAGGCTCAGAGGTAGAAGAAGCCGAAACGTAAACACTTGATCCTGGCCCTTTATGAATATCAACGCTATCTCCTGGGGATGATG
>JBOFHT010000066.1:0-1953 GCA_051649785.1 Methanobacteriaceae archaeon
ATTTCTTATCATTCACTTATTAATTCTGATTTAAAATAAATTTATAATATTGACTTGGGGCTATCCCTCCACCACTTATTATCATGGTTTCATTGGTACTGTGCCCCTACTCTCACAAAGCTAAAGAAATTTCGTTAAATACTATTTAACTTATATCCACCAACGCTCTAACTAAGCTGTTTTGTTGTGCTTTGCTTTCCACGTTCCATATAACTTATCATAGAATCTACTTAGGTGGTTACTCTAGACCTGTAAGCTTGATATTGCCTTTAACAATATAGCGACTTTCATAGAAATGATACTTACTCATCACCACTTACCTTGGATTTTTCCAAGTACACCATTTCTGGTATATCCCATTCTAGGCCTGTACATTCGCAACTTTGTCAGCATCACTGTGCATTCTCACCATATAGATTCGACCCCCGACCTATCACTACCTCGATTCCTCAATTCGCATTTCCTCATCATAACATGTTAGGAGTAGTTCTTAGCCGACTTCACCGAGCTTTACACCATGCAACTTAGTTAGAATTACATCGCATATCGGAGTATTAGGGGAGGCGTTTCAGGGCGTTACTCCGTCATTCCACCTCTCAGTCATATAGTTCTCCACCTTTTAACTCTAGGTGTGGCATAGCTTTTCACTATGCAACGTGTCGCACCATCTCTTTAGGTTGGGCTTTAGTTGCAGGCAAAACTCTCGTTCCTAATCCTGCTGCTGGAATAACTGCTTTAGTTATTTTCTTCATTTTATTTCTCTCCCTTAGTTTTTAATTCTCAATATATTTTTGATATCAAAACTCTCAGAGTTCTTCCATTTCTTCTTGTAGAAATATTAGAACTTAATATCTTGATTTTTAATTAATAATTTTTTGAATAATATTTTCACTAAATATTTAAATTCTAAAGTACTATAAAACAATAAACAATAAAATATAGTTGGTAAAACTACAGAAACCAATCCTTTTATCACTATAGAAACAAAAGAATTATCAAGAGTCATTAAAGCAATAACTTCTGAAGTAATTATACACAATATTACTGTTAAAAAAGCATATAAAAAATATGTTTTGAAATATAAATATAAGGATTTTTTAAAAATATTTTTATAAACTAATCTAGGTACATTCCAAAAAACAATACTTAAAGTACTTAAAGTTGTTCCCATAAATATGCCTGCAAGACCAAAATATTTAACTAAAATTATTGAACTTCCTAAATTGATAATCGATTCTAACAAAGGCATAAATCTGTCATCGTGAAATATTCCCGCCCTTGATTTAAACATTCCAATCGAAGCTCTCATTCCTGTTAAATAAAAATTAATTAACAGCACTATAAATGTAAATTTATCTAATAGTAAATTATTTCCTAACCACCATTGTATAAAAGTTTCCACCAAATTAAATAAACAGATAACTAATATAGAGTTTATAAAAAAATTAATCATATATGAAATTTTAAAAATAGAATAGTTTTTTTCAGAAGATTCTGTTGCTATTAAATTTCCAATACTAGCTCCCATTCCTTCAAACACAGGCTTAGCTAAATTATTCACTTGAAATATTAACATAGAATAATTCGAATATATTCCTACTGTTGAAACATTTATAAAATAAGATATTAAAAGATTATCTGTTCCAAAAACACAATAGCTTCCTACATTATGCAAAAACATAGCTTTTACATTTTTTATTATATTTTTTTTAGTTTCTAAATCAATTTTGTAATTATCTTTTGTTTTTATATATGGATATATTCTATCAACAACTCTTGAATTATCTATATTTTGGATTATTAACATAAAAATCTCTACTAATAAAAACATTATATAGTTTTTATAAAAATACAATATAATAATCTTAACTATTGATAATAATAACTGATAGATTAGATTTCTTTTCACTATCATATAATTTTTCTGATCTGCATTTAATAGTGAAAACTTAT
>JBOFHT010000067.1:0-8134 GCA_051649785.1 Methanobacteriaceae archaeon
ATTTTATAGTCAAAAATATAATTTTTTCAAAAAGAAATTTCCTTAATTTGCTAAACCAAAGTATTTTAAGTCGTTTTAATTTTTGAAGTTTGGGATTTTGATATAAATCAGTACAAAAACATAGGGTTTCTACAGAGCCTAAGAAATATAACTTTTAATATATTATTTTAAATAGGAGATACTCAATGGACTTTAAAGATTCTGAAAATAATAATAATACTAACAATAATAGTAATGATTCTAAGGGTAAGAATAATAATAGTAATAATTATAATAATTCTGACTCTAACATTTATGAAAATAAATTAAAAGAAATAGATCCTGATAAACTTGGTCTTATTAATGAAGGACCATTAACTGATGAAGAATTTGAAGAATTAAAGGAAAAGTTAGGTTTAGATTTTGAAGAACTTGACTTTGAAGAGGCACTTGAGGAAATGGATTTTCTTGAATGTCCTGAAATTGGAATTGAAACTGATGACTTTTTTGTTTCATTAAACTTAAAAAAGGATTATTCTCAAATATCTGACTTAAATGAGCGTAAAATTCAACTTATAAGCGATATTCACTTTCTTTTTGACGAATTTTCTAAAACTCCAGATTTTGATGATTTAATGAAGTTCTACGATGAATTCAATGAGAAAGAGGATAGTCAAGAATTTAATAATACTACTAATAACAATATTGAAAATAATAATACTAATAATTAAGATAATAATATTATTAATAATTCTAATCTAACTACTAATAATAATACTAATAATTAAGATAATAATATTATTAATAATTCTAATTACATTTAATTTAGTAAAATATACTCAAAATATTCAATATTAGATATAATAAGGTGTTTCAACTTGAAAAATATTATTTTCCCATTTACAGCTATTATTGGCCAAGACATTGTAAAAAAGGCCTTAATTTTAAATGCAATTAATCCATTAATTGGTGGTGTATTAATTAAAGGGGATCGTGGTACTGGTAAAACCACGGCTGTTCGTGCTTTAGCTGATTTACTTCCTGAAATTAAATATTTTAATGGTTGTCCTTTTAATTGTCATATTGAAGACCCTGATAATTTTTGTGAGTTTTGTAATAGTGTTTTAGAAGATAATACTAAGCTTGATGAAAAATATAATAAAAATAATATTTCTCCTGAAATAATTAAGACTTCTAATATGAAAGTAGTGGAATTACCATTATCTGCTACTGAAGATAGAATTGTAGGTTCTTTAGATATTGAAAAAGCTTTAAAAGAAGGAATTAAGGGTTTAGAGCCTGGTATTTTAGCTAGTGCCAATAGAAATATTTTGTATGTTGATGAAATTAATTTACTGGATGATTCGCTTGTAGATATACTTCTAGATGCAGCTGCTTTTGGTGTAAATAATGTTGAAAGAGAAGGAATTTCAATTTCACACCCTTCACGATTTATACTTGTAGGAACAATGAATCCTGATGAAGGAGAGCTTCGTGGACAATTATCTGATAGAATTGGTCTTAAAATAGATGTTTCAACAATTAATGATATTGGTGATAGAATAGCTATTATGAGTCAAGTTGAAGATTTTGGTAATGATCCCTTTGCATTTAGAGCTAAATTCGAAAAACAACAAAAAGAACTCCGAGAAAAGATTATCCATGCCAGGGGAATACTTAGTAAAATTAATATTTCTAGTGATCTTATTGAATTAATTGCAAGAGTTTCAAGAAATCTTAATACAGAAGGTCATAGAAGCGATATATCTATTTTAAAAACCTCAAAAACAATAGCTGCATTTAATAATCATCCATTTGTTATAGAAGATGATTTAGTAGAGGCAATCTTTTTGGTTTTAGGTGAACTAGATAAAACTAATAATAAACAGCAAATTCAAAATGCCATTGATAAAGCTAAGCAAGATATGGAACGAGAAAAAGAAGAGAATGAAAGTTGTGATAATAATAATGCCAATAATAATGATAATGACAACAATGATAATAATGATAACTTAAATACATCTAATAGTTCAAATAATGATTCTAATGATGAAAATAACAATAATTTGAGTAATAATTCTAATCCTAATTCTAATAATAATAATAATTTAGAAAATAATAATGGTAATGACAATAATATGGGTAATGAGTTAGATGAAGGTTCTAATTTAAATAATGGTAATAATAACAATGAATTAGATGATAATGATGAAGATAATATAGATAATCATGATAACACCAATAATTCTAATATTAATGATGCAGAGATTAGCGATGATGACAATAAATCAGAAGGACATTTTAGAGACTCTAATTTATCTAATGTTGATGGGGATGATAATAATATTAATTTCGCCCAAAATAATTATGAAATAGGATTAAATTCAATTGAAACGAACAATAATTTTGATATAAAAAACTTAATGGTTCTTGAAGGCAAAGACAAGGATAAAAAGTGCGGTCGCCATAATAACTCTTCAAATTATAATAATAAAGGTAAATATGTAAAAAGTAAGGCAAATACTAGTGTTTCTAAAGATATAGCTATTGATGCTACCATTAGAGCTTCTATTTTAAATAATAATCATGTAAATAATTCTAATAATAACAATAATAGAAATAATCCTACTTCTAATTCCAATAATTCTAAATTATATGTTAATATTAATAAAGATGACTTAAAAGAGAAAGTTAGGAAGCATAAACTTAAGGCTGATGTCATTTTACTTGTAGATATGAGTGGATCAATGACAAGTGATAAGAAAGTAAATCAGCTTAAATCTATTTTAAAAAATATAATATCTGCTGTTGCTATAAAACGAGATAAACTTGCAGTCATTGGTTTTAAGGGCCGTGATTATGAAATCATTGTTCCGAATACTACTTACCCTAAATCATTTTTAGGTCAAATTGAAGATATTAGTGTTGGGGGAACTACTCCTATGGCAATTGGTCTTAAAAAAGCATTTGATTATGGAATAGCTGAAAAAAAGAAAGATGAATTTGTACCTATGATATTAGTTCTTTCAGATGGTATGCCTAATATTGGAATTAGCTCTTCTCCAATTAAAGATCTTCTTGATATTGGAAATGAGATTAAAGAAGAAGATATTCAACTTGTTGTTATAGATTTTGATAAAAAAATAAAACAAGGTCGCAATGTTAATATGGAATTAGCTTACACTGCTAATGGTAGATATTATGATTTAGAATCTTTAAATAGTTCTGATTCAACTACTACGGTCATTGGGAAAATATTTGATTATGAAAGAGCTAAATTATAGTGATTTTAATTTTAATACTTAATTTAATAATTAGTTCAATAATTATTCTATTGCATCGAATTCTTTTTTAATTGTTAAATAGCTTTTTATATTAAATGGGCATTTTTTAATACAATAACTACAACCTTCTTTAGAACCAATACAGGCTTCAACATCAAGACTTGCCTTAATATTATTACTATTATTACCATTACTATTATTATTATTATTATTATTTTCACTAATAATTAATGAATTACTATCACATGATTTGATACATTCTTCACAGTTTTTACAGTAGTCTAATATCCATTTATGTTTATTAGTTGTAGAAAATGGTAAATTTTCATTTGATGTTAAAATAGCTCCAATTTTTATTTTTGACCCTACCTCCGGAATTATTAAAAGCCCATTTTTACCAATTTGCCCTAAACCTGCTTCTTGTGCTAAGTACGATAAATCTATTAGTTTTTCATTAGGGTATGCTATTTCTGTTTCTAAACTCTTTTTATTTAGAAACTCTGAAAGGATATCTAGTTTTTGTCGAATTTCGCTATATAAATTTTTATTTAGTTCTTTTGCTTTCTTTGAAGGACCTAATTCAATTATATCTTCATTCATTTTCAAGATTAAAATAATAATATTTCTATGTTTTAGGTTATTATTAAAAAATTCAGAATCAATTTGATAATATCCAATTTTTATTACATCTAATTTTTTTGCCAATTTCTCGAAATCTTCTATGAAATTAGTAGAAACATAGTTTTCAGATTTGTTTTTTTGCTTAAGATGATGAGTACTCATTTTTTTACCTTCTTTTTTCTTAGTAGGTATTAGGTTTTTAAATGATATAATATTATTTATGTAACTATTATATATTTTTTAGTAATTTAATTTATTCCAAAAATAGTATATTTTATATAAATGAAATAAAAAAATATTAATACCTCTAAAAACAATTATATATTATAATAAATTTAATATAATAATTTCATAACAACAAGGTGATATTATGTGTAGTGTTGGTGGCCCAATGGCCGATTTAAAGATTAAAAACCTTAAGACTAAAAAATACAGATGTTTGGATTGTAATAACGAGTTTAAAGGTTTAGGTAAACGTGTTGTTTGCCCATCTTGTCAAAGTGATAATGTAGAATCTTTAGAATAGCTATATTTAAATAAATATTATTCTATTGCTTGGAATATAGTAATTATTAGCTATTTTAATATAACTAGCTATTGCTTTATTTAATTAACTTAATTTATTGGATTTTTGTGATTTAATGGATACTAATAATGGAATTAGTTCTGATAAAGTTAAAATTAATTTTAACAATAATGAAATTCTATTTTTACTAGGTGAAAATGGAACTGTAGGTATTGTTAAATCTGGGAGATTTAAGACATTATTTATTGGAACCCCTGAACTTGAAGAAATAGCTGTTTTTTTGGAAGAAGATGATTTAATTGCTATTTCGGCTTTTGGAACTGGGATTAAGTTTGAAAAAGGTATAAAAGCTATGACATACATCATACGTGAAATGGAATCTCCTATTATTACACTAGCTAAAAACCATCCATCTTCCAAACGACTTAAAACAGTTTTATCAATTGGGGATTCTGTATGCCTTGATTGTAATATTATTCCTGGAACTCACCCAGAACAAGATATTTTATGTTCATGTGACTCATTATCTGGTATTAAAATTAATAAAACAATAAATGGGGTTGAATTAAGTAGAAATACTGATTATAAAATAGAAAATTTATGAATAATAGTTAGATTTATTTGTATTAAAATATTATTGGTGTTATTATGTTAGAATCAGTTTTCCAGTATTTTGGACAGTTTTCAATTATGATTGTTACTTTTATAGCTGTCTTACTTATCATTGCTCTAGTTTTAGGAATAGCTGTAATAAAAAAAGACGTTCTTATTTTTCCAAGATTAATTCTTTTTGTTACAGAAATTTTTTATTCTCCTCTTAAATGGTTAACTAAGCTTTTAGGTTTTGATGATAATTTAGTTGATCATATAGGGGTTCTTGTAAGAAATAGAGTTAATAAAAATGATTTTAATAATATTTCAAACAAAGATAAAGCTTTAGTTCTCCCACATTGTCTTAGACATCCTGATTGTAATGCTAAGTTAGCTAAAACTGGTTTAATTTGTAATGACTGTAATAAATGTGCTATTGGTGTAATTAAGGCAAAAGCTGAAGAAGAAGGTTATCAAGTTTTTATTGTTCCAGGTTCTACTTTTATTAAAAAAATAGCTAAAGAAAATCAATTTAAATCTGTTTTAGGTGTAGCCTGTTATGAAGATTTAAATTTAGCTATGATGAAATTATCTAAATTCTCACCTCAAGGGGTTGTTTTATCTAGGGATGGTTGTTATAAAACAAAAGTTGATGTAAAAACTGTTTTAGATACAATTAAAAATAATGATATTAAAAATAATACTCCTAAAGTTAAATGTAATGATTCTGACATTAGTAATATTAACTCCGATAGTAATTAGTATTATTATTAATAATAACTATAGGATAATAGCTATAATAATAATAAATAATGGATAATAATTATAATTTTGAATAGTAATTTTTATTTTAAGGTCTTTTTTATGCAATCTAACACTTTAGAAATTCCTATAACTGATAATCATATACATATTGATCATATTAATGGTCTTGGCCCTATTAAAGTAGCTAAAGCATTTTACAATGTAGGAGGTCGTGTTATGATTATTCCTAATAAACCTTCTTGGACTTGTGATTGCTATGGGGACTTAAAAAAACCTATGGATATAACAATAGATTACTGTAATGAAATTAATAGTAATACTGATGTTACTGCATTTCCTGTATGTGGTGTCCATCCTGCTGAGTTTTCAAAGCTTTTCGCTGACTGTGACCAAGAAGATGTAGATAAAGTAAACCAATTATTAGCTAAATTTAAAGATGCACTTAATTATGCTCAAAATTTAGTCAATGATGGAAAAGCTATAGCTATTGGTGAAATTGGAAGACCTCACTATGAAATTAGTTCTGAAGAAATGAATTATCAAATGGAACTTTTAGAATATGGTATTAACCTAGCTAAAGATGCGGATTGTCCTGTTCAAATCCACAGTGAAACTTTTACAATTACTGAATTTGAAGAGTTTGCTAAAATAGCTGATAAAATTGGAATTAAACAAAATAAACTTATTAAGCACTTTTCACCACCTATTGTTAATAAGAAAGCTAATTTTGGTCTTACTCCGTCCATCATAGCTAGTAAAAGTGCAATTAAATCTGCACTTTCTCAAGGGACTAATTTCCTTATGGAAACTGATTACCTTGATGATAATAGTCGTCCTGGTGCTGTATTAGGTTACAAAACTGTTCCTAAACGTACTCTTAATTTTATTGATAATAATATCATGTCTGAAGAAGATGCTTTTAAAATTCATAAAGATAATGTTGAAAATATTTATAATATTGATTTAGATATATAGTTAGGTTTTAATATGGACTTTAATAATACTAATAATATTAAAAATAGTGCCAATACTAGTAATTCTAGCAATAATTTTAATAATACTAATAATATTAACATTAGTTCTAATAAGGGTAATTCTAATTTTAATCAGGATAATAATTTGAATAATAAGGATATTGGTCTTAATTCTAATAAATTAAATCTAATTGTTTACCATGCTGGTGAATGTGAAAGAAAGAAATGTACTGCTTTTAAAATGGAAAAAACTAGTAATGTTAGAATTGTTTATAAAATTGGTCAAATTACTAAAGGGGCTATTGTATTAAACCCTTTTTCTAAAAAGGCAGTTTCTCCTACTGATCATAAGGCAGTAGCTAAACGTGGAATTATAGGTCTGGATTGTTCTTGGAATCAAATTAGCTCTTCTGCAACATTTTTTAGTCTAGCCAAATATCATAGAGCTCTTCCTTTTTTAGTTGCAGCTAATCCTACTAACTATGGAAAAGCTTGTAAACTTTCAACAGTTGAGGCAATGGTAGCTACTATGTATATTACAGGTTTTAAAGAAGAAGCAATTAATGTTATTTCTGCATTTAAATGGGGGCCAACATTTATTGAATTAAATCAAGAGTTACTTGATGATTATAGTAATGCAAAAACAAGTGAAGATGTTGTTAAAATTCAAAATGATTTTTTAAGCCAATATTAAAAAACACTTGATTTAACAACAAGATTTAAATACTATTAAGTTGATAATTTGTATAATGTTGTAAACTTCATGTTTGTAGCTATTATTTCTAGTTTTATGGGATACTAGAATTTATTATTTTACTTATTAGCTAAATTACTTTAAATAGTAAAGTTTAATAATTAAATAATTATAAACTTATCGGTTTTAAAATGAATAGTGATTTTAAAACAATTTATAAATTCACACGATTATAAGGAGGATATTCAATGGCAAAGTTTGAGGAAGCAGAAAACAGACTTTTTAATGTTAAAATTTGCTTTAAATGTAATGCTCGTAACCCCCCTGCAGCTAAAACTTGTAGGAAATGCGGATACAAAGGTTTAAGACTTAAAGCAAAAGAACAAAGAGGATAGTTTTATAGCTTTATTGTTCTTAATTTATTTTTTTATTTTATAATTTTTAATTCCTTATTTTTTAATTATAATAATTTCATGACTTTTGTTTTACTTTTATTTTCAATTTATTTTCTCTTAGTTTAATCTTATTTTTAATATCTTTTCAATATTTTTTTTAAATTTTCGGCTTTGTAGAAACCCTTTTTTATTTTGTTAATTTATAGTCAAAAATATTTTTTTCAAAAAGAAATTTCCTTAATTTGCTAAGCCAAAGCATTTTAAGTTGTTTTAATTTTTGAAATAGCGGATTTTGATATAAACTA
>JBOFHT010000068.1:0-9585 GCA_051649785.1 Methanobacteriaceae archaeon
AAGGATATAAAGTGGAAGGGCAAAAAACCTGTCCTGCCTGTGATGGCTTAGGGTTTCAAGATACTTTAGAATTAAAGGGGCATTTTAAAGGAGTAACTAGTGGGGCAAAAGCAAAATTTGACTTAGAATCTGATGAAGATGTTCCATGCGAAAAGTGTAATGGAAAAGGTATTATTGAAATAAGTGAAAAATGCGAACTCTGTAAAGGAACTGGTGAAATTGATGGGTGTAAAGGTTGTGGAAAACTATTAAACTCTGAAAATACTTCCCAAAATTCTGATTACTTAGATTATTGTAAGGAATGCCAAGAAAATCTCCAAGAAAAAGCTAGAAAAGAAAAAGAAGAACAACTTACTAAAAAAGAAACTGTTTATGTTTTAGATCCATTTTGCGAAATGGAGGATTTAGAAATTGGTGAAAGTTACAAAGGCAAAATTAGTAAAGTTCAAAAATTTGGAGTTTTTGTTAGCTTAAGTAAAAAAGTATGGGGGTTAATGAGAACTGAAAATAAATCTAGTTCTATAAACTCTAAATACCAATCTAGCTATAATGTAGGCGACGAAATTATAGTTAAAGTTAGTCAAATTAAAAAGGATCGAAATGAAGTAGATATGAATCCAAGTCCCATTAGGGCTAATTATAACTTAAAAACACTTAAGAAGAATATAAGTAGAACTAAAATTGAATCTCTTAATAGTGATATGATTAAAAAGGTTGTTAGTATTATTGGAGAAGTTATTCAAATTCAACAAACTGCAGGACCCACTATTTTCACAATAAGTGATGAAACAGCTATTACATGGGCAGCTGCTTTTGATGAAGCAGGAGTTCGTTCATATCCTGAAATTGAATCAGGAGATATAATAGAAGTTCTTGGAGAAGTCAACCAGCATAGTGGAAAGGTACAGATAGAATCCGAATCAATTACTAAGTTAGATAGTGATGAAGAGAAAGATATAAGAGAATTAATTGAAAAAGCACTTGATGAAAAAGCTGATGTTGAAGATGTTCCATTTTTATTAGAACAAGAACAAGAATCAAAGCCAAAAACTAAAAGTGAAGTTTTAAATAAGTTAAAACCAAAAATGATGGAAGCATCTAGAAGAATAAGAAGGGCAATGTTAGAAGGCCGTTCTATTTTAGTAAGACACCATGCAGATGCTGATGGAATATGTGCCGGAATAGCTATGGAAAAAGCCGTTGTTCCATTACTTAAAGAAATAAGTCCTGAAAAAGATGCTGAATGGTATTATTTTAAGAGATCACCTAGTAAGGCACCATTTTATGAAATGGAAGATGTTGTGAAAGATTTGTCATTTGCATTAGAAGATCAAGTAAGACATGGGCAAAAACTACCATTAATTGTTCTTTTAGATAATGGTTCAACAGAAGAAGACTTACTTGCACTTATTAAAGCTAAAATTTATGACATTGAGATTATTGTTATTGATCACCATTTCCCAGGGGAAGTAATTGAGGGGAAAGTAAAAGTTGATGAGTTTGTGGATGTTCATGTGAATCCCTATCTTGTAGGTGGAGATTCCCAAATAACAGCTGGTGCATTAGGTGCTGAAGTAGCTAATATTATTAATAATGATGTTGGAGAATTAATTTCACATTTACCTGCAATAGCTGCTATTGGTGATCATGCAAAGAGTAAAGAAGCTGATAGATATATTGAAATTGCAGAAGAAAAAGGTTATACTAAAGAAGATTTAGGTAAAATTGCAGCTTGTGTTGACTTTGAAGCGTATTATCTTAGATTTATGAATGGTAGGGGAATTATGGATACTATTTTAAATGTAGATAAACACGATAAACACAAAAAGCTAGTTAATGAATTATTTAAGGCATACAATAAGAAAGTAGATATTCAATTAAAAGCTACTCTCCCAAATATTAAACAAAGCAAGTTAGATAATGGAATTTTGTTTAATGTATTAGATATTGAAAAGTATGCTCATAGATTTACTTTCCCAGCTCCTGGAAAAACTTGTGGCTTTGTTCATGATACAATTGTAAAAGAAAGTATAAAAACTGCAAAAGCAAGTGGTGAAAATGATATAAGTGAAAGTGATATTCCAGTTTTAACTCTAGCTTATGGTCCTGATTTTGGAGTTATTAGGGCTACAGAAGCTGTTAATAAGATTTTTGGATTTAATTTAAATGAAATAATTATTGATTTAAGAGATTCCATTAAAGAAGCAGGGATTGATGGAGGAGGTCATGAGTGTGCAGGCTCAATTAAATTCCTTGAAGGATTATTAGATGAAGTATTAAGTGAATTTACTCAAGAAATATCTAGTATGAAAAAGAAATAGCTTAAAGAGTTATTAAAAAATCTAATAAAAGATATTGGTGAGGTAACAATAATAATGTCACAACAATAGCAAAAAAATAAAATATCGGCAAAAATAGAAATATTAAGAAGCAAAATAGGAAAAAATAGGAAAAATTGAAATATATACTTAAAAATATATAAATCAAAGCAAACTAGCTATTATAATCCACAACCACAAGTATGTTGATTATCATCAGAATTGTCTTCAATTTCTTGTTTTAGTTCCTGTAAAGTTACAGAAACAAAAAAGTAATTAAAGCCTGCTTTATCTTGTTGTGCAATTATGGGAGAAATACCTTTAAAATAAATACCAAAGTCACCTGTATCCCCAATATCCATATTAAATGGTTCTGATGTATCAAATGCTTCAAAAAATTCTTTAATATCATCCATTTCTTTTTCAGGAGTTCTTAAATTAACAGTTAATATCCCATTATCTCTTGATTTGAGACCCACATATTTTTGAAGAACTACTAATGTTCTACCATCATTTTTTTTAAATAAGACTTTATCACTAATATCTGAAGACATAACACTTCCTCCACTACTAAAAATTAAATTAAACTAACTATATTAAGCTAGATATATTAAGTTAACTATATCAAATTAGATGTATCAATTAAAATTCTCAAATTCATAAATATAAATTATATAAATTAAACTACTTATGCAAAATAATATAATTATACAAATAGTATATACTATTAAACCAAACCATATATAAACTTTAAGATTATATGAAAGTTAAAGTATAGATTATTAAGTATTTAAATTATCTTTATTAAGACAATTAATATCCAAATTCTTTATTTCAATAGATATATGAAAGTTAAAGTATAGAATTATTAAGTTTAGATATTATATTTGTCTAAAATCATGATTATATTATTTAAATTATCTTTATTAAGGCAATTAATATCCAAATTCTTTATTTCAATAGATATTGCCTTTTCTTTCACTCGATCATAACTCGGACACTTAGTAATCATAGAACCTCCTATAACTGAAAGCTCCTTTTTTAAATTCCAAAATTCATTTAAATTATTCTTAATAATAACATTAATCCCTCTTTTATTAGAATGTATAACATTACTTATATTATTTAAATTATTTTTAATATATTTTGAAGAAGCTAATGCTTTTTTAAGCGATTCTTGAGCAAAGTCAATTTCGGTATTTATTCCTGCTACAGTACCAATATCTGCTTTTAATGTTTTTGTTAAGAAAGGATTTTCTTTAAAAATATTATTAGATTTAGCAGTTATAATAGCACCACTACCAACATTAATAATTTTAGGAGAACCCGTAGAAACAATAATAATATCTGAATATTTCCCATTAGCTAAATTTCCTTTAGGATCATTAATAGCACCTGAAGCATCTTCAACAATAGCTATACCATAATCCATAGCAAGTTTAGATATCTCCTTAATATTTTGTTCAGCTGTATATCCTGCAAAACTAGTTAAAAATATAGCTGAGGTTTTTTTCTTATTTTTGTTATCCTTAATATTATTCTCAATAAATACATCTTCTAATGATTCAATATCAATTAACCCCAAATCAGTGCTAAATTGAATAAGTTCTTTATTTAATACTTTTCCTGCTTGTTTAAACCCCCTCCAAGCACCTTGATCCGGAATAAAAATAGAACCTGTAAATGAAGCCATAGCCAATAAAATAGCAGAATTACCACGATTAAGAATTTCAACATTATCATGACTAGTAATAGTAGATATTTTTTCTTTTAATTCATCGAATAATTCATTAAAATTATAATTGTTATTATTAGGAATATTAGCCTTATTGTTATTAGAATTATTAGTACTATTATTAGTATTATTATTGGCATTATTGTTTTTAGAATAATAGCTATTAATTGTATTTTTCATAGCTAAAATTGTTTTATTATGTGGTTTTTTAAATGAAAGAATTAAATTACTAGAATTATTAGTATTATTAAGATTATTAGATGTATTATTAGTGTTAAGAGTATTAGATGTATTAGATACATTATTAATATTCTTAGCATTATTATTATTATTAGAATTATTGTTATAATTGCCAATATAGTTATTATTATTCATATTTTCATTACCATTAATATTTAAGGAATTAATCTAGCTATTTTCCTGTTTTAAAAACGCATCTAACGTAGTTTGGCGAGATTGTAAAAGTTCTTTTAATAAATCGCTTTTTTTAACATATCTACTAATAGGAATCTTTAATTGAGATTCACCATATTTTAAACAATCTTTTAATGTTTCAAATTCTTTAAATGGTTTTTCCATTGCATACTTAACATTTTCACGTACATTAAATACTCCTAAAGGGACATAATCCGAGTAAGCTTCTCTAAGAACAATAGCTCCTGCTTGTTCTTTTCTTTTAGATAAGTGGTCAAGTAATCCCATTTTACAAGTGTAATAACATCCACCTACCCTCGAGTACTCTTTTTTATCAGAATTTAATTCATAGTCCGAAAAAATTAACTCTTCTTTGGCTAAAATTTTGATAAAAGCTTCCATCCATTCATATTGCCATTCCATTGGCATTAAAATTATAAAATAATAATTATTTAAACTTGAAAATTCATAAACTCTAAAAGTATCAATAATTGGATAATTTCTAACTTTATTAAGTAGTTCATTAGCTATTGTAGTATCACATGCTGTAATAGACCATCGTGTTGGAACTAGTTTTCTATTATTTTTAGTTCCAAATGCACCAACTGAAAATGCTTTTTGCATATTAGAAAAAGGAATATTTTTTGAGTGTAAATCCATAACAGCATCTTTAGCTAACATATCAGTATCATAATAAGTTTTTTCAAGCTGTTTATCCCATCTTACTTCATCAATATCAAATTTTTTAATAATTCCACTTGGACCATGTGGTGTAGAATCCTCATTAAAACTAGAACCTCTGGGAGTATTACCAAAACTAGCTTCACTATCAATTGATTTAGATGCTAATGAAATTTCCTGAAGTTTTTCAACAAAAGGGTTTTCTAAATCAGTTATACTAATTAATTGTTTTCCACGAACAAGATTTAGGCGATATTTAATAATTTCACTTTGTTCCTTTTCTTGAGGAATCCAATCTTCAGGTGAATCCATAATAGAAGTATCACCTTGACTTGCGACCATCATCGGCCCTGCATAAACCTTGGGATAACTCCATCTACCAATAAAAACAGAGGGTGGAGTACTACCTTCTAAATCCTTACCTACTTTAACTGACTTCATTTGAATGTTAGCTGTGAGTTTCTGAAGGTAAGCATTTTTAGAATTATTCATATAATTGCTTTGTATTTATTAGTATTTTAATTTTAGTATTTGAGTATCAATAATAGTAAATTATAGTACACAGCTTAAAATTTTTAACATAAACTAAATTTTATAATCATCACATAAAATGCTATGATTAATTGTATCTTTTGTAAAAGAGGTTTAAATGATATATTAAATTTTTCAAGTATTTATTAAAAATTCAATATCTAACACTATTAATATATAATTATAGTATAATTAATGATATATAAATATAAAAATAATTGGAAAAAATAATAGAAATGATAAAATTGATGAAACTAATAAAAATAAGAAAAAAAGTAATTAAAAATTAAAAAAGTTGTTATTTAGCTAAAAAAACTAACAAGTTTTTTTGAGTGCTAATTTAACATCAGATGCTTTGACAGTTTTTCTGCCAGCGTGTTTAGCGTAAGAAACTGCAGATTGTGCAATACTGTTAGCACATTCTTCTAATACTTCAGCAAAAGCTTCTTTAGCGTCTTCACTTACTCTGTCAGCACCAGCATTTTTTAAAATTCTTGCTAATGGTGCAATTGGTAATTCGCTCATAGTTTTAACCTCCATTAATTATTCACACACACAATAGGTATGCATGTATTTTAATATATTAAGAACTTATATATAAAGGTATCCCTTTATTCCCCCTATTTTGCCATGATTTATACTAATATTTGAAAATTCTTATAAGTTTTTACTTTCATTAATGATTTTATCTACTATCTTACATATAATGATTATTCACTATCCAAAATTAATTCAAAGAATATATTGATAAGTAGGTTGAAAATATTAAAATTATTAATAAATATTATAATATAAATAATAACTAAATATAATAGATTTAACATAATAAATTAAAAAAAAAGTAAAGAAAAAAATAATAAAAAAAGAAGTAAAAATAAAATAAAAATAAATTAAAAATAAAATATTGGATTAGAAGCTAAAGTGAAGTAATTATTTAAAATGGACTAAATAGAGCTAATTAAGCAAATGGATAAGTTAATAAAGAAAATAAAATTGTAAACAATACCAGAGCAAATATACTGAAAACAAATCCACCCAATATTAAAACAAGTAATTCCCCATCACTAAAACTCCTTTTAATAGGCAAATTAGGTTCTTTCTTTAGCCAATACTCGTTAAATGACTCTTGAACATTTAAGTATGGCCAGAATGTTAGGAATATAGTTAGTGGAATAAATAAGAAAGAAAATAGCAATAATATAACTGTAATAATCATCAATACAGAAGAATATGATTCAATTCCTTCGTCAGCTATAAACCCTTCCATTTTTTTAAATAAGTCATATATAATAATAAAATTGAGAACCGGAATAAATAGACAAATAGTACTTAATTTAGGACTCATTTCTACATTATGGTACTCCTGAATGTTTTTTACATTTTTATAAAACCAGTAGTAAAAGTAAAGTCCACCTGTAAGTGCAAAAAGAGGAATGGCTTTTCTAATAGGTAAAATATTAGAATAAACATTATTTTTTTTATTATCACTTATATTAATATTTTCACTATCTCCGTTTATATTATAATTACTATTGTTAATTTTAGATCCAGATATACTGTTTTTACCCTTAGTTTTTTGAACTTCATTAATAATGTCATTAATACTGCCAACATCATTATTAAAAGTGCCAATATCAACATTATTACTACCAACATCCCCCTTATTATTCTTATTATTGCTCATATTAAAATAGTTATCATTATCTTTAGCTATAACCAATTTCTTACTTTCATAAGTTTCATTATTTGTAATATTCCGAGTAATATCTATATTTGGTTGATAATTCCGTGATTTATCCATTTAAACACCTGCTAATATTACTAATAACATATTAATAACCTAAATAATATATAATAATCTAAATATACAATAATGTATAATAAGGTAATAAATAATATCTAATAATATACTAGATAATGTGTGTACTAAGATATTAATTAGTGATTAATTATTTCCTAAATACAAATAAACTATGCGAACTCAATTGTACTTGGTGGTTTGTCACTAATTGAAAGAGATACATGGGTAACTTCAGATATTTCAGACGTAATTCTCTTAGAAATAGTTCTAACAGTTTCCCAAGGCAATTCTGGAACTTGTGCAGTCATAGCATCAACAGATTCAACCATCCTAATAACAACTAAATAACCAAAGTCTCTTTGGTCTCCTTTTACACCCGTAACCATAGTATCAGTTAAAACTGCAAAATATTGCCATAATGATTCATTAAGCCCTTTTTTTTCAATTTCATCAACAACAATTTTATTAGCTTTTCTGCAAATAGCTAATTTTTCTGTAGAGAGTTTACCTACAACTCTGACTGCAAGCCCTGGACCTGGGAAAGGTTGTCTATCTACAATTGCATTAGGAAGGCCTAGTTCCCTACCAATTTCACGAACTTCATCTTTATATAACTCCCTAACTGGTTCAACAAGTTTCAAAACCATTCCATGAGGTAAAGCTAAATTATGGTGAGATTTAATTTTTCCTTCACTTTCAATCCAATCAGGAGCTATGGTTCCTTGAACTAAAAATTTAGCACCATATTCCTCAGCTTCTCTTTCAAATACATCGATAAATACTTTTCCAATAATCTTTCTCTTTTCTTCAGGATCTTCAACACCTGAAAGAGCATCTAAAAATTCATCAGTAGCATTAATATATTTGAAATTAAGGCGATTTTCAAAAGTTTTACAAACTTCATCAGCTTCCCCTTCCCGAAGTAAACCATGGTCAACAAAAACAGCTAGAAGATTATCACCAATAGCTTCTTGGACCAATACAGAACATACTGAACTGTCTACTCCACCTGAAAGAGCGATTATTGTTTTTTCATTTCCTACTTTATCTTTAATGTCTGTAATAGATTCTTTAATAAAATCACTTGGATTTAACATTTTAGCACCAAAAAGCATAAAATAAATTATTCATCATATTCAATGACTTCTTCATCATCAGCACTTTCAATCATTTCTTTTAAAGCCATTTCAAGTCCATTGACTTTTCCAGATTCAACAGCCTCAATGATTTGGTCATATTTAATATATATTTCAAGTTTAACTGATTTTTGTCCAATTCCAACCCTGAATTTTTGTTCTTCATCACCAATAACAGTAATAAATCCGCCTTTTTTTATATTTGGTTTTGCAGCTAATGCCTTAGTTCTTAATTCTTCAATTTGGTTTTCCATTGTATCTTCCATTAATATTTATTTAATTCATTTAATTATAAAATTTAGTAATAATTTTATTTTTAAATTAGCTATTTTTAAACTAATTTATAAAAGAATAGCTAATAATGTGAATTGCCTTAGTATATTATATTATAATATGAATATAGAACTTATTATAATAATATAAGGTATATTATAGTATGTAAATAGTTATAAACCTAACTGTGGATATCTATCTGATTATGTATAACCTATCTAATTATTAATATATATTACTTTTATTAATTATATATTTAATATTTGTATTTCATCTTTTTTATATTTGACTGTTGGGTTAAAGGGTGTAGAATGAAAATAATAATAAAAATAATTAAATAAATAAAAGAAATATAAAAAAATATGCATAATACTGAGAAATATAAAAGATATGAGGAACTATAATGAAGAATGGAGAAATACAAGAATATTAAGAAATATGAAAAAGTGTAAAGAAATATAAAAAAATATGAGGAACTATAATGAAGAATGGAGAAATACAAGAATATTAAGAAATATGAAAAAGTGTAAAAAAATATAAAAAAATATAAAAAATAGGGCTTTGTAGAAACCCTTTTTTTATGGGATTTGTGTTGATCTGTAGATGTTGTATATTGTGTTTTTGAGTTTTGTTTCTTTGTTTGATGTTTTTTGTGTTTTGCTTTGGTTTGTTCCGTTGAATATTCTTTTTATTACG
>JBOFHT010000069.1:0-8475 GCA_051649785.1 Methanobacteriaceae archaeon
ACATGTGGAATAAAAACCGCCTTCATAGTCAACAATTGCAAAAACACAAAAAAACTCCAACCGACGCCAAAAAACACATGGCACAACCAATACCCACAAAACCCTCAAAAGAAAAAAACACAAAAAAACACGTCAAAAACATACCCTACACACAACCAATACAAATAAACGCTTTAAACCCATTAATACAAATATAAAATAATTAGTTTGGAATGAGTTGTATGTATTTTAATTTTTTGTTAAATATAATTATTTATTATAATATATATTAAATAGTAAAATTAAAAAATTTAATGAAAAAAGTTATAATTTACAGATTTCTAAAATATCCCTAAATTATTTGAAAAAATAATGGAAATTAAGAAGAAACTAGCTCCAAATTAATAAGTATTATTAGTATTAGGATATAAATATTAATTATATAAATAAACTTAAAGTAAAAAGGATATTAAAGTTAGTGGAGATAAAATATGAAAATTAAAATACTTAAAAATGGACCATATTTAGTTACAGGTGCAACATCATTATCTAGAAAGAATATTGCTATTGATAAAAATGGAGATACAATAAAGTTTGAAGATGTTAAGGAATATAACTTAGAAGAAATTGGTGAAAATTATACTCTTTGTAGGTGTGGTAAATCCAAAAACAAACCATTTTGTGATGGAACCCATGGGAAAATCAAAGGTGGTTTTAATGGTGAAGAAACTGCTTCAGTTGATTTAGCTAGTAACAAAGCTAGAATCTTTGAAACAAATAGCTTGAAACTTATTGATGTAGTTGAACTTTGTGATCATTCACGTTTTTGTAGGAGAGCTAGTGGTATTCGTAATTTAATGGAGCTGGCAGACAATACTAACATTGATAGTGTTGATGAAAGTGATACATATGATATTAAAGCTATTAGTGAAAATTTAGAAAATATTACTCCAAAAATAGCTAAAAAAATTGCTATTGAAGAATCTAAACTATGCCCCTCTGGTCGTCTGCGACTATTTGATAAAAAAACAGAAGAGTGTTATGATGATATAGATTTTGAGCCCTCAATAGCTATAGTTTATGATAAACAAAAAGAATGTGATGGTCCCATATGGGTTCGTGGAAAAATACCAATTGAATCTAGTGAAGGGAAACAATATGAAATTAGAAACAAAGTAACTCTTTGTCAATGTGGAAAATCTGAAAATAAGCCATTTTGCGATGGAAATCACTGGTTAGATAAAGAAACAAAAAATAAGTTTAAAAAGAAGTGGAATTTAGATTAATATAGATTAATATTAATTTTGGAATTTATTATCACATTTATATTATTATAATTTATTATAATATTAACGCCCTACAATAAAACTATATAAACTTTTCTATTAAGGGCAAATAACAAATTACATTATATTATATAACATAATAAAAAGTGTTACATAATATTATTATATATACATAAGAATTTACTTAAAAAAATTCAAAATACTTTATATAAAAGGTGATAAAATGAAATTCGGTATTGAATTTGTCCCAAATGAAGATATAAACAAAATAGCAAAATTAGTTAAATTAGCAGAAGATGTTGGCTTTGAATATGCATGGATTACAGACCATTATAACAATCAAAATGTATATGAAGCATTAACAGTCATTGCAAAAGAAACTGATACTATTAAATTAGGTCCTGGTGTAACTAACCCCTATGTTAGAAGCCCAGCTATAACTGCAGCTGCAATTACTACTCTCGACCAAATCTCTAATGGTAGAGCTACATTAGGTATTGGCCCTGGTGATAAAGCTACTTTTGACGCACTTGGAATTGAATGGACTAAACCAGTTAGTACTATAAAAGATTCTATTGCTATGATGACTACCCTTATGGCTGGAGGAAAAACTGAATCCGGTGCACAATTAATGGGTACTAAAGCAGTACAAGAAAAAATTCCTATTTACATGGGCGCACAAGGCCCTATGATGCTTAAAACCGCAGGTGAATTTTCCGATGGTGCTTTAATTAACGCATCTAATCCTAAAGATTTCGAAGCTGCTGTACCTCTTATAAAAGAAGGTGTAAGTGCTGCTGGAAAATCTATTTCTGATGTTGATATTGCAGCATATACTTGTTGTTCTATTTCTGATGATGCAGATAAAGCATTAAATGCAGCAAAAATAGTAGTTGCATTTATTGCAGCTGGTTCCCCACCTCCTGTATTTACAAGACACGGATTACCAGAAGACACTGGGGCTAAATTTGGTGCATTCTTAGGTAAAGGTGACTTTGGTGGAGCTATCGGTGCTGTAACTAATGACTTAATGGATGCATTCTCTGTTGTTGGAACTCCTGAAGACTTCATCCCTAAAATAGAAGCTCTTGGAAAAATGGGTGTAACCCAATATGTAGCAGGTTCCCCAATTGGACCAGACAAAGAAGCTTCAATTAAATTATTAGGAGATGTTATTAGTAGCTTCTAGCTACATTAACTTCTTTTTTTATTTTTTTTATTTTTCCAATAAGTTTGCATTTGTTATTTTTACTTGATACTAATTTAAAAAAAGTGAGAATATTGAGTAATTTATTTTAAAATAATTTTTAGATACTTCTTAAATAATTGAAGTTTTTATATCATATTTCTTAGCTATTTTTCTAACTTTATTACTTAAATCTTTTTGATATCTAGCTGGAGGGTAATCTCTTTTAAAAAGTAATTTAGTTTTATCTAATTCCTCTGGAAAATACTCTTTTAAAATATTATAATAGTTAGTTCTAGAATCAGTATTCCTGTTGTTTTTATTAATTTTATTTGTAATTTTACCACCAAAAAGGCTTAAACCCCCATATATAACATATTCAACACCATTTTTCTTAAAATCCAAAAATGTTTTATCTAATTCTTCTTCAGAATCAGTTATGTAAGGCAATAATGGCATAAGTGATGCCCCTACAATAAATCCTTCTTTTTTTAATCGTTTTATAGATTTTAAACGTTTATTAGGAGAAGGTGCTAATGGTTCAAATAAGTTAGCTATTTTATTGTTAGTTGTTGAAAATGAGAAGGACACCATTACCCCTGAATTAAGTTTACCTATTGTATCTTCAGGAAGAATAGCAGATTCTTGGATTTTTTTTAAAATATCAATATCCCTATATATAAGATCAGATTTAGTGAGAATATGAACTGGAAACTTAAATCTATTAGCTAATTTAAGAATGTCGCGAGTCAAATACAACTCTTTTTCAATTTCCATATAAGGATCTGTAGAAGACCCCATAAGAAGAATAGCCCTTTCACCATTTTTTGCTTTGTTTTTTAGTTGTAAGTAAATTAATTTATAAGCATTAGATTTAACTGTACATGATTGTGTACTGTTTGCATACTTACTACCATTAATATAGCAGTAACTACAATCAAAAGAGCAACCCATATAAGGGTTAATAGTATAATCTTCAATAAACATGAATCTTTTACCTTTTCGCTTATTTAATATAGATTTAACTCTTTTAGTTTTGAATCCATATCTTTTAGCTATTTCTTCAAAGTTTTCAAATCCATTGCTGAAAATATCATTCATTTTTCCAAATCCATTAATATGGGCAATATTCCTAATATCAACAATAACAATAACAATAATAATGAGAGTAATAATGAGTGCAATAATGGTAAAAATAATTATAATAATAATTATAATAATAGCAATATAAATAATAATGATAATGAGATTAACTATGATAGTAATACCTATATAAATATTATTAATAAAAACTATGATAAAACTATGATATTAATAATAGTGATATTTATAGATATAATGACAATAATAATAATAATAATATAAGCAACAATATAAATAATAATATCGATAATAATATTTGGTACAACATCATTAATAATAAAAATACAGAAAATAATAAAAATACTACAAATAAAATTAGCCATACTAATTATACATATAATGTAATTAATCATACTAATAGAAATTTTAAAAATTATAAAGGTTATTAAATGGAAATTAAAGATTTAACAAAAGAAATAAGAGAGCGTTCCATTGAAAGAATGAAAAAAAGACCAGTCGAAAAGTTATCTGCAAGCTGGTATCAAGAAGATCTTCTTTATAGTGGTGTAGGGAACAATATATTTATAATTATCCCAACACCAGGATGTTCTTGGGCATTAGGTGAATCTGGTGGTTGTACAATGTGTAGCTATATAGCTGATTGTGCAATTGATGAAATTGAAAGTGATACTGTTGTGGAGTTATTTAAAAAAGAATTAGCTAAATATGATAATGAAACTGGTACAACAGGCATTAAGTTATTTGCATCTGGAAGTTTCCTAAATCCTGCTGAAATTCCAATTACGGCTCGTAATGAAATACTTGAAATATTAGCTATTAGAAATGACATTAAGGAAATTGTTATTGAATCACGTCCAGAGTATATTAATGAAACTGTAATTAACGATGTATTTAATATTATTGGAAATAAGCTATTTGAAATTAGTATAGGTCTTGAATCCTCAGATGATGATATTAGAGATAATAAAATCAATAAAGGATTTAGTAAAGCTGATTTTGAAAAAGCTATAAATACCATAAAAAGTATGAAATCCCAGTATAATATTAAATCAAAAGCATATATTCTTGTAAAACCAATTTTAGTAGATGAAAATGAAGCTATAAAAACTGCAATAGATACTGCAAAGTATTGTGAAGAACTTGGTGTAGATAGAGTTTCATTTTGTCCAGTTACAATCCATAAAGGAACATTAATTGAAAATCTATGGAGAAAAGGAGCCTATAATCCCCCATGGATATGGACAACAATTGAAATTATAACTCAAGTCCGAAAAGAAGTAAATATTCCTTCATTTATGGACACCTCAGGTTTTGGTTCTAGAAGAGGTCCATATAACTGTAAAAAGTGTAATAGTGATTTAAAAAATCTTATAATTGAATCAAATCTTAGTCAAAGTGTAAATGAACTTAGTGATTTTGATTGTGAATGTAAATCTAAATGGATTGGAGAAAAGAAATCTTATAAACTAAACAATTCCAAAACACCTATAAAAACTCTACCTCTCTATTAGTTTGTCAAAAATAGATTATAGATATTTCTCATTATTATTCAGTATATTGTTTAAGATAATAATAAAGATGATAATAACTAGTAATAATAGTAATAATAATAACAAATTAATTATTCTGGATTTGACAATATGGATTTTAAATTCATTTATACAGATGAAAAATCTAATGATTTTATTATATTAGCTAATGACTTAAACAATTATTACATAAGTCTTTTTGGAGATCTTGCATTAGAATATCAAAAATATAATTTACTAACTGAAACTCATTATGTTTGTTTAGTATATAAAAACTCTATAGCAGTTGGTTGTGGAAGTTTCAAGATATTTGATGGTGTAACAGTTGAAATGAAAAGATTTTTTATAGAAGAAAAATATCGAGGTTTAGGATTAGGTTCAAGTATAATGAAAAAACTTGAAAGATTAGCTAAAGAAAAAGGATACAAAAAATCAATTTTATCAACAGATTTAGATATGATAGATTCAATTAATTTCTATAAAAAGCTAAATTATAAAATTATAGAAAATTATTATCCATTTATTAATAAATCAGAAGATATTTGTATGGGTAAAAAACTATAGAACCCAATATTAAATATTAAATATTTAATCCTGAATTCATTAATTTAAAGTTTTATTTTAAAATAACAACCTATGTATTGTTTAGTTAAAACAATAGATATAATGTTTATAGATTCCTCTTATAATTCAATTAAAATAGGAGATATAATGAAAAATTCTAATAATATGCGTGTAGTGGAAAAAAGCAGTGCCTGTACTAAATGTGGCTGTGAAAACATAATAATTCGCCGAGAACAGTCTGGACAATCATTATGTAAAGATTGTTTTATTGAGAGTATTGAAAAAAAGGTTATTAAAACAATTAGAAAGGAAAATCTAATTTCTAAAGGAGATAAAGTTCTTGTGGCATTATCTGGAGGGAAAGATAGTGTAGCTACTCTTGAAATTCTATCATCATTTTATAAACGTAATATTATTGACTTAGTAGCTGTTACAATTGATGAAGGCATAGCTAATTACAGAGAAGAAGGTGTAGAAATAGCTAAAGCACATTGCCAGTCACTTGGAATAAAACATAAAATTGTTTCATTTACAGATATTTATGGAACTACATTGGATAAAATTATGGAAAATCCTAAACGGATCTCTTGTTCATATTGTGGAGTATTTAGGCGTAATATAATTAATAAAGTAGCTCGTGAAGTAGATGCAACAAAAATAGCTACAGGCCATAATTTAAATGATGAATGTCAAGCTATTTTGATGAATTATTTAGAAGGAAATATTGAAAATTTAAGGCGTATTGGACCTAAAACAGAAGCTAAAAGTAAATTATTTACTCCCAAAATTAAACCACTTCGAGAAATTCCCGAAAAAGAAATTGGTTTATATGTAGTGGCTAAAGACTTAGAAGTTCATTTTAATGGTTGTCCTTATGCACAACAGTCTTTTAGAGGAGAAATTGGAGAATTTATTGAAGAAATTTCTAAAAATCATCCTACAATGATGTACTCAACACTAAAAGGATTTGATAAAATAAAAAATGCTCTTAAAGTAGAACAAGAAGTCCTTAGCCAAGAGTTAGCAAAAGGTTGCAATGTAGATTCTAAAAAAGAATTTAAATTTAGTACCTGCAAACGTTGTGGAGAACCTTCTTCAAATGAATTATGTAGAGCATGCATATTTTTAGATGAATTAGATATAACTGACTAGATAGAACAGTTAGGTTAGTGGATATAAATTAATTAAAGATATAATAATTAAATGTAGAATAATTATAATCCCCACTAATCAATACAAACATTAAGTGATATTATGGAATTTACTGTTATAATTAAAAATAAAAGAGAGACTAAACCTTTAAAAGAAGACCTAGCTATTAAAGATGTTTTAAAAGAATATAAATTATCATCTGAAACTGCAGTTGTTAAAAAAAATGGAGAAATTGTTTTAGCAGAATCTAAAATAAATGAAGGAGATAAAATAGAAATTATTCAAATTATTTATGGAGGATAATTTTAAATGAAAGTCTATTATGATTGTGGTGCTTGTTTTCTTCGACAATCAAAAGAAGCAATTGATTTAGCCACTAAAAATGAAGAATTAAAATTAGAAATTATGGAAGATGTTTTAAAGTTTCTTGGAACTAATTATAAAGTAGGTGCTTCTTCAAATACTATTGGTTCTAATATGCATAGATTAATTAAGGAAAAATCTGGAAATAATGACCCTTATTTAAAAGAAAAAGAAATATGTAGTGAAATAGCTAGTAATCTAGAACCTAAATTAACACATATCCTAAAATCAAATTCTTCACTTGAAAACTATTTAAAAATAGCTATTGTAGGAAACTTGTTGGATTTTGGAGCTTTAGGTCTTGATTTTGACCCTGAAAAAATTATCAGTAAAAATTTAAACAAAGAACTAGCTATTAATCACACCACTCAACTAGAAGAATCTCTAAAATCTGCTGATTTTGTATTGTATCTTGCAGATAATGTAGGGGAAATAAACTTTGATAAATTCCTAATAGAAAAAATAGCTAAAGATTATAATGTTAATGTTACTGTAGCTTTAAAAAAGAAACCAATACTTAATGATGCTTGTATTGAAGATGTTAAAGCGATTAATATAGATAATATAGCTAATCTGACAACAATTGGAACGGATTCAATTGGAATTGTTTGGGAAGATTTGTCATCAGAATTTAAAGAAGATATTATTAATACAGATATTATTATTTCTAAAGGCCTTGGAAATTATGAAGGACTTAGTGAAATGAAAACAAATATAGATTTAAAGAATGCTATTGGAAATACACCAGTTTTTGCTCTTCTTTGTGCTAAGTGTAGTGCCATATCTAAAGATCTTAAAGTTAATGAATTAGATAATGTTTTAGCTAAAATTAACTGATTTAACTATATTAACTATATTAACCAATTTGCCACCCATTTGGTTAAATATTTTATCATATATTTTATTAATTATAATTATTCTAATATGATTCTATTTTAAAACAATATTATTACTAGTGATTTTATGAAAATAGGTTTTATAGGTTTTGGAGAAGTAGCATACAATATCTCAAAAGTAATGATTAACTCAATTGATAATGAATCGAATTGTAATAATAATAATGATAGTGATAATACGGATAATAATAATAATAATAATATTTCCACTAAAAGAAATACATTAAAAATATTTAGCTATGTTATAGGTAGAAGTAAAAAGACAAATGCTTTAATTAATAATTTAGCCAATAATCATAATAATCAAATATCTAATAAAATTAATAAAGTTAATAGTTACGAAGAATTATTTGAAAAGTCTGAAATCATAATTTCATCAGTCAGCCCTAAATCAGCCATTGAAGTTGCCAAAATAG
>JBOFHT010000070.1:0-2600 GCA_051649785.1 Methanobacteriaceae archaeon
CCAAATGTTTATGAAGGCGGAACTCTTAATATTGCAGGTTTTATTGGTTTAAGTGCAGGTATTGATTATATTAATAAAATAGGAATTTCTAATATTGAAAAACATAATCAAAACCTTAAAAATCAACTTATTGAAGGCATATCCAAAATTCCAGGTCTTAATTACTATGGCAATAAAGATAATATTGACAGTATTGTTTCTTTTAATCTAAATGGTATTAATTCCCATGATTTAGCTAAGATATTAGATGAAACTGGTAACATATGTGTTAGAAGTGGTAAACATTGTGCAATTCCTGCCATGACTCACTTAGGTGCATATAATGGTGCATGCAGGGCCTCATTCCATTATTATAATAACACAGAAGATGTTGATAAGTTAATTAATTCTTTAAAAGAAATATCTACATTATTTAACTAAATAAAAGCAATATAACTAGTGAAGCAAAATAATAAAAATAGTAAAAGGATAATAATAGAATAATAAGATAATCTATAATCTATTAATATAATAATATAATAATAGCATACCTAAGTGAGCAATTTAACAAATATTATAAAAGATAAGTTACATAACTAAAACAATATAAAATTTATAGCAATTATAATTTATATAAGTTAAATTTATAGGAGAAATAATAATGAGTAACTTTGTAAGGTATATGGGACTATTTATAATTCTTATTATGGTTTTAAGTGCTGTTGCAGCATTTATTGTTGGTATAATAACAGTTTAAATTCTTAAATGGAAAATAAAAGAATAATAATAGAAATAAATATATAAGGATAAACATAGGGATAGAAATAAAAATATAAAATATAGAATATAGTATAAAATTAATAACTGTAACATAATTATTAATTAGGAGAAATGAAAATGTCAGGATATAAAATAGGTGCTGTTGTAGCCGAATTTAACTATGATATAACACATATGATGTTAGAACTAGCTAAAGAAGAAGCAAAAGTAAGAGATAGTGAAATAACAACCGTTGTAACTGTCCCAGGTGTCTTTGATATGCCCTTAGCTATTAAGAAATTATTAGAAAAAGATGATATTGATGCTGTAATAACTCTTGGAGCAGTTATTGAAGGTTCAACTGACCATGATCAAATTGTAGCTCAACATGCATCACGTAAAATAGCTGATCTTTCATTAGAATCTGGTAAACCAGTAGCTTTAGGAATAAGTGGTCCTGGAATGACTAGATTAGATGCCCACAAAAGAATTGATTATGGTAAAAAGTCTGTAGAAGCAGCTATTAAAATGTGTAAAAGATTAGAAGAATTAGAATAATCTAACACAAAATCCAACTTCCTAAAATTCAATTTGAGGCATAAAATGGAAAAACTTACACCACAGGAACTAAAGGATAAGTTCAACAGTCCATGGATTGCTCCTTACCATAA
The DNA here is from genome assembly GCA_051649785.1 of Methanobacteriaceae archaeon. GTDB lineage: Archaea > Methanobacteriota > Methanobacteria > Methanobacteriales > Methanobacteriaceae > JBOFHT01. The sequence goes on from JBOFHT010000070.1 coordinate 1,410, forward strand.
AATTATTACAATGGTTGATGGCGACCTCGTAGAGATTGTAGAATACCACCCATGTATTTCAGGCTCCCATTGGATTGTTCACCAGTATAAAAACAATAGCCCATTAATACTAGAAGCAAGCCGAGATGGAAATAAACATGTTTTCTTAACAACAATTGGCAAAACTCCTTTAAATCTTAAAGCTAGTGTTAATGCTGCAGGAATTGAAGAAGTCTCCCTTATTAAAAATAATGATGGAACCGAAGATGTTAAAGTAGTTCATGCAGGTTTAGCGGGAGCTGGTGTTGGAGCCGCTATGTGTCGTGGTATGGGAGAAGGAATTAAAAATGTAGAGCTTCATGATATTGGCGGTGGATCTAAATTGGGAAAAGCTGCAGTCATTACCCCTAAAATGGAAAAAATTGTTATTGGTGTAGATGACACCGATACAAAAGATGAAGGAGCTACATGGACCATGGCTCATAATTTAGGAATGGAATTAAAAGAAATGGGATATGAATACTTAAATCATGTTATAATCCAGTTATATCCCCATAATCCCCATAAAACACAAAATTGTGTTACTGTTGCATTGACATTTGCTATTAATACCTCTGAGAAAGAAGAGTTCTTAAATAATCTTAGAACTATTTTAAAAAGAGACACTCTTTCAAATAAAACGGCTATAGCTATTCTTGAAGGAATTAAAATACCCGGAGAATTAAGAGAGTATTCAATAGCTGCAAAAACAAGAATGGTTACAGTTGAAGAAGCTGAAGAATTAGCAGATAAATTAAATATTCCTCTTGAAGCTATTACAGGTGAACAAGGAAAAGTTGGAGCCTTAGCAGCACTAGGAATTTATAATGATTTAGAAGAAGCTGTTAAAGTTTATTATTAATAATCTAATTAAACTTATTTAATGCTATTTTTATTATAATTTAATTATTTAGCATTATTATATTCGCTGTTTTAATACCCATAATATCTAAATAAGCTTATTTTAATACTATTTGTACATTAGTTTAAATAAACATTTAAAAAGGAACCATTCCCATAATTTACAAAATTAATAGGTGTGCTTGTTCCATTTTTTACTTTAAGCTCAATTATATGGTCACCATAGTATGCAAAGTAGCTATTTTCAATTATAGGAGTATTATTTTCACTTTTAATGTTAATATATGTTGGTGCACCATTAACTAAAATAAT
>JBOFHT010000071.1:0-25104 GCA_051649785.1 Methanobacteriaceae archaeon
CGGAAGAAAAAGAGCAATTGAATATAATATAATGGCTGTCCCATCAGTAGCTATTAATGGTGCTATTCACTTTGTAGGAGCTCCAAGCTACGAAGAATTACTTGCAAAAATAAATGAGCAAGAATAGCTAATAAAATAAATGAATATAACTTAATTTTAATACAATACCCTAAATAAAAGTAAATAGGATATAATATAATCCCATTTACTTAATTCTTTTTATTTTTCTAAATTTTAATACAAATATCCTTAATTATAAATACGTATATTAATAATAGCAATAATAATAATAAAAATACTGCTAATAACAATACCACTACTAATAATACAACTAATAACAATAATAAGATAATATTACTATTTTTAAATAATTCGAGATTAGTTAATATGAAATATAATAAAAATAACACTATAAATGACATAAATAGTGATACAAAGAATATTCATAACACTAATAGCAATAGTACTACTAATAATACTATCCATAATAGCAATAATAATAATAATAATAATACACCTAATACTAATGAATATGGCATAAGTACTGGGACTGCTGCAACTAGTGCAACATTAGCAGCATTAGAACTTATTACTCTTAATTATAACTCACCTCACAATATATATAATAGTAAAAATATTAGCTATGTGGAAGTAATTAGTCCATTTAACAAGCTAAATATTAAAGTTAATGATATTAATCTAATTAAAGATAATATTGCAGTAGCTAGTATTATTAAATATCCCTATGGAGATATTGATGTTACTGTTAATACTGAAATTCAAGCTACTGTTACAGTTAATGATATTGCTACTAATAAATCTAATAAAAATAATAAAACTAGTGAAACTAGTAAAACTAGTAAAAATACAAATAATAATAATAATAATAATAATGGTAATAGTAATAATGTCAATAATAGTAATAATACAGATAATCATAACAGCAAACCCTATAATAACAAAATCATAATTAAAGGCGGAAAAGGCATTGGAACTGTTACAAAGCCAGGGCTACAAGTTCCAGTTGGTGAAGCTGCTATTAATCCAGTTCCTAAATCTATGATTAGGAACAATATAAATAATTATCTAAAAAGTCAAGGAATTAATGGACTTGAAGTTACAGTAGAATTATCAGTTCCAAATGGTGAAGAAATAGCTAAAAAGACTATGAATAAAAAATTAGGAATTATGGGAGGAATATCTATTCTTGGAACAACAGGCATAGCTAAACCAATGTCTAAAAAAGCATATCGTGACTCCCTTGCCTGTCAAATTGATATAGCTATTGGCCAAGGATATGAAAAGTTTGTTTTTGTTCCAGGAAATATTGGGGAGAAAATTGCATTAAATCTTTTTGATATAGAAGAAGATCAAGTAATTAAAATGAGTAACTTCATTGGATTTATGTTAAATTCAGCTAAAGAAAAAGGAATCGATAGATTGGTACTTTTAGGCCATATTGGAAAACTAATTAAGTTAGCTGGTGGAATTTATAATACCCATAGCTCAGTAGCAGACTGCAGATGTGAAATAATGGCATCTTACACTGCACTGTGTGGTGCAAAGAAAAATACCATATCTAAATTATTTAAATCATCAACAACAGAAGATATGTTAAATATTATTAAGAAAGAAGAAGGAAAAGAAATATTAAATAGTATTATTAAAAGTTTAGCTAGTTCAATTAAAAAAAACTGTGAAAATAAGTTTGAAATTGAAATTGAACTTTATATAACTGATATGGAAGGAAATATTCTCAATAAAATAAAATAGGCTGTTGTAATATATATTATTAATAATATAAAACTAATAAAAACCATTAGTAGAGCTGTAAATATGAGTGATAAAAAGAAAATATTAATGATTGGGCAATTTCCTCCCCATATAGGTGGTGTAGGAGTCCATATTTATAGTTTAGCCAAGGCAATAGTTAAAAGAGGCGATGAAGTAGATGTTTTAACTTATCCTCATAAATATATAAAAGACATGTATATCGGTAATAATAATAATAATAATAGCTATGAAAATAAAGAGAGTAATGAATATAAAAATAAAGGTAAATCTAAAATTAAAGTTCATGGAACTTTTGGAATTAATATAGGTGGGCTTAGAAGTTTATTTTTCACATTATCAGGAACTATTAAAGCCATTAATTTAATTAGAAAAAATAATATAGATATTATTCATGGACATTATCTTTTCCCATCTGGACTTGTTGCTGTTTTAGCTGGAAAAATAACGAAAAAGCCAGTTTTTGTAACTGCTCATGGCTCTGATATGTTTTGTTTATACAAACAACACAGTTTTATGCGTCCTGTTGTTAAATTTGTTTTAAAAAATGCTGACGAAGTTCTTGTTGTTAGTGAAGCACTTAAAAAAGAAGTTTTAGCTACAGATATTCCAAATATTGATAAAAAAGTTAAAATTAATTGGAATGTTGTTGATATTGAAAAATTTAAACCAATAGCTGAAAATGATGATTCATTAATAACACAAACCCCTAATTTACAAGAAGAGTTTGGAATTGATAAAAATAAATATATTATAATGTTTGTAGGTAATTTAATTGCTAGAAAAAAGGTACAATATTTAATTAAAGCAAAAAAACTACTTAAGGCAAACTGTGCAATTGTAATTGTGGGAGATGGTCCAAAAACAGAAGAGCTAAAAAACTTAGTAGAGTCTGAAGGTATTGAGGATATTATATTTACTGGACCTAGAGACGATGTTGAAAAATTAATTCCCCAATCAACAATATTAGTCCTTCCTTCAGTTTCAGAAAGCTTCGGATTAGTTCTTATTGAAGCACTTGCCTGTGGAAAACCAGTTATAGGGTCTAATGTAGAAGGAATTATTGAAATTATAACTGATGATGTTGGAATATTAGTAGAACCTAGAAATGAAAATTTAATAGCCGATGCAATTGATAAAATACTCATGAATGATGGTTTACGTCATAATATGGAAAAAAATGCAGTAAAAAGGGCTATTGACTTTTCAAAAATTGAAATTCCATATTAATTATTAGCCATAGTTAATTAATTACCTTGAGGAAAACCATGCGATTCAGTGGATTAATTTTACTAATAATTATTTTAGGAATTCCAGGATATATGTATTTAGAACCTTTCTTAATTGAAACAAAGGAAATAACTATTGAGTCCTCAGATATTCCATCTAATTTTAATGGTAAAACAATTGTTTTTATAAGTGATATTCATGCTTGTAGCTATTTTAAAATTGATAGATTAGATAGCCTTATAAATAAAGTAAATAGTATGAATCCCGACTTAATACTGTTAGGTGGGGATTATACTGATAAAAATGACACAATCATTCAACCTACATTTGATTCACTTTCAAATTTAAAAGCAAGATATGGAGTTTATGGAGTTTTGGGAAATACCGACCCACAATATCATACATTAAATGCTTTTGGAAACTCAAAAATTAATTATATTGGCAATCAAGGCATTTGGATAAGTGAAGGTAGTCAAAAAATAAGAATTGGTGGAGTTGGAGACAATAATAATGGAAATCAAATTGAAAGTACTGCTATTGGTGATGCAAAATCCTCAGACTTTATGGTTTTAGTGACACATAATCCTGACTACTTTCCAAAAGCAAATAAAGCCGTTATAGACCTTGTGTTATCAGGACATACTCATGGAGGACAAATAACATTTTTTGGGCTTTATGCTCCAATTACAAACTCTATTTATGGACAAAAATATAGAACAGGTGTAATTGAAGAAAATGGAAGTACTTTAATTGTTAGCAATGGCATAGGAACTGCTGATATCCCCCTAAGATTTTTTGCACCGCCCCAAATAATTAAAATTACATTAAAGAAAAATTAAAGAAAGTATAATTAAAAGTAGGTAGAATAATTAGAAGTGGAATAGCTAGTAATTAGAATAATTAAAATAAATATTAAGCATACAATAATAAAGAATAAAAGATTAGTAAAAATAAAATTAATAAATAATAACTAAAAAAGTAGAGGTTTGAATATGGAAGAAAAAGAATTTACTCATTTAAAAGAAGATGGAGTTCATATGGTGGAAGTAGGTGAAAAAGATGTCATTAAGAGAACTGCTGTAGCTACAGGTAAAATCAAACTCCAAAAAAATACTATTGAACTTATTGAATCCCAAAGTATTAAAAAAGGAAATGTTTTAACAACCGCTCAAATTGCAGCCATAACTGCTGTTAAAAACACCTCCAATATTATCCCTCTTTGTCATCCCCTCCAAATAACTGGAATTGATGTTAGTTTTAATGTTGATAGTGAATTAGGAGAAATAATTAGTACTGTTTCAGTTAAATGCCAAGGAAAAACTGGTGTTGAAATGGAAGCTATTACTGGGGTTAGTGTTGCTCTTTTAACAATTTGGGATATGGTTAAAGCTGTTGAAAAAGATAATAATGGACAATATCCTGACACTGCAATTAGTGAGATTAAAGTTCTTGAAAAAAAGAAAGAAGAAATATAGACTAAAAAAATAACATATTCGCCTAATATAAATTAATCTAAACTATTAGCAAAGTTTTTAACACTTTTAGCTAATTTAGGACCAATACCCTCAACTTTTTGTAATTGTGTCTCGGAAAATGGTCTTAAATCTTCACCAAATGCATCGACTAAACTACGGGCTCTTCGTCTTCCTAAACGTTTAACACCTAAAACTAATGGAATTAAATTTTCTTTTACACCATAATATAACCTTGCAGATAAAAAATCAAGATCTTGAGAGTAATTATATTTTCCAAGAATTTCACAAATATTTTTAAAGAATTTAACAAGTTGTGAAGCTTCATAAGAAGAACGTCGTGTAGATGCAGCATAAACATGGTAAGCATTTTCTATTTGGTATTCACTTTTTTCATCAATCCATTCTAGTAATGAAGCAGTTGTAGCTTCTTGATTATTCATATCTACTGCAAAAATACCACAGCTTGAAAGCTTTTCACGAACTGGATCTTTACTTTTTCTACCTTTAAATGAAATAAGGGGCAAATCAGGAGTCATAGCTAGGCTATAAATCAATTGATGTTGATCTAATTCATTCATAGTACTAGCTAATTCCTTAAGTTTTACAGATGTTTCAACAGCATAATTAGATTTAGCTATTAAAAGACCAAATGGTGTTGCTTTTAATCCGCTAGGAGTAGCTTGAATTATTCCATTTTCAATTAAAAAGCTTAAAGCATTTTCTATTTCAAATTTTAAACTTTCTTCTGCAAATGCACTCATATAAGGACTATTTTGCATTTGATAACCATAAAGAGTTTTATTAAAAAAATCCTGAATTTCCGCTGGATTTTTAGCAAGCGATGAAGCTACTTGAGCAATAATTTGTTTATATACTGCATCTTTATTTTCAATAAGTTTTGAGTTAGTAGCTTCAATAATACCATTAACATATTGTTCTTGAAGCTCATAGGCCTCATCTAATGATTTAGCTATTAAATAAGAATATCCTACATCATCATATTGTGGTCTTCCAGCACGACCAGACATTTGTTCATAATCAAAAACTGGAATAGATTGTGGTCCTTGAGAAGTCCAACGAGTGTAATCACGAATAATTACATTTCTTGAAGGTAAATTAACACCATACATTAAACTAGGTGTTGATGTAATCATTAAAAGATTTCCTGCTCTAAATTCTTCTTCAATTATCTCTTTTTGCTCACTAAATAATCCTGCATGGTGAAAGCCTACTCCTCCTTCAATTGCTTCAGCTAAACGTACACAAGTACTAGTTGGGCGAGACCCTTTTCTTTCAGGCACCTCTAAAATTTTATCTGCTACTTCTTTAAAAACCTTGAATTTTTCAGGATTATTTGATTTAATTTTTTTCTTAATTTTGTCTCCAACAAAAGTAGCTAAAGACTCTGTGAAACGTCTTGTTGAAACAAAAGCTAGTGCTTGAGCATTATCTTCAATAGTTTTTTCAAGTATTTTAACTATAACCATATTTTTATTTTTAGTATTAAACATTTCTGTATTAAGTACTTCTTTGTGTAATGGTACTGGACGATAATCGTGTTGCACTACCTTACTATCTAACCAGCCTGCAACCTCTTCCATATTCTCAAGTGTAGCTGAAAGTGATATAATTCTAAGAGAGGGATTGATTAATTTTGCACGTGTTATTGCAGATTCAATAGTTGGTCCTCTACTATATTCCCCAATCATGTGAAACTCATCAATTATAAGAGTATCAATTTCACGAAGTACATCCCATGAAAATCTAGTAAGTGAATCAAAAGCCTCAAATACCATTACAGACAAATCAGAAGATGATGGATGTTTACCAACTGTTATACCATGATTTTCAAAACTTTTAAATTCTTTAACTTTCTCATTTTGTATTGAAATAAGTGGTGCGGCGTAAACTGCTTTTCCACCACCAAGTATTGCTTTTAAAGCAGCCATAACTCCTAGAACAGTTTTTCCACTAGCTGTTGGAATAGCTATTATTAAATTAGAATCATCATTAAGGTAGCCAGTTTCAATAACTGCTTTCTGTGCAGGATTAAATTCTTTAATATAAGGATAAACATCATTTATAACTTCTTTTATTTCCAAAGGAATTGTTTCCATAATTATCACTTAAATATTATTATTATTATTATTATTGGTTAATGTTATGGTTGTTGTATTATCAGCAAATTATTCCCATAATTATCACTTTAATATAGTATTATAATTTTAGGTTATAATTTAAATTATAAGGTTAAAATTACTATTATTTTAATAAATATATATTACACTTATAATACTATTAACTTTTCCCTAGTATCCTGTAAGTAATAATTTAATAAAAAGTTAAAAACTAAAAAAAAGTTTGGAATTTTAAAAATTATAAAAGTTATAAAATCCTAAAAAGCACAACATTATTAAAAATAGCTATTTATTAGAATTATAGATAAATAATTAAAAAATTTTGGAAAGAAATGAAAGAAAAGAGAGAGAGAGAGAGAGAGAGAAAAAAAAAGAGAGAATATAATGTTTAATACCATTATTTAAAATTAAAAAATGAAATTATTTATATTAATTAATTATTGATTATTAATTAACAATAAAAAAAAAAGACCTATTCAAGGTCCATAACAGTTGTAATACCATCAATAACTAAACCTACACCTAAAATAATAGCTAAGTATATTGGGTTTAAAAATGATAAGTATCCTAATATAACAGTCAAAATACCTAAAACTACTATTAAAGCTGCAGATCCTCTGGTCATTAGAACATTTCTTGAGATTATTCCCATTATACCAGTTATCATAAGGAAGAAACCTGCAATATAGAAATAGAATGCACTTAAAGTAGTGAATAAGAAAACATTACCCAATAACTGAATACCTAAAAATAATGCAATTATAGCTAAAATTATATAAGCTACACCTAGTGCCTTACTTTCAGCCCAGAGGTGAGTTCCTTCTACTGCTAACATTATACCAAAAAGTAATACTGCAACACCTGCAATTACTGCAAGTGTAGCTAACCCAATAAATGGGAAAACCATTATTAAAATACCAAAAATTATTGCTAAAATACCTACGATTGATTTTTGTTCCATATTATCACCTAAAAGCTTAAAAATATATTTAAAATTAAAATATAATTAAAACATTAAATTCTCTCTTATATCATATATTAATACCATATATTTTTAAAATATAAATATATGTTAATTATTAATATGTTTATTAATACTAATAAAAGTTTCTATATTTTTATAACTATTTCAGTTAAATTGAAGCCTTTAGAACAATTTATAATGAATGAAACAAAATAATTGAATAAATAATAAAAAAGATAAAGATAAATAGGTAATAATTTACCAATTAACTAGGATAATGCAAAAGGTCTTTGAAAAATTAGAATATGAAAGTGAGTAATAGTTATATTAATTAAATAGGATAATAAACATAAATAATAGTCAGTTCATTTAATATTACAAAAATAAAAGTTAATAAGATAAAATCTGATTTTATAACTTAATAAAATGACATGGCTTATTTTTTAGCCCAAAAAACACCAAAACTATAATTTTTGTATAAACAATCTACTTCACTAAAACCAATTTTCCTTAGCCATTTCATTTGAGCAGATAATGGTTCCCTAATATCAAGACGAACTCTTTCATATGCTTCTTCTATTTCTTCCTGACTTAATTTTGCTGATAAAACAATTTTATCAAATATTTTCTGATATATAGTTTCAAGTTCTTTAGTACCACCTAAAAACTGATCAGCATTTACAAAAATCCCACCATCTTTAAGAAGATGGAATACTTTTTCATAAAGTCTTCTTTTTTCAATACTCTCTAAATGATGAATAGCTAATGAAGATATTATTAAATCATAAGTTTCTTGATTTTCACTATTAAAATCATTTAAATCACAAATAGTAACCTTAATATCTGCATTAGAATACTTTTTAAGATTATTCTTAGCTACATCAATCATATCTTCACTTATATCAACTAGTTCAATTTTAGCTTCAGGATATTTTTCCAAAATAAAATCTGAAAATATTCCAGTTCCAGCCCCTAAATCTAATATATTAGGCGACATGATTACATTGTCTGTAAACAAAGCACTTTCAGTAGCTATTCCATAAAAATCATCAAAAAATGGTATGAATTTCTTTCTTTGACTGTTGTATTTACTAGCTATTTTGTTAAATTCATTATTTATTGTCATAATTGCACCAATATAAACTAATGATTAAGAATAATTATAATTTTAATTGTTTGAACTCATAAAATCATTGAAAACACTAAAAAACATTGCATTAGTTGGAAAATAATTTAAAAAGATAATTAAATATCATATTCTTTCTTATAACACATATTAAGTCGTGGTCCAAAGTCGAAATTTCTAAATCAAAACTTCATTAAAATCCTTGGATTTGTAAATGAAGAAAATTTTTCTATATGAAAAATCTTTTTAGTCAAGACTCATATTATAACATATAGTATAAATTGTAAAATAGGTTATTGTAATATATGTTATGTTCATTAATACTAATAAAAGTTCCTATGATTTTATAACTATTAAGTAATAAAATAGAATAGTTAAGGATAAATTAAAAGAATAAATAGTAACTATATACCTAAGCAATCTAATTTAGAACATGACTAATTATTAGCATAGTTCCGTTTTATAGTAAAAAAATCAATTAAGATAATACAATTCTTATTCAAAATAGATTTTTAGAAAAGATTTTTTTTCTTTTTTGAAACTAATATATTTAAGCCTTAGAAAAATTATAATTTTTGAATTATTGTTTAAGACTCAAAAAGAAAAAATTAATAATTTTAGTTTTAATTTTTAAAAAGCAAAAAACTATAAGCTAATACCTATAATCTAATCAATAGTATTCATATACATCTAAATTCCAGTACTGGAGTTCATAAGCAGATACAGACACACTATATGTTCCAGAACCTGAAAACTCAAGAGTTTTACTTTTTGTAGCTACAGTATTAGTACTATTCCAAGATAATTCCGAAGATCCTACAGAATATCCATTTTTATTAATAGTTGTAAACATATAATTCATATTATAGTTTTTAAGAGGCATAGCTGATGTAACAATCTTAATAGTATTCCTACCAGTAGTAATAGTGATTAAATCATCACTAACCCCACTAAAAGTTTTTACTTTGTGCCATGAAGCACTACTCCCCGTATTTGAAACATTTACAGAACCCTCTTGAAGTACACCCAAGTTATTGTTACCACTATCCCATGTTAGAACCGCAAAAGTTCCTAAAATCGAAATAGCTATTAATAATATTACAAGTGCTAAAATTAATATTTTTTCCCTACTTCTGTTATTATTAGTATTATTATTTACAGGAGGAATTCCTGAAAGCCGCTCCCCACAAGTTTTACAAAATATAGAGCTATTCTTATTTTCAGCCCCACACTTAAGACAAGATTTTGAAATATTAGAACCTCCATAAAATGATTTAAATGTAAATTTATAGTTTATATCATATTAAATAAGACATAAATGGTGTGAAAATAATTATTAATTAATAATAAACATTTAATTCAAAAACATTAGCTAATTTTACTAAAAAATAATAGTCAAAATAAAGCAAAATAATTAAATAATTAAATTATCCTCCACCTTCACCAACATTGGTTTCCATTGCAAAGTTTTCTAAATTATCTCTAACATTTTTAATGTCTTTAACTTCACCAACAACATCTTTATTACTATCACTAAGAATAACTTTATCATTACTCTCGGATTTACTAACTATTTCTAAATAATCAGATAAATACAGAAGATCGTTATTTTCTAATTTAATCCAAGTTTTTTGATCTTTAAACTTAATATCTTCAACAATACCACTAGTTCCAGTTCCAGTGTAGCGTACATATGCTCCTAGTTCTATTGATTTTCCCCTTGCATCTAAAGATTCCATTAAACCCCACCTAAGATTAAATTAAGTTATTATTTATATAAACTTAATTAAAATAATAATAAAATAATGAAAGATAATAAGATATAATAAAATATAATTATAAAATTAATAATAATATGAATAGGGATACTAATAAATTAAAATGGTATTAATAATTAAAGTAATTAAAATGATTTAAATAATTAAATAATTGAAATTAATTTGAATTAGATTAAGTTAATATGAATTAAGTTAAGTTATAATTTAATTGTGCTTTTTAAAAGGATATAATCCCCCATACTTTTAATTTCAGTATATGGAAGTATAAGTTCTTCAGTTGCAATAAAATTCTTTTTAACTGAAATAACAATCTCTTTTAGTGTTCCATTAACAAAATCAAATTCAACATCAGCTACTTTTCCAATAACTATTCCATCAGTATCTAAAACTTCTTTCCCTAATACATTTTTTATTCTCATTTAAATCTCTCCCTAATTACAATGTTATTATATTATTATAAATTAAATATATGGAATTTATAATCACTAATAAATATATCTACAATACATATGTCTACAATACATTATATTATAAATATATTGTATATAATTATGTATATATTGTATATATTAAACTATATAGTTTTATATAATAATATTTACAAATAATATTACAATTACTATACTTACTATAATTAATTATAATTAAATATAAATTACATGATATTTATATTTTTATATTCATTATCATTGATTTATATTATTGCTAATATTTTTAATTATTACAGGGGAATTAGAGTTTATGGAAGATGCATGTAGATTAATAATTAATGAAATCCTTGATGGGAACATAAACACAAAATCAGAGCTAGAAAAAGCAAAACGTCAAGCTTGTAGAGATTTTAAATTGCCTAAATTTATGAGTAATTCTAATATTCTAGAGTATGCTAGTATCCGTGAAAAAAAGCTTGTTAGCAACATCCTTAAGAAAAAACCAACTCGTACAATTTCAGGAGTGGCTATTGTAGCTGTTATGTGCCATCCCCACAAATGTCCTCATGGAAGATGCTTCTATTGTGTTGAAAGTGGTATTGCTCCCCCTAGTTATACTGGAGAAGAACCAGCTGCACTTAGAGCTAGAATGTATAATTTTAGCCCATATCTTCAAACTTATAATAGACTTGAGCAGTTAGATAAAATAGGTCATCCCTTAGATAAAATAGAATTAATTATAATGGGTGGAACTTTCCCTTCACGTGATCTATGTTATCAAGAATGGTTTGTTTCCCAATGTTTAAAAGCCATGACTGATTTTGGCATTATATTAGATAATTTAGAGGAATTATGCAATAATAATATTGATAGTAATAATAATAATAATAATAATATTGATATTGATATTGATAGCAATAATAATGCAGTATATAATAATATCTCCCCTAAAGAGAATGAGAATAATAATAATAATAATAATAATACCCTTAATACTAGCATTAATGTTAATAATATTAATGATTATTACATCAAAAATAACATAAAAATCTACTCACCTAATAGCTACATTAAAATAGAAGATGCTCAAAAAGCCAATGAAAATTCAAAAGTCAGATGTGTTGGAATGACCTTTGAAACACGTCCAGATTATTGTAAAAAAGAAGATATTAATCGTATGCTCAATATGGGAGTTACAAGAGTAGAATTAGGTGTTCAAACCATTTATGACTTTGTTTATAAAAGAATGGAACGGGGTCATACTGTAAAAGATGTTATTACATCTAATCAGCAACTTAGAGACTCTGGAATTAAAGTATGTATGCACTTTATGCCAGGACTTATTCCAAACCCAGATATGGATCTTAGAATATTTAAAGAAGTATTTAAAAATCCAAACTTCAAACCAGATATGATTAAGATTTATCCTTGTCTTGTTACAAAAAATAGTTCACTTTATGATTTATGGGAAAAAGGAGAATATAAACCTTACACAGACACAGAAGCTGTTGATTTAATTGTTAAAATAAAAAAAATCCTGCCAAAATGGGTTAGAACTATGAGAATACAAAGAGATATTCCCGCTACTTTAATAGAAGACGGAGTACAAAAATCAAATCTTGGGGAGCTTGTATACAATAGATTAGCTGAAGAAAATGTTAAATGCCAATGTATTCGTTGTAGAGAAATAGGGCATTATTTTAATAAGGCAGCAGGCAACACAGGAACATCTACTAAAACAGATAATGATTTAAATGAAATTGATATTAATGAATTTAAAATATTTACAGAAAATTATACTGCTTGTGGTGGGGAAGAGACATTTATATCCTACGAAGATTCAAAAGAAGAATTAATAGCAGGTTTTTTAAGACTTAGGTTTCCATCTCCCAATACTTTTAGAAACGAACTAACACAAAATACTGCATTTGTGAGAGAACTTCATGTTTATGGGCAAATGTTAAAAATTGGAGAAATAGCTAATTCAAATAGTGAAACTAGTGAAAATGGTAAAAATAGTAGAAATTCAAGTAGTGAAACTGGTCAACACATTGGTTTTGGTGAAAATTTACTTAATAAAGCCGAAGAAATAGCTATTAAAAATAATAAAGACAAAATGTTAATTATTAGTGGAATTGGAACTAGGAACTATTACCGCAAGTTTGGTTACACTCGTGAAGGCCCATATATGGCTAAAAAACTTGTTTAAAATAATAATAAGAATAAGAATAATAATAATAGTAATAGTAATAAAAAGGAAAATAATATGACTTCAAATAAAATAGTTGCTAACAATAAATCTATTAATATTAATAACTTAGATAGTAAAAACTTAGCAAAAATGATTGACCATACTAATCTTAATTCAAATGCTATTCAAGAGGATATAACTAATTTATGTGAAGAAGCTATTAAGTATGGGTTTTGTTCTGTTGTAATTAGTCCTTATTATGTTAGCTATGCTTACAGCTATTTAAACAATAAAAACACCAACACCAATAATATAAAAGTTTGTACAGTTGTTGGATTCCCTTTAGGTTATAATACTACTGAAAATAAAATTAACGAAGCAAAAATAGCCATTAGAGAGGGAGCTAGTGAATTAGATATGGTTGTAAATATTTCAGCTGTTAAAAATGGTAATTGGGACTATGTTTATAATGAAATTAAGTCTATTGTTGATTTAGCTAATAATAATAGTAATAATGAGAATAGTAATGGTAATGCGATTATTGTTAAGGTTATAATTGAAACTGGCCTTCTTAATGATAATGAAAAAGTTGAAGTTTCTAAATTATGTAAAAAATCAAATGTAAACTTTGTTAAAACATCAACTGGCTTTGGTGGAATTGGTGGTGCGAAATTAGTGGACATAGAATTAATTAAAAATGTTATTAGTAGTAATGAGAGTAATGGAAATAATAATAATAATAATGATAATGGTAACACTAATACTAATGAAAATAATAATGATAATACCAATACTAATGTTAATAGTAGTACCAATAAACTTAATATTAAAGCCTCTGGAGGAATTAAGGACTTGAAAACTGTTATTAATATGATTAATGCAGGAGCTAGTAGAATTGGAACTTCGTCTAGTGTTAAAATTATTAATGAGTTAAATGAATTAAATAAATAAAATAAGTATAGTAATAATAGAAATGTTGATAATAATAAATAAGAATAATAATAAAAATAAAAAAACAACAATAATATTAATATAATAAATAATTAAGGTGTTACAATGAAAACCGTAGCTATTGGTGCAGATATTTCAAAAAATGATGTTTCAGTAAGTGAATCACTTATTAAGAATATAGAAAAAGATATTCCAAACCTTCTTGATTTAGGAGCAGTTCATGGAGGTCTTACTAATGTAACAGGAGATGACATTGTTATTTCTGCATTTGTAGAAGATAGTGACGTTTCAAATGTTAATGCCGGAATTGTAGAAATATTAAAAAATAATGCGGAAAATATTGGCGATTTAAAGGGGATAAGTGATAAAATAGAGTTGGCTGGCGAAGGAATATCCTATGCCGAAGCTAAAATACGCCAAGACAGATATCCTGATGCAATAGTCATTGCATTTGATACTTATGGTGGAGAAGGCTTTGTAGGGGATGTAGCAAACTCTGCTATTGAAGCAGCTAGTGGAATGTACAATATGACTGACATAAGTGCTAGAATTAGTGACAAAGCTATGAAAATTCCAGGAGTTGGTTTTGTTGGTGATGGAACTGATGATCCAGTTGTAGTAGCTACTGTTGAAAATATTGAAGCTGTTGGAATAGTTGCAGGAGCTATGCTAGGAGCCACACTTGGAAATAAGAATGTTTATTTAGGTACACGTGGAACAGCATGTAACATGATACCTGGAAGTGTATTAGTAACAGCTACAGCATTTATGAATGGAAATATAATTGACTTAGCAGTTCCTTTTGCAAAAAGAACTGAAATATTAAGATAATACTAAAGTGAGGAATCAGCTTTGAAAGAAGAAATAAAAAAAAGTAGAATAACTAAAATTGTTGTTCCAATAGCTGAAAAAACAATAGATAAATGTTTAAAAGTTGCTAAAAAATACATAAATTATGGAGCTGAAGTTTTAGAACTTAGAATAGATTATATTGATTATAATAGCTATACTATAGAAGAAATAAGAAAACTTATAAATGACATTAATTTTACCATAATAGCTACTAATAGGCGAAAAGAAGAAGGTGGATTCTTTAAAGGAAGTGAAATCGAAAGAATTAAAATATTAGAATCCATATCAGACTTAGTAGATTATATTGATATTGAACTTGAAAGTGGAAAAGAAAATATTAGCAAAATAGTAGCTACTGGTGTTAAAACTATTATATCTTACCATAACTTTGAAAAAACACCAACAATTGAATTTTTAGAAGACATAATCAGAAAAGAAAAAGAATTAGGAGATATTGCTAAAATAGCTACTATGCCTAGCGATGTTTTTGATACAATAAAAATTGTAAATTTAATGGAAAATAATAAAAATAGTGACTTAATAGCTATTTCTATGGGAGAATTAGGTAGCTACACACGGTTTATTTCATCAAATTACCAATCACCCCTCACTTTTGCATCAGGAGATTTAGCTACAGCACTGGGGCAAATTGATATTAAAACTATGAAATTATTATTAAATAAATTAGGATAGATATAAATTTAAGTAATTGTGTTAATATGCCAAGTAAAAAGTATATAGTGTTTCTAAGAGGAATTAATGTTGGTGGGAGAAATAAAATTAAAATGGATCAACTAAAGAGTGTATTTTCAATATTATTTTTAACTGTGATAATAAGAACAATTATGACTGTAAAAACTTATTTGAACTAGAAAAATTAATTAGCTCAAAGTTAGAAGATGAATTTCAATTTAGAATACCTGTTTTAATAAAAGCAAAAGAAGACTTAATAGAAATAATTGAAAATAATCCTTTCAAAAACAATTCTAATATTAAAAACCAACACTTTACTATGACTTCCAAAAATATTAGTGAAAATAGAATTGAAGAGCTATACAATTACAAAGAAAATCTTAATAAAACTGGAAAAAACCCTAATAATGATGAATTTATTATAATAAACAATACTATTTACTTATTATGTCCAAATGGGTATCATAAAACTAAATTCCATAATAATTTCTTTGAAAAAAAGCTAGCTATTTCTTGCACAAGCCGTAACTTGAGAACAATTAATAAAATGATAGAACTATCTAGCTAAAGAAAAAACAGAGTTTGTAAAATGAATAATCCTTGGAATGAAATTGATTTAAAAACCTATGAGAAACATATGCAAGAGGAGAATGTTTATCAGCTCCAAACTCTTAACTATATAACCAAAAAACAATTAGAATATAATCCAAAAAATCTTCTAATATTAGGCATATGTGGATGAAATGGTTTAGAACATATAACAACTAATATCACTTCAAAAATACACTGCATTGATATTAATCCTAAATATTTGAAAAAATGTGAAGAAAACTATAGATCTCTTGAAAAAAATATTCATACTTATAAATGTGATTTAAGGAAAAATAATATTAGATTACCTTTTTCAAATTTAATAATTTGTAACTTGATAATTGAATATATAGGTCTTAATTCTTTTGTAAAATTAATAAAAAGAAATAAAGATAATTTAAAAGTTATTTCTTGTGTTATTCAAAATAATAAAAATAATAAAAAAAATAATGAATTTATAAGTAGCTCTAAATATTCAAATGAATTAAAAATACTTGATAAATTTCATGAAAAAGTTGATACTGGAGAATTAGTTAATAAATTAAATAATATTAATCTAAATGAAATAAAAAGAAAGAATTACCAACTACCTAATAATAAAGAGTTTATTAGAATAGATTTTGAAAATAATAATTTATAAAGTAATCTAAAAGTAAAATCAAAACAACATTAAGTTAAAAATATTATATATATATATATATATATATATATTACAAAAAAATAGTAATGCCGTGGGCCGGACTTGAACCAGCGACATCTAGATCTTCAGTCTAGCGTTCTCCCAACTGAACTACCACGGCAAATGGGCTGAAGGAGATTCGAACTCCTGATCACCTCCGTGTCAGGGAGGTATCATACCCCTAGACCACCAGCCCTTATTAGCTTAGTAATCAAGCAGCATTATAGTTACAATGTTTAATATACATTGCTCAAATACATACTATCATAGATATAATAAAGATAGTATATAAACTTTCCTATTTTAATATTGAAAATACTAAAATTTTAAATATATTAAAATAATATTAAAAAAAATAAAATTTGGCCTAAAAGTGGCCAATAGGTTTAAAACAAGATAAAACAACTATTTAGTAGCTAATTTCACATCAGCTGCTTTAACAGTTTTTCTACCAGCGTGTCTAGCATATTCAACAGCTTTCTTAGCTAATGCTTCACCCTCTTCTTGAAGTGCAATAGCTAATTCTTCTTTAGCTTCGTCACTAACTCTTTGAGCACCTGCATTTTTTAATATTCTGCCGATTGGTGCAATTGGTAAATTACTCATAATTTCACCTCCAATTAAATATTAAGACAACATTCTATATAAAGGTATCGATTATAAGCTATTATTTTATATAAATTTTGATATAAATTATAAGAAAAGACTTAATTCATACTAGTAAAAATTTACTATGGATACTAGTAAAATTAAAACAAAAAACATAATAAAAACTAGAAATTAAGAAATTAGGAAAAATATATTAGTCGTTAAAATAGTAGTGAAAATAAATATTGAAAATAATATTTTAAAAATATAATATACTTACAATAGAATTATTATATAATAAAGTAAATATTAATATATGATAAAAATTAATTAAATAGAAATAATTAATAAAAAATAGCAATAAAAAAAATAAGGATAATATAATAAGGATAATATAATTATAACATCAAAATGATAAACACAATATAAAATCAAATGATTTATAGATAGAACTATAAATTCATAATAATTTTATAGAATATATTTATAATAGCTATATTAATTAAAAATTGATGATAATATGGATGATATAGGCCTAAAAACAAAAAAAATTCTTGAAAATGCTTTAGACGAACCAATTAGCAAAGAAGATGCATTGTATCTTATGAAAACTAAAGGTAATGAAGCTTATGATATTATTAATACAGCAGATAAACTTAGAAAAAAGATAGTTGGAGATAATGTAAGTTTTATTAATAATTGGAATATTAATTTTACAAATATCTGCTCAGGGACTTGTAATTTCTGTGCATTTAAAACAACAGAAGACAATGAAAATGGATACTTATTAGACACACTTGATATTTTAAGAACAGCAAAAAATGCATATATTAAAGGTGCTAAAGAACTATGTATTCAAGGAGGACTTCATCCACATCCAGAGTACTCCAATATACAGTTCTACGAAGATATTATAAAAAATATAAAATCTGAAATCCCTCAGGTGCATTTACATTCATTTTCACCAATGGAAGTTTATTATGGATCTAAAAACTCGGAATTAAGTATTGAAGAAGGTTTAAAAATCTTAAAAAAAGCTGGGCTTGATACAATGCCTGGAACTGCAGCAGAAATATTAAATGATGATGTTCGTAAAATTATTTGCCCTACTAAGCTCACAAGTGAAGAATGGATAGATGTAATTAAAACTGCTCACAAAATAGGGATAAAAACTACTGCAACAATGATGTACGGTCATATTGAAACATTAGAAGATAGAGTTAATCATTTAGAAACAATAAGAAACATACAACAAGAAACAGGAGGATTTACAGAATTTGTCCCATTAACATTCCTGTATGAAAATACACCAATGTACAAAAATAAAGAATGTGGGCCTGGAGCTACTGGTTTACAGGATTTAAAAATGTATGCAATATCAAGACTAATGTTTCAAGACTTAATTCCTAATATTCAAAGTTCTTGGGTTAAATTAGGATTTAAATTAAGCCAATTATGTTTATTAGCAGGTGCTAATGATATAGGGGGAACTTTAGGCCAAGAAAATATATCAAGAGCATCTGGGGCTTATTTTGGAACAAAAGCTGATGAAAAGTTCTTAAAAGATATTATATTAGATTTAGGCAGAATTCCTGCAAAAAGAAATACAGATTATAGTGAAATAGAAATTATTAAATAAAAAAGTAATAGTTAATTGATTAATAGATAATTAATAAGACAAATAACTTATTAAATAAATAGTGAAAATCTAAAATTAAAATTTAAAAAAAATAAAATAGAAATTAAAAAAATAGTAAAAAGCTACTAGAACCTAATTTAATCAACAACCGTTCCTTTTAAATATGTACTAGTAGTTTCATTAATTTTAATATTAACAAAAGTTCCAATTTCACCATATTCAACTACAACAGGAAGATAAGCTTCTGTTTTTGCAATAAATCCTCCTTTACTTCCTTTTTCAACAATCAGGGCTTTTTGAATAGAACCTAATAATTTTGTATTTTCTTCAGCAGTTATTTTTGACTTAACATTATTAATATATTTAGAACGTTTTTTTAGTTCTTTGTATGGAATTTCATCCATAAGTGAAGAATCTGCTCCTTTTCTATGTTTATATTTTGAAAGATGAATAATTCCAGGTTTTATTTCCTCAAGTAAATCTACTGTTTTTTGAAAATCTTCTTTTGTTTCACTTGGATACGCTACAATAATGTCTGTAGCCAAAGTCAAGTTAGGAATTACAGACTTAAACTTACTTACAATATCTTTATAAAGTTTTACACTATGATCACGACGCATATGTGCTAAAACTTCATCACTACCACTTTGAATAGGTAAATGTAAGAATTTATAAACTTTTTCTTGATTAAATGCATCAATAAGATTATCAATGTCATCTATAACATTTTTAGGATGCATCATACCAATACGAATCCTAAAATCACCATCTAAACTAGCTATTTCTTTAATAAGGTTAGATAAATATTCCCCAGTATCTTTACCGAAAGCAGCTGTGTCTTGAGCAGTTAATTGTATTTCAACACAGCCGTCATTAATTGCTTGGCGAGCTTCATCTACAATATCTGCCATTGGATAACTTTGAAGATATCCTCTTGCAAATCGTGTACAACAATAAGTGCAAGTTCCTAAACATCCTTCACAAATCTGAATAATGTGAATATGATTATCAAAACGTATCTTAGAAACACCTACCTTACTATCACTTGAAAATCCGCATTCACGAGCAATTTCTCCATTAAAGGTAGATTTAACAACAGAACTAGTTTTATTAAGTTGATGCGGACCAATCCAACTAGCATTGGGAGCTACTTTTTCTAGTTTTTCTGGGTCAATTTCAACCATACATCCACTAACAATGATTTTAAGTTCTGGAAAGTCCTTTTGTAGCTTTTGAATCTTATTTACTACTTTGTTTTCAGTAGGACTTTTAACATAGCAAGTATTTACAATAGCTACATCAGCATCTTCAATTGTATTGACAAAATCAACATCAGCACCTAACTCTTCTTTTAAGTTTCCAGCCATTATTTGAGAGTCTGCTTGGTTAAATGTACACCCATATGTTTCAATAAATACTTTAATCATATCACCATTGCTATAAAATGAAATAGAACTAAAAGAATAAATCTATTGTGGGACTTTTCTCTTTTTATAATATTTTCTTTTCTTTTCAGGATTCTGAGATATAACAATTTTATCAGTTAAATCATAGTCAAAACGTTTGAAATCAACAGGTTTACCATAAATACGCTTTGTAATATCTGCTTTTGAAAATCCTTTTCTTAATTTTCGCTCTTCAGTTTTAATAGAATTTATTCTAAGCATATTTCCTTTAATTTTAACTACATCATCAATATTAAATTTAAAGTCCCTAGGTACATCTACTTTATAAGACTCAATATCACCAATATAATCAATTGAAACACCTACACGTGCGGGAATTTCAATAGAATTAGCCCATATAGCAACTACATCTTTAGCTAGCTCGCTCTCACTTCTACCACTTCTCTTATTTTCAAGTGAAGTGATTTTTACTTTCCCTCTTTCAGACATTAATACGTCATCAACAGCAAGTTTTTCATCTGCAAGCAAGTCAATAGTTGTTTTAAAAGATTTTTCATTTTCACTAATAATTAAAGGGCAACCCACTAGTTTATTTTGACTAATAGATTCTTTAAAAACTTTTTCACACTTTTCACATTTTAAAAGTAATTCATTAACCTCTTTTGATTTTGATGAACTTACTTTTGATTTTAATGTTTCAAGTGATTTTGAGCCACAATTAGGGCATCTCATTATAATCCTCCGATTTTATTTATTAATGTTAGTTGATTAAATGTTAATTTGATTATTTTTTTAATTAATTTATTATTGTAATTTATGGTTTTAATTTATAGATTGGGATTTAGGATTTTAAATTAAATTATTTATTCTTTGTTTAACTTATTAATTATTTATTATTTTCTTTTAAGTAATAATTAACAAGTCCTCCTTCATTTAGAATATTAAGCATAAAATCTTTAAAAGATTCTATATTAAACTCATTCCCTGTTGTTTCATTTGAAATTGTTCCATTTTCTAAACTAAGAGACAAAATATCTCCTTCATTAGCTTCAATATTAGATTTAACAACAGGAAGCCCTATATTTATGGCATTCCTATAAAATATACGTGCAAATGATTTAGCTATTACAACGGAAACACCAGAATGTTTTATAGCTACTGCTGCTTGTTCCCTTGAAGAACCACACCCAAAATTGTCATCAGCAACAATTATATCACCTTCACCAACAAGTTTAGCAAAATCTTCCCTTTCTCCTTCAAGAACATGTGCAGCTAATTCATTAGGATCAAATGTTCTTAAATACCGTCCAGGAATTATAACATCCGTGTCGATGTTATCTCCGAATCTCCATACTTTTCCTTGAATTTTATTCATCGAATTACTCCGAATTCCAATATTAAAAACAATAGTAATAGTAATAGTAATAGTAATAGTAATAGTAATAGTAATAGTAATAGTAATAGTAATAGTAATAGTAATAATTGTAATGCTAATTCTAATTAATACTAAATCTATATTAATAATAAGCTACTATTTTAGCTATTTTATAATATCATAACCATTATTTTTGGCTTTTGTAATAAAAGACAATCCTTCATTACCCATGACTTCATTAATGGCTTTTAAAATATCATTCCCATTACTATCAGTTATTCCATAAACTGCCGGGCCAAATGAACTCATTCCAGAACCATAAGCCCCTGCATTTAACATAGCATCCATTAAATCACTTATTTTATTTGACTGTAAGTTATGCTCCACTTTTTTAAAGCCAAGTTTTTGTATTTCATTTATAACAGAACCAAAGGACTCAATATCTTTTTCTAATAAAAATGGAATTAAATTCATTAAAATTAAGTGAGATAATTTTTCAACATCACCAACTGGAACTGGACAATGTTCCTGAAATATATTAATTTCATTATCCCCTGTAACTGAATGATTTGCATTAGGAATAGCTACTACAACATTCCATTCCTCAGGAAACTCATATCTACCAATTAACTGAGGAGGTCCTGCAGGAGATGCTGAAGAAGGTAAAAAAGTTCCCTTTTCTTTTAAACTATGTCCTCCATCAACAATAAATCCCCCATAATCAAAAGAAAATAATCCTACACCCGAAGTCCCACCTCTTTTTAAAATAGACCCAAGTTCATGAGAATTAACTTCAATTCCTTCAAATTCACAAATTAATTTAGAACTAGCCAAAGCAACTTGAGTCCCAGAACCTAATCCAGAATGCATAGGATATGCTTTTTCAATAGTGAAATGAAATCCAGAATCAATATTAAAATTAGATATTAGTTTATTTGCAGAATCTTTAATCTTTTGACTACATTCTGAGTAAACTTCATCTGAAAACCTAGAACATAAATATTTATCATTAGAATCACTAAAATCTACAGTAATTCCTTTTTCTGCAGTCTCACATCTGAGAATGAAATTAGGCTCTTTAATAGTAAGGCCAATTCCACCATCAGCACGACCATAAGACCCATTTAAATCAATTAAAGTCATATGGAGTCTGGAAGGTGTTTTAATAATCATGATATCTGTTAAAGTGGTGTTTTAGATCGATAAGTTAATGTTTTATCAGTAGTGATTTATTCTTTCAAATTTTTTAGTGGAACTGAGAATTTTTCTTCAATTTCACTACGGTAAATTGAATTCATAGTACAGAATGGAATTATTCTACCATCAGGAGTAGCATAATGAATAACACATCTTTTAACTCTATCTACATCAAAATTAAAAGGATCCATAAAGTGCATACAGGAAATAAGAAGTGAACTATTATGGAAAATACCTAAAGAACCATAAGATTTATCCTTAAAGACACTAAGAAGAGTTTTCTTAATATCAATATTTTCAGGAGCCTCTTCTTTATCAAGAGTTTTAGGTAACTCTTTAACAAGTTTAGCTAAAGTTCTAGTTTTAGCTGCAAAATCTCCCCTATTTAATCTTTCAGATTCAGAGCGCATTAATTCAAAGAAATTCTCAACATCAATAAATTTAGTAATAGGAATTATTTTATCATTTTCAATAAAAATATAAGTAGCCGTACCACAATGTTGGTGACAATTTAAAGTTACAGAAGCTTCTTCTCCTTCCATAGCCCCTATAAAGTCAGATATTGGTTCAACTGACGATGCAGGATAAAAATCATCAGCTTTTATTTGATTATTTAATTGCTTTTCAACAAGCTTCGAAAAGTCAGGAATAGTTATTCTTTGCTCTTCTACTTGATCTGCAGGAGTTCTGCCTGAAAATGAAACTGGTTGGAAATTAACACCACGAATAATATCAACATTTTCAATTGCAAAATTAATTATATCCCCTATTTGATGGTCATTAACTCCTTTAACAATAGTTGGGACTAAAACAATACCAAGACCTGCTTTTCTACAGTTTTCAATAGCTTGAAGCTTTTGAGGAAGTAAATTTTTGCCTCTATTATAAATATAAGGTTCTTCAGTTACCCCATCAAATTGCAGGTAAACCGTATTTAGCTGAGCATCTTTTAATTCTTGAGCTAAACTTTCTTTTCTAGCAATTCTTAACCCATTAGTAGCTATTTGAGTATGTGAAAATCCTTCTTCTTTAGCTAATTTAATTAATTCAACAATATCAGAACGTACTGTTGGTTCTCCACCTGCATATTGAATTGCAGGAGTAGGGTTTGGCTTTAAAGACCTTAAATTTTTAAGCATCTGACGAATTTCTTCATAACTTGGCTCATATAACTTTTTAGATATTGCAGCATTTGCAAAGCAAACTGGACACTTAAGATTACACCTATTTGTAACATCAATTAAACCTAAAATAGTACTACTACCATGGCTATCACAAATACCACAGTCACTTGGGCAACCCTCATTGGCATCAGTTTGAGTTATTCCAATATCCTTATAAACTGGATTGAATTTTTCAGCTTTTTTAAAGAATTCAGAATCACTCCAATACAGGTTATCAAATAAACCATGTTCTGGACATTCTTTTTTTATTCTTATTTCCCCTTCCCCTTCATATATTTCTGCATCCAATGGTTTTAAACAAGTTGGACAAAGACTTTTTGTTTTTTTAATGAGCACAGAATCACCTAACCACAAAATTAATGAATTTAACAAGTTAATAATAAATCATGAATTAATAAGTTTAATTAAATATAATTTAATAAATTTAGTAAGTCTAATTAAAATATAATTTATAAAATTACTAATTTATAATATAATAATATCTAATTAGATAAATACCCCTATAATTTATCTTTGATATATTAATATAATTAGTTTTATACTATTATTAATATATTAATATTATACTATAATTATATGTATTATAAACTAATATATATTAATTTTTGTATTATTAATAGTTTGTTGTTATTTTACACTTCTGTCAATTTAAGGATTTTTTTTGAATAAATTTTTATAAAAATTTAGGCTTTGTAGAAACCCTTTTTTATTTTGTTATTTTATAGTCAAAAATATAATTTTTTCAAAAAGAAATTTCCTTAATTTGCTAAACCAAAGTATTTTAAGTCGTTTTAATTTTTGAAGTTTGGGATTTTGATATAAATC
>JBOFHT010000072.1:0-35984 GCA_051649785.1 Methanobacteriaceae archaeon
ATTTTATAGTCAAAAATATAATTTTTTCAAAAAGAAATTTCCTTAATTTGCTAAACCAAAGTATTTTAAGTCGTTTTAATTTTTGAAGTTTGGGATTTTGATATAAATCAGTACAAAAACATAGGGTTTCTACAGAGCCAAAATTTAAAAAATTATTCTGAATATTTATGAGTAATTTATTAAATTTATTTAAGGTTTAGTATTTATTGTTTAAGTTGGCAGAGTTGAAGTTATATAGTAAAATATTTATATATACTAATTATACTAATTTATACTATTAAATCAATTATTTGGTAAAATAAAATTAAATCCATAAAAATTATAAATACTATAATCTAATAGATATTAATAATAGAATTTTAATAGAATTTAGAACTATTTAATTAAGATTAATCAATTTAATAAAAAAATATTATAAAAATACTACAAGTATAGGTCAAATAATGGATTATATAGATATATCGATTGCAATACTAAGTTTAATTTATTTTATGTTACCTGCATACATTGCAAACCTTAGCGGATTAGTCTTTGGAGGTGGGAAAGCTCTTGATTTTGGTAAATTTGCCCCTGATGGTAGAAGAATCATTGGCGATGGAGTAACATGGAAAGGAGCTATTGTGGGGACTATTTTAGGTAGTGTAATTGGTGTTTTACAAGGTTTACAAAGTGGAAATGTATTATATGGCCTTTTTTTAGGTTTTATTTTAGGTTTTGGAGCTATGCTCGGAGATGCAATAGGTAGCTTTATTAAAAGACGATTAAAAATCCAAAGAGGTAAACCAGTACTTATTTTAGATCAGTTAGATTTTGTAGTAGTAGCCATATTATTATCATTACTAATTACTAATTATGGAATTACAGGGTTTAATTTTCTTTATATTTGTATAATAACCATATTCCTTCATCTAGGGTCAAATATAATAGCTTATCTATTTGGAATAAAAGATGTTTGGTATTAAAAAGGTAAAATAAATACTAAAAAATAATTTTCTTAAAACTATTTATTTTTAAAACATATTTCTAATATTTCTAACTACTTTTTATCTCAATTATTATTGCCATTACCCATACTATTTTTTATAAAATCTTCTGTTAAGATAGCAGTACCAATTGCAGGAGCTACGGTACACTCATCTTTAGTTAAAATATCTGTCATTTTTTTTAAATTTAGCCCAGCAAGTTCTGCTGCTTTAGAATTCAATATTTCAAGCCCTAATCCTGTACATACTACAGTATCTAATTTTTCACGGCTAGCTACTTCTTTAATACCCTCCGCAATTTCTAATACTTGATTTTTATAAAATGATTCAGCTATTTCACTAATATCTTTTTCACTTAGAATATCTAAATCAGCACAAAGAACACGTGCAATACGATGCATTGAATCTTTTTTTGACTTCCCCATACCATCAGGAGTATCACAGCTATAATCAGATGTCTTTATTTTGCTTAGAACATTAAAAACATCCCCAGTTATTGCAAAAAGTTCAGAAGCAATATGATAATCTTCACCACAAAATGATATTTTATTACTAGGGCGGTATATGCTAGCTAAATTAGTTCTTAAAGTACCAGTATAAATTAATTCACTAGTTTTAAGTCTTTCAAAGTCAGTTCTACCTTTAGAACATTCTTTACCATTCTTTATAGGAATTATATCTGTAGTAGTACTCCCTGTATCAATCATGACACAATTAGGGCTTATTTCTTTAGCTATTTCAGCAGTAGCTATCCAGTTTGCAGCAGCTACATCAAGAGGGTTTGATTTAAGTGTTTCATAATCAATTATTCCATTTAAACTAACAAATACAACGGGAATATTATATTTTTTAGTGAATGTATCAAAAACATCTTTAGCTATTTCCATAACCCCCTGAACTTTAGTTTCATAAGCATCAACAAGTTCAGCAGTCATACAAATACCAATAGCATCAATATCATCCAATCCATAATTATTATCATTATTAATATCCGCATCCGCATTAGAGTTATTATTATTATCATTAATTAATTTTAAAAGTGTTTGAGATAATTCATTATTTTTATACCACATAGGAAGGTAAGCAAAGTCACTTATAATCTTATTAAAATTACCTTCCTCATTAAAATCAATAATTGCTAAATCTGTGTTAGCCCCACCAATATCAAAACCTGCTACTTTCATAAAACTCCTCATTAAATAATATAAAACTTATTTTTAAGAAATGCTCTAATTATTTTTATTATTTTTATTATCATTAATATTACTGCTACTGTTAATACAAGTACTGATACTGATACTAATAATGATACTGACACTAATACTATTATTAATAATACAAATATTATTAATCTTATTCCCATTACATTATTTAGTGCTATTATTGCAGTATTTAGTATTATTATCCATATTATCAGTATTATTAGCAAAGTCTATTTTCAGTGTATTATCATTAATATCTTTTTTAAAGTTTATTTTTTTATTAATATTAACTGAAACATCAATTTTATTTTTATTATCATTAGTACTATTAAGATTATTATTAAGATTATTATTATCATTGGAATTATTAGAATTATCCCCATTAATAATAAAATCAATAATATTAAAATTTAAAGCATTTCTAAGACCAATATAAGGTGTAGTAAACCTAGAATTTATTTCAATTACATAAATATTAAATTCACTTACATTGTTATTAGAATTATAATTAATGTTATTATTAACCGTGTCATTAAGATTATAATTAATATCAATATTGTTATCCTCATTGCTGCTACTATTTATAATTAAATCAACACCAACAAATCCATTAATACCATCAATTGACTCCACAGCAACTTTAGCTACACTAAACGCAACATCTTTAAAAGGGTGATTATTAGTAATTTCACCACCTAAGTAATTATAATTACCATTTTCACTGTCAAATCCAATAAACTGCTTATTTAAGCTAATAGGAACTGCTTTACCATTAACCACAATTAAACTAACACTAAATACACTACCCGTGACAAATTCTTGGATTAAAAAGTCCGAAACATTTAAATCATTGCTTGTGAAACTAGACTTATTATTATCATTATTGTTATTATTATTGTTATTATTAAAATAATAATCAAAATAGCTATTTAATTCATCTAAAGAAGAAATTAAGGTAACATTTTCACAATCAGACCCATAAACTGGTTTTATTATTATATTATTAACATTATCCCCATAAACACATTTATTGTCAGAATTAGTGTTATTAATAATGTTACTACTGTCATTACTAAGATTAATAGAGTTAATTAACCTAATAAGGTTAATAGAATTATTAGAGTTAAGGGGACCGATTGTTTTAAAATCAAAATAAATATTAGAATTATTATTATTATTATTGCTATTGCTATTATTATTAGAATTATTACTGTTATTATTAGAATTATCCTTAGTAGAGTTGGAATTATTACTATTACGATTATTAATAGAAATTTTAGCAGTATTGGGTTGATTAACAATACCATTTAATGCTTGAAAAGTTTTAAATTTATTAGAACATATTAAAACAGCATCTGAGTTAGAGCCGAATACTTTAACTTCTTTATCTTCAATCAATTTAGTAATATTATATAAAATCATATCATTTTCAGGAGCTACAAATAAAACTGCATCAAAATTAGCTACATTGTTATTTAACCAAGATTCAACAGATTCTTGAATTTCAATGAAATTAATGTTCTTATTAGTATTATTAGAGTTATTGTTGTTAATATTATTATTAGATTTATTGTTATTAAAATTATTTTTATTGGTATTATTGGTATTATTTTTATTATTTTCATTATTACTAAGTTTAAAACTAATAATATTATCAAAAATAGGTTTAAAATCTTTAGAAATTAAAATACTGGCATTAATGTTAGAATTATTATAATTAGAATTATTATGATTAGATTTATTATGATTAGAGTTATTATTATTATTATTATTGTTTTTAATATTATCATTATTAGAAATAGAAATAGAAATTAAATCCTTGCAAAATGATTCTAAAATAGATACTGCTTCGGAAACAATAGATTCGTCTTGGATATTTGAAGCTGTACAGTATTCAAAAACTAGTAAATTCATTAAATCACTTTATATAATTAGTTATATTCATATAATTATCCCTAGTTATTAATTAGTTAAAATATTGATTAAGATATTGATATTAGTTAAGATATTAATTAAGGTATTAGTTAAAGTATTAGTTAAGATATTAAAAGATATTAAAAGATATTTAATGTATTTAAACTCTCCCAACACCTTTAAAAATAACGCCTTTATTTCTAAATTCATCTAAATCAAAAATAGGGCGAGTGCAGATAAAAATAGAATTTTTAATCATTTCAGGACTTATATTTTTGTAATCATCATGATCTGTAATTAATATTACACAATCAGCATCTAAAACATCCCTAATTTTACTATTTTTAAGTTCTAATGAGTCAAAAATATAATCATCAACATAAGGATCATTTAAAATTATTTTGGCTCCTTTAGATCTTAGAGTATTAATAAGAGGAATAGACGGAGTTTCACGAGCATCTGAAACATTTGCTTTATAAGAAAGTCCAAGAACTCCAATAGTAGCCCCATTTAATTCTTTTCCCAAATCATCAAAAGTTTTTTCAACTATTTCACAAACATGATACGGCATATATTCATTTACTTCACGAGCAGTTTCTATTAAACGTGCAGGATTATTAGTTTCTTTAGCCAGCTCTACAATAAAATAAGGATCAATTGAAAGACAATGACCCCCAACACCAGGACCGGGAGTGTGAATATTAACCCTGGGGTGGAAATTAGCTGCTTCAATAGCATCAATTGCATCAATGTTAAGATTTTCACAAACAATTGCAAACTCATTAGCTAAAGCAATATTAGTATCACGATAAGTATTTTCCATTAATTTAACCATTTCAGCAGTAATAATATTTTTAACAATGATTATTTCTCCAGAAGTAATATTAGAATAAATGAATTTAGCTGTGTTGGCAGATTTTTGATTTATGCCTCCAATAACACGAGCATTATGTGTCATTTCATATAAGGTGTTATTAGGAATAGCTCGCTCAGGAGTAAAAACTACACCAAAGTCAGAACCTGCTTTAAGACCATATTTTTCAAGAATAGGTATAACTACATTATCACAGGTTTTTGGAGGAACAGTACTTTCAATAATAACTAAATCATTAGATTTTAATCCTATAGCTATTACTTCACAGGCAGAAATAACAGCTCCTAAGTCTGCATTTTTAGAACTGTCAACAGGAGTAGGAACAATAACAATAATAACATTAGAATTAGCTACGGCTTCAGCACCATCAATAGTAGCAAGTAATGAACCATTGCTTAAACCATTACTAGAATTTTTAGGTGAATTTTCACTACTAATTACTTCAAAAAGAATTTCATTTAGTCCAGGTTCCATAATAGGGGAAACACGTGAATTAATTGCATTGACAGATTCAGAGTTTATATCAACACCAATAACATCAAACCCATTTTTTGCAAAAAGAACTGCTGTAGGAAGGCCAATATGCCCTAAACCAAATACAGCTATTTTAAAATCATCTTTGTTCATAGAATAACCTGTTAATACAATATTATAATAAAATGTAGCTATTAGTTAGCTACTAATGCAAATAGTAATATTGGGAATATAGAAATATAATTAAATAAGTAATATAATTAATATGGGTATAATAGTCCTTAAAAGATATATTAATGTAAATATTAATGTAATCTAGCTATTAAAATAAGTGGCTAATTAGATAATATCTAACTATTAATTAGTATAATCATCAAATAATATAAATTTATCTTTTAGATTAGAATCATGATTAGGGAAAATCATATTAGATTTATCATTAGATTCCCCATAAATAAGCCTTACTAACGCATTATTTTTACTTTCAAATTCCTTTACAGTAATATTATCATTTACTAATTCTATTTTACTTGTAAAACTTGCCATTATATCATCAGGAACTTTCATTTTTAATTTATCATCGTTATAAAATGATTCAATAATATCTAATATTTGAGTAGACGTAGTTCCATCCCCATAAGGATTAACTGCATTCTTCATTTTATTTAAGGTTTTTTCATTATTTAAAAGAGAATTAGCTAGACTTAAAATCTTTTCTTTATTAGCACCAACTAAAACATTTCCCCCTGCACTAACAGTCTCAGGACGTTCAGTATTATACCTAATAGTCATAGCTGGAACATTTAAAGTGATTGCCTCTTCTTGAAGTCCACCAGAATCTGATAAAACAGCAGTAGATTTTGAAAGGAGAAGTAAAAAGTCCAAATAGCCAATAGGTTTTGAAATATGAATATGTTCTTCATTATTTAACTTGTCAAAAAGACCAAATTCCTCAAGTTTCTTTCGTGTTCTTGGGTGAATTGGGAAAATAATATTAAAATCAGATAATTCAATTAATGCATTAACAATATTAGTTAATCTTTCTTTATTATCGACATTTTCAGCCCTGTGCATAGTAACAGCTATAATATTATCATAATTTAAGTTAATAGGATTTTCTATTTCACTTTCTCGTTTTTTAGCTATTTCTAAGTTTCTGTAACAAGCATCAACAACAGTATTACCTGTAACAAAGATATTCTTAGGATTAATATATTCAATAGCTAAATTAACAGCGGATTTTTCAGTAGGAACAAAATATAACTTAGAACAAACACCAGCTACCATCCTATTAATCTCTTCAGGCATTGTTTCATCATAAGAACGTAAACCTGCTTCTACATGGCCAACAGGAATGTGAAGTTTTGAAGCAGCTATTGCACCTGCTAAAACAGCATTTGTATCACCTTGAACTAAAAGAATATCTGGTTTTTCATCAGATAATACTTTCTCAATTCCCTCAATCATTTGCCCAGTTTGTGCTCCGTGACTTGCAGAACCAACACCAATATTATAATTTGGAGCAGGTAATTCCAGTTCTACAAAAAATTGGTCAGACATTTCATGATCATAGTGCTGTCCTGTGTGTATAAGTATGTAATCAATACCCCTACTATTAATTTCATCAATAATAGGTGACATTTTAATAATTTCAGGTCTTGTCCCTAATACAATAGCTATTTTCATTATTAATCCTCCAAATCCCTAGTTTGCCATTATAGTGAGTATTATAATAATTGTTACAAGAATTATTTTATAAACTATTATTATTCCATAATTTTAATAAATATTATAACTATATTTATTAGAACTATTATAAATATTATTACAAACTTTTTAGAAAAAAGCCCTAAAAAATCTTAGCAAATCGGAGATTTGCTATGCATAGAAAATCGAAGATTTTCTAATGCTTCGATTTTTGGGGCACGAAAAAAATCCTATGGATTTTTTTCAGTGTTTGATCAAAAAATGGTGATAAAATGGTAGATAATCAAGAAGATAGGTTTCAAAAAGGAATGGAAGTTCTTAAAAAAACAAATAAAGTAGCAATAGATGGAATATTTGATGAATTAAATGAAATAGCTCCAGATTTAGCTAGATTTATTGTAGAATTTCCCTACTCAGAAATTTACACTAGAGATAAGCTTGATTTAAAAACACGCGAATTAATTACAATTGGAGCATTAACTGCAATGGGACATGCTTTACCTCAATTAGAAGACCATATTAATGCTGCACTAAATGTTGGAGTAGAAAAAGAAGAAATTATTGAAGCTATTATGCAAATGACAGCTTATGGAGGATTTCCAGCAGCTATTAATGGAATGTTAGTAGCTAAAAAAGTATTTGAAACTAGAGATGATGTTGAATAATAAATATAACAAATTTTATTGTTCTAACAAAATTCATTGTTTTATTAAATTTTAAAAACTTTCTTAGCATTCTTTTCAGTCAAATCATCAATTTTAGAAAAATCTTCACCTTTGACTTCAGCTATTTTTTTAATTGCTTCTGTTACGTAAATTGGCTGGTTTCTACCTTCAAAAGGAGATAAATAAGGACTATCAGTTTCAGTTAAGATATTTTCAACTGGTATTTCCTTAGCTACTTCTTGATGATGCTTAGAATAACAAATCATTGTAGAAAATGACATATAATAACCAGAATCAACAAGTTGGTTAGCTATTTTTAAACTACCACTATAACAGTGAAATATAACTTCAGGAATCGATTTAAATTCCTTTACAATATTGTAGGCTTTGCGTTCGCTATCTCTTGCATGAATAAGAAGAGGAACACTATATTCTTCAGCTAGCTCTGCAAAGCCCCTAAATATTTCTTCTTGCCTAGCTCGTTTCTCTTTATCTTTAACATAGTAAAAATCCATTCCAACTTCACCAATAGCTACAATATTATCAATATTATCAACAATATGAGATTTAGCTATTTCTAATTCTTTATTACTTGCATCCCCAGAACTAATTGGGTGAAACCCAAGACTAGGATACAAAAAACCTTTATAATTATCAGATTTGGAAAGCTTAAGAACTCTATTGTTTCCTTCTAAACTAGTTCCAGAATTTATAATAGCTGTTAATTCACTTTTAGCTACTTTTAAAACTTCATCACGATCTTTGTCAAAATCTTTAAAGTCAATATGGCAGTGAGTATCAATCATGAAATTACCTCTATTTCTTTATTATTTAAATTTAGTAGAATTAATGTAATTATTCTTAGTATTAATAATGCATTAATAATAGCAGACCTATTAAATAGAATTATAAGTCTCCATAATAATTATAATATTAATTATCTAATTACTAGTAATTAAATTATTTGAATTATTTAAATTTATATTTTAAATACTAAGAAATTAAAACTTTAGAAATTAAATATTTAGTTGAAAAAAAGATAGTTGAAAAAAAGAAAATGAAAAAAAGTAATTATAAATTTATTATAAATCTGTTTCATCAGCATTATAAACAGAAATTTCTAAATCTCTAGCTAAGAAATCTCCAATAGCTGAACCAAACTTTATAAAATGATCTTGTTCTAAGTGAAGCTTTAAATATTCTTTATTTTCCCATTTTTCAACAAAAAGAAGAGTATTTTCCCCATCACAGGGATTGTAAAGATTATATTCAATACAGCCTTTTTCTGCACGAGTAGCTTCAATTAAAGACTTTGCTTCATTAATAATATTATTTGCCATATTCTCTTTAGGGCTTGCTTTAGCCAATACAATAATCATGTTAATCCTCCTTAATTTAATATTACAATAAAAATGAATAATTATACATTTAAAAAAAAAAATTAGCTAGTTAATAATGTTTAATAACTATTTAAATAATTTAAATGGCTACAAATAAATTATATAAATAGATATCATGAAACAATTAGCTAAGTATTTTATTTAAATATTTATTCCAAAAAATCAATAAATTTTTACTTGAAACAGCTTAATCTAATTTTAGTCCTGTTATTCTTAGTCCTCCATAGTGGGATTTGTATTTCATGTTTAATCCAATAAGTAATGGAGTAATTTTTTCAACTATTCTTGCTTTTTCTAGAGATCCGCAATCAATACATTTAACTCCAGGTATTTTATCAATTAATGCCATAGCTATTTTTTTAGATTTCGTATCATCACCAGATACTAAACAATCACAATCAATAGCCTCATTGAAATTCATAAGATGGGAATTACTGATATTATTAAATGCAGAGATAACAGAAACATTTTTATCTTTTAAAATCTCAGCTGTTCTCTCAGCAGCAGAACCTTGCCATAAATCAACATATCTAGTTGGTCCTCCTCCAATAACAGTATCTAATGGAACAGTTGCATCAATTAAAATCTTTCCATCAACAAATTCTTTTACAGATTTTAGTGTCCCCATTTGAGCAGCTAATGGAACTGTTAGTATTAAAATATCTCCTTTATCTGCAGCATCTTCATTTGACATTCCTTGGAGATTAGGGATATTATCTTTTTCTAAAAGCTCTTTAACTTTATCTACAGCAGCTTCTGCTTTTTCAGCTTTTCTTGAACCAATAATAACTTCTTCACCTTGCTGAATAAACCGAACAACAATTCCTAATCCCTGATCTCCAGTTCCACCAAGTACAGATATTTTCATAAAATCACCTAAAAATAATATAAATATTATTATATTTTATTAAAATTTAAAAATTTATAGTCATTAAGACTATAAATTCTCATCAATTATAACAACTGGCTTGATTAAGTCTCTTGGTTTATCTTTCATTAGTAAAAGAGCTTCTTCTATTTTATCAAACCCATGGAAAACATGAGTAGCCATTAATGCAGGATCCATACGATCATAAGTTACAATATCTGCTAATTGTTCCATTCTAGTTCTTCCTCCGGGGCAAAGTCCAGTAGCAAAGTCTTTATCAGCCATACCAAAGCCCCATCCTTCACGACAGATTGGTAATGTCTCACCACTACCAAAGTAGTTAATGTTTGAAATAACAGAACCTGCTCTAGCTGCTCTTACAGAATCTAAAATTATATCAGATCCTCCACCAGCTACAATAACTGCATCAACACCTTCACCATCAGTAGCTTCCATAATTTGTTCATCAGTATTACCATCTTTATATGAAATTATATCAGTTGCACCATATGCTTTAGCTACTTCAATAGCTTTAGGACGAGTACCAACTGCAAATATTCTACCAGCACCTTGTAATTTAGCTCCAGCTATAGCAGATAAACCAACAGGACCAATACCCATAACAGCTACAGTACCACCCATAGGTATATTAGCATTTTCAGCACCCATAAATCCAGTAGACAACATATCAGGTATCATGACTGCTGCTTCAAGAGGCATTCCTTCAGGTAACGCTGCAAGATTAAAATCTGCCATATTTACATGGAAATATTCCCCAAATACCCCATCTTTAAAGTTTGAAAACTTCCATCCTCCTAGTGGACCTCCTGTTTGTGATGGGAATCCTCTTTGTGCAGCATCGGCTCCCCAATCAGGAGTAATAGCTGGAACAATTACTTTGTCTCCTTTTTTAAAGTCTTTGACAGCACTTCCAACTTCTTCAACAACACCTAATGCTTCATGACCTAAAATTAAATCACGTCTATCACCAATAGCCCCTTCCCAAACAGTATGTATATCAGAAGTACATGGAGCTAATGCTAATGGCTTTACAAGAGCATCCATAGCACCTATTTCAGGTTTTTCTTTTTCTATCCAACCAATTTCCCCTATTCTAAGCATAGCTAATCCTTTCATTTTTTCACCTACATTTATAATGTTATACATATATTTTGTTCATATATTTTATGGCATAATGCAGATATTTAATTCAATTATTTCAATGTATTTCTATCTAATTTTTTAAATATCTAATTTTTTAAATATCTTATATTTTAATGTCTTTAATATGACGCAGATAGTATATAACGTAATTATTATATTATAAATGCTAATAAATAAAAAAAATAAAAATGGCATTAGTTGTGTGCTTTTCGTTAAATCAATGATTTAAACTTTTTTGCATAATATTTCTGACATTATTAATACGAATGTCATAATTATATATAAAATTAATATATATTCATTGCATAAATAATTTTCTATTTGTGTTACTAACAAATGTCAGTTAATAAGAAAAGTTAGTTAATAAAATAAGTAGATAAAAAACTCCAATAAAAATTAAATTAATCTTAAAAAGTAAATTCTAAAATTATAAAAACTAATAAAAATAATAAATTTAAACTCTATAAAGTTCTTAAAAGTATATATACAAGGTTATACATAAATATATAAGATTATATGTAAATATATCTAGTTTTAATATTTATATAGATAAACAGTTCTACTCGTGAGTAATAATTTTACTTATAAGTAATAATAAATAAAATAATAACAAGAATAATAATATAACAACAAGTAGTAATAATAATAACAAGATTATACTAAAAACATATACTAACAAAAAACATATAAAATAACACTACTCTCATAAATATTATCTCTAAAAAAGTGATTTAAAGGTGATTATATTAATAATATTAAGAAAATAATTGGATTATTTTTAATTGTATCTATGTCAGTAATGGCAATAGACTATATTGGAAGTGAAACTGGATTATTGCCAGGTTTAATAGAACCTGCATCTGCAGCTTCATATGAACGTTTTACATATGTAAATGGTTGGAATACATCTGCTAATTTAAGTAAAGTAGCAGTTACACCAAAAAAAGTTAATAATGTTACAGTTATTAGTTCTAGTGATATTAATACCTCTTTTGCAAATAGTAAAGTACCAGCCCTAACAAAAAATATTCCTAAAACAAAGTTGATGTGGCAAATTTTATTTGATCAATCAACAAGAGGAACACCAATGATTAAGTTTACAGGAACTAAAGGTCCTAAAACTATGATTGTTGCTGGAATGCATGGTAATGAAATATCTTCACAAGTTGCAGCATTAAGATTAATTGATTACTTAAGTAAAAATACCACTAAAATAAAAGGAACTATAATAATTATTCCTATGTTAAGTCCAAAAGCCACTCTTGCAGCTTCAAGAACAATTGGTAGTGCAGACCAAAATAGAGTAGCATATAAAGTAGGAATTAGTGGAACATTAGTAAAAGTAGCTACTGAAAAAGAAAAGGTTTCAGCATTAGGTGATTTCCATACTACTAAACCTGGAGGAATTCCTGGGAAAAATGTTATTTTAGCATCTGCATATTCAAAAAGTGTTGCTATGGCAAAATATATGGCTAAATATACAAAACATTCCTATGATGGTAAGTTACTTAAGAAACCTCTATATAAAGGTGCTCTTTCAAATGTTCTAAATTCTAAAAAAGTTTCTGCAGTTATTGCGGAAGTTAAATCAGTTGGAGGCACAGTATCCCCTGGTAGTGATACAGCTTCATATAAACAGATGACTGCTTTTTTAAAGTACACTAAGAACTTATAAAAATAAAATAAATAGTTAAATAAAAAATTATATCTAATAATATAGAATACATAATATGTAAGGAATTATATTAATATTTTATTAATATTCCTTACTTTTAACTTTTTTTAGCTTTTTTTCTATTTTTCAATAATTTTTGCAGGAACTCCCGCAACTTTAGATTTTGGTGGAACATCAGATGTTACAACAGCACCTGCACCTACAATTGCATTTTCACCAATGGTAACACCAGGTAAAATTGTGGCAGCTACACCAATCCAAGCTCCTTTTTTAATAGTAATTTGCTTTGAATAAACATTTTGCCTTAATTCAGGTTCTTCAGCATGATTTTCAGTTATAATATTTACTTTAGGACCAATTAAAACATCATCTTCAATTATTATTCCTCCACGGTCCATAAATGTACACCCATGATTTATAAATACATTTTTTCCTAATTCAATAAATTGGCCAAAGTCAGTATAAAAAGGAAGCATAACCCATGTTGTTTCATCAATTTCAGACTTTATTAATTTACTCATAAGTTTACGAGTTTCTTCTCTATTATGATAAGCAGAATTCATTTCAGCTGTTAGTTTAGTAGCTCTCATTATAGCATCATAAACCTGATGATAGTCTGGATCATCTAACATAATTAGCTCACCATTTCTCATTCTCTCAAATATACTCATAAAAAAACACCAAAAATATAAAAAAATAGTTTTATGTAAAAATAATAATAATAATAATAATAATAATAGTAATAGTAATAGTAGTAATAATAGTAAAATAATAAGAGTAATGGTAATATAATAATAGTAATGATAATAATGGCAATAATAAGCAATATACTAATAATAATTAATAATATGTAATAAATTCTTAGATATACTAAACTTAAAACAATTTATTTAATTCACTACTAGTAATTATTCTCTCACAGTAATTACATCTTAAAATAAGTGGTTCTTTTTCTATTACACTAAACTTAGAAGAAATTGGTTCATCAGTATTAGTAATGCATTGAGGATTAGTACAACTAATTATAGAACTAACTTCATCATACAGATGTACAGTATTTTTCTCAGCTAGTTTATAATCACGTATGATATTTATAGTAGCATGAGGTGCTAAAAGTGCTATCTTATCTACCTCATTTGATTTAAGCTCGCGACTCTCAATTTTAAGTATGTCTTTTCGTCCCATCTCTTGTGATGGAACATTCATAGCAATAGTTAGGGTTATTTCTTTATCAGGTAAATTTAATATTTCAAGAACATGCAATGATTTATTAGATGTAATATGATCAATTACAGTACCATTTTCAATTGGTTTTACTTTCATCTCAGGATTTTCCATATTAAGTCACCTTTATTTGATATTGAGCTATATTTGTACACATACACTTTTTATAATCTTAATTTAACTAATAATAATATAATAACACAGATACCACAATTAACACAAATATGATTACATGTCCTAAAATTATTACTATAATTATTTCTACTATTTATTATATTTTTAGTTTTATTTATACTGTATTATTGTATTAATTGAAGTTTTATTAATAATAGCTAGCAAAGAAAATTAATAGATAATATCATTATTAAAATTAACTTAAATAGCTATTAAAAACAATGAAAGTTTATTTAATAAAAGTTTCAACAAATTTAGCATAAGCTGGACGTGTTATAATAATCCCTACCAATACTCCTACAATAGTAGTAAATGCAAACCCACTGAGCATTCCAATACCACTACTACCTCTGGAGAAACCTACATAAACTAAAGGTAACATTGCAGCTATTAAAGTTCCAGCTGAAGCAAACACAATAAATAATGCATTTTTAACACTTAACTTAGTTCGTGAAATTCTATTTTTGCTATCCTTTGATCTTCCTTTAAGAACTTCATCAGTTATAATAATCTGATCATCAACACCAGTACCTACAGCTGCAATTAAACCTGCAATTGCTGCTAAATCGATATTCCATCCAATAACCGAAGCAATACCCATTACAATAATAATTTCTGAAATACTAGTTAAAATTATAGGAACTACAAGTATTGGTTCTCTGTAACGAATAAATATTATAACAGATATTGCTAAAATAGCTAGAATACCTGCAATCATTGCCCCATTTAAGAATTGATCACCTAATTCTGGTGAAACAGTACTAGCTCCAACTACTTGAATTTTAACAGGAAGTGAACCAGTTTTAAGAACAGTATAAACTGCACCAGACTCTTCTTTTGCAGATTCTATACTATCAGAACCACCAGTAACAGTAAGTTCAGTAACAGCCTCACCATTAGCTAATTCCGGTGAAAGTACAGGAGGTTTTCCACTTTCATCAATTAATTTCCCATCCAAATACATATAAACTGGTTGATCTGCTTTTCCTTTAGCTATTTCCGCGAATTTCCTAGCCCCATCAGTAGAAATTTTAAATGGAACTTCCCATGTAGTATCAGCTAATTTTGGAGGTTCAACACCAGTAATATCTACACCAGTTAATGCAGTTTCATTTCCAATTTTTGCCTCAAAGTTACCAGGTGATCCAATTAGCCGTTCTACTTCCCCCGGACTTACTCCTGCCATTTCAATAATAACAAACTGATCTCCACTAGATCGTACTTTAACATCAGCCACACCATAAAGATTAAGACGTTTATCTAAAACTGTTGTAACAACGTCCATTGTAGCTTTATCAACTGGGCGTTCTAGCTGAATTTGAATCATAGACCCACCTTTTAAGTCTAAACCTTGTGATATTCCAAAGTATGATATTGAAAATATACTAGCAATAACAAAGATAACCATTAAAATAACACGTTTATCTTTGAAAAATTTCTTTATATTCCTTTTATTCATTGTTTTTGCTCCTAACTTGCTTCTGTGTCTACTAATAATTATAGATTAGCTATTAGATTTCCCGTTTTTCCTTCCTACATACCATCTCAATATTCCTAAGTTCATTAACCAAGTAGTAGCAATATCAGCCACTAACCCAATTATTAAAACAGCTGCAATATTGCTTAATGTTGATGCTTCAGGTATAAATATAATAGTAACTAAATAAAGTAAGACCATTGATGCGATAGCTGCTATAGACATAGTTAATCCAGTTTTAATAGCTTCTTTAGCTCTTTCAGTAACAGTACCTTCTTTTCGTCTTAGTATTCTTGTTGTAAGTAATATATCAGTATCTACACTATAACCAATAAGCATTAATAAAGCTCCAACTGATGCAATTGATAATGGAATTCCAAATAAAGACATCCCCCCTATAGCTATGATTATATCCGAAAGTGCAGCGGCTATAACAGCTAAAGACGGAGCTACAGTCCTAAATATAATAAATACAGTTATAGACATAAATATAAAAGCAAATGCAAGGGCCCAGTACACTTGAGTCATTGCTTCTTTACTTAAAACAGGTCCAATAGAATTATAACTAACAATTTCAGCATCAGTTCCTACTGCCGAAGAAAATGTAGAAGAATTAAATTCAGAAGATAGTTGAATTGTAATATCATTACCAGAGCTACTTAAAATACTAATATCCTCAGTTTTAAGATTAGTTTCTAATTTTTCAACAAAAGAACTTGAATTTAAGTTTGAAGTTTCATTGATTTTTAAGTTAGCAATTGAACCACCTTTAAGTTCAATTCCTTCTTCTAAACCATTAACAGCTATAAATCCAACAGACAAAATTGTTATAATTAGAGGAATAGCTATTAGTAATTTATATGATTCCATAAATTTATCTAACATTAAAGCACCTTTATTTTTATTTATGATATTATTATAATGATTATTATTTTTATTATTACGGCATTTATAATTACTAAGATTACTAATATTGTTAAAAAATTATTAGCTTATTAAATTATTATTTTTATTATAATTAATTATTTATATTAATATAATATTTATAATTACTAAGATAATTAATATAACATTTATAATTACTAAGATAATTAATATAACATTTATAATTACTAAGATAATTAATATATTATATAATTAAGGGTGTAGCCCAAAGTAGTCTAAAGATTCAGTTTCTTTAAATCCAAACATTATATTCATATTATGAACCGCTTGACCAGATGCACCTTTAACAAGGTTGTCAATAGCTGAAATAATAACTAAATGGTTATTTTCATCTACTTCAAAGCAACCAATGTCTGCAAAATTAGAACCTCGAACGGCACTTAATTTTGGAATTTCACCATCATCTAAAACTCTAATAAATGGCTCATTTTTGTAGAATTTCTTATAAAGTTTAGCTATTTTTTCAGAATCATAGTCCTGAGAACTTTCATTTGATTTTGAATTTAAAAAGCTATGACTTGTTGTTAATATACCACGAATAACTGGAACTAGATGTGGAGTAAAAGAAGTTCTAATATTAGAGAATTTAGCTAATTCCTTTTGTATTTCAGGACTATGGCGGTGAGTAGTTACTTTATAAGGATTAACATTATCTGCACAAGTAGGATAATGAGTAGCTTCATTTGGGCTAATACCTGCCCCACTTATACCAGTTTTTGAGTCAAAAATTATATTTTCAACAAGATTTTCTTTAGATAAAGGAAGCCCCGCTAAAATAGCTCCTGTTGGAAAACAGCCAGGATTAGCTACTAATTGAGCATTCTTAATTTCATCTCTGT
Source organism: Methanobacteriaceae archaeon (assembly GCA_051649785.1). Classification (GTDB taxonomy): domain Archaea; phylum Methanobacteriota; class Methanobacteria; order Methanobacteriales; family Methanobacteriaceae; genus JBOFHT01. The sequence goes on from JBOFHT010000072.1 coordinate 17,586, forward strand.
GAATCTCAGGAAGACCATAAACAGCTGAAATCTCATTTTCACGACTAGTATGTTCTAACTCATACCATTTTTCATAAGTTGCTATATCTTCAAACCTATAGTCTCCACTTAAATCAATACATTTGTATCCACGTTCCACTATATCTGGAACAATATTCATTGATGCTCCATGAGGAGTAGCTGTAATTATTAAATCTGCATCAATATCTTTAGTATCTAAGTCTTCAAATACAAAGTTTGTGTTTCTAATATGAGGGTGAACCTTTGAAACATTTTTACCATTATATTTTCTTGAAGTTAATGCAGATATTTCAACATCTTTATGATTAGATAAAATTCTAATTAATTCTCCGCCAGTATAGCCACTTGCTCCTATTACAGCTACTTTCACCATTGTTTCAACTTCCTTTATAGTTCTATTATTAATATTGTTAGTAGTAATATTATTAGTAGTATAATTATCAATAATAATATTAGTAGTAATTATTAGTGTATAGTTATTAATAGTAATATTATTTATATTGATAGTAATATTATTAGTAGTAATTATTGCACATAATCAAAATTATTTATAAATTAACAGTCTTCAAAACATTTTTCATTGAATTTAGTGTTTAATATTTTCTTAATTATCTTACAGCTACTATCTAAGTCTCCAGTTTGATATTCAGCTACTCTAATAACTTCACAGTCAAAATTTCTTTTTTTAAGTTCTTCTTGAAGTTTAGAAATATCAAATTTTTGGTCTTTACCAATAGCTATTATATCTGGATTAATTTCCCCTACAATTTTAAACATATCTGTTTTATGGCCAAGATATGCTTCATCAACAGGTTTTAAGAATTTAATAGTTTCAAGTCTTTGCTTTTCACCAACAATAGGAACTCGCTTTTTCTTAATAACAGTTGAATCTCTAGCTACAACAACAACAAGTTTTGCACCGTTCCCCCCTAATTTTTTAGCTTCTTCTAAGAATAGTCCATGTCCTGAATGTATTAAGTCAAATGTTCCTGTTGCCATTACTTTTTTCAATTATAACACCTTTAATAAATTTGAATTATGAGTAAAAAAATATGATATGTAAAATATGTAAATATGCTACTTATTCTGATATTTTAAAGCATCTTTAAGATTTAATTTGTTTTTGTAAAGTGCTGAGCCAATTACTATTCCTGAAACATCTGTTTTAGCTAATTTTTGAACATCTTCTATTGATGTAATTCCCCCAGAGTAAACAACAGGAATATCTGTTGCATTAAGAAGTTCAATAACAGGATCTAAATAAAATCCACCAAGAAGACCTTCAACATCAACATTAGTAAATAAAATACTTCCAGCCCCTTTATCTTCAAAGCATTTAGCTATTTCAGGAGCAGATTTAGATATTTTTTCTTTCCAACCTTTAATAACAACTTTAGAATCTTTACTATCAAGTGAAACCATAATACGGTCACTACCATATTCATTAGATAAATCAGAAATAATTTGAGGATTTTCAATAGCTACTGTTCCAAAAATTAATCTTTCAATATCCAAATCAAGGAGTTTTTTTGCGTATTCAATTGTCCTTATTCCACCACCAAGCTGAATCGGTACAGAAACTGTATCAAGTATCTTTTTAATAGTGCTTAAGTTGTCAGTTCCATCAATCGCCCCATCTAAATCAATTACATGAACTAGTTCGGCACCAGCATCTTCCCATGATTTAGCTACTTTTTCAGGGTTTTCTATTACTACCATTTCACTTCCGGGCTTTCCTTGAACTAGCTGGACACATTTACCATTTCTAATATCAACAGCAGGCATTATTAGCATTTTATTTTTATTTAATGACATAATATTCTTTTCCTTATTAATTATATAGTTATTATTATTAATTATTGTTATTAATTATTGTTGTTATTATTATGAATAATATTAGTTTGAATTATTAAGCTATTAATATTATTAAAATGGTTAAGCTATTAAAATTAGTTATTTGAATTAATAAGCCAATATTATTCAAATTATCTTAACAAAAAACTTTCTAGTTCTAGGACCATCAAATTCACAGAAGTAAATTCCTTGCCAAGTTCCAAGAACTAATTTACTTTCATGAATAATAACTGTTTGGCTTGCACCTACACAACTTGACTTTAAATGGGCTGAAGAGTTTCCTTCATAATGACGAAACTCAGCTCTATCAGGAAATGCTTTATTGAGTCCAAAAAGTAAGTCAGTTACAACATCAGAGTCAGCATTTTCATTTATAGTAATTCCTCCAGTTGTATGAGGACAATAAATAATACAAATACCTTCTTTTACTCCACTTTCTACAACAGAACTAGCTACTTGCTGTGTGACATTATAAAGATTTTCTTTCTCAGTTTTAAGGATATATTCATATAAACTAATAAGATTCACTTCCTAATTAAGATACATCATATATAAAATATATAATTATACTATCTATTAAATATCATTATTTAGTTATATTTTACTTTATTATTATATTCTTCTATTGAAATAGCCTACTGAGAAGTATTAATATAATTAATACTAATATATAATAGATTATTATATAAATATAGTGTTATCTATTTTAATATAAATAATAATTTTTTTGCCCATATTAATTATTAAATAAATATTAATAGTATTATATATTAAATAGTTAACAATGTAAATAAATTTAATTTTATATTAAAGTTGATTTATTTAATAATTAATAGCCATTATTGAAAAAACTTTAGATTCTTAGTTTAATTTATAATTAATTAACTTAAATATTGTAAATGGTAAAAATATGAGACAAGTTGCTTTAAAAATAGCTTATATTGGTTCTAACTTTTATGGATTTCAGCGTCAACCTAATGTTCGAACAGTTGAAGGAGAATTAATAAAAGCATTTCTTGATTTGGAAATAATCGAAGATGTTGCAAAATCACGATTTTCACTGGGAGGTAGAACTGATAGAGGAGTTCATGCCCTTGGAAATGTAATATCATTTAGAACTGATAAAGAAATATATATTAACCAAGTTAATGCTATTCTTCCAAAAGATGTTCAAATAATAGCTACTGCTAAAGTACAAATGGGTTTTAAACCACGTTATGCAGAGTCTCGTTATTACAGATACTTGTTGTTAGATGATGACCCTGACGACCTTAATATTGAACTTATGAAAAAAGTAGCTAGCTATTTTATAGGGGAACATGATTTTACTAATTTTTCTAAAAAAGATTCTAGTAAATCCCGTAATCCTATTCGTAAAATAGATAAACTTGAAATTGTTAGTTTAAATGATCCAATAGGTTGTGATTTATCAATTGAAGCTCTAAATTCTAACAAAAAGAATACCAAAACAAAAATAAGTCCCCCAAATATCAATTACAATAATAAAAACACTAACAACAACACTAACAATAATAGTAATAATAATAATATAAATACACACAACAATAACACCATAACAAACCGTGGCAACAATACAGCAAATGTTTTAGCTATTGATATAGTTGGTGAAAGCTTTTTATGGAATATGGTTCGTAAAATTGCAACAATAATAGTAGCTGTGGGTAAAGGAGATTTAGAATCAGATTCAGTTTTAGAACTATTAAATCCAACTGAAAATCGAATTAATGTTGAAAATATGCCTGCTGAATATTTAATGCTTATGAACACACAATATCCTAAAATTAAGTTTAATTATGATGAATATGCTTGTGAAGGGTTTTTAAGAACACTGATTGAAGAAATGGAACTATTTAGAAAAAGATATTTAATAAAAAAGAACTTTTTACTTAGTGCTTGTGAATTCTTAGATTTATAATACTAAAATAGGGATAATATTATAGATAATATTAATAATAAAATCAATATGGATATAAATAATAATAGTAATATTATAAGGATATTAGATTCCAATAATACTTAATATAACTATTATACGAATAATAATGTTAATAATATAGGCAATAATAACATTAATAGTAAAAATAACTATGTTTAGGTAAAAAGGTGAGATTATGGCATTGAAAAAACCGTATGTTATATTAAATGCAGCTATGACATTAGATGGGAAAATTGCAACGAAAACCAGTAGTTCTGAGATATCTGGACCTGATGATTTAATTCGTGTTCATAAGCTACGTGCTGAGGTAGATGGGATAATGGTTGGAATAGGGACTGTTTTAGCAGATAATCCTCGTTTAACAGTTCATAAAATTGATGTTAATAATCTAGAAAATATTAAAGATGCTAGCAATATTAACCCAGTGCGTGTTATAGTGGATAGTAATTTAAGAACACCTTTTAATTTTAGGGTTTTAAATAAGGATGCTAAAACTATAGTAGCTATTAGTGGAAATACAGCAAATAATACAAGTCATAACATGAATAATATTACAAATAATAACAAGCATAATAATAAATCCAATAATACACCTAAAACTAAAAATTCTGAGAAAATAGATAAACTTCAAGAAGTCAAAAATCTAGAAAACTGTGAAATATTTGCTTCAGGTGAAAAACAAGTTGATTTGAAACTACTTATGAATTATTTATATGAAGAAGGAATTGAAACCCTTATGTTAGAAGGAGGATCAACTTTAAACTTCTCTATGTTAGAATTAGGCCTAATTAATGAAATTAAATTATGTGTAGCTCCTAAAATAATTGGTGGGAAAGATGCAAAAACACTATTTGATGGAAATGGAATAGATTATATGAAAGATGGTGTTAATCTTAAACTAAAAAATAGCTACACCTTAGGAAAAGACTTAATTTTAGAATATGATATTTTACAATAAAATAATAAAATAATAAATAAATAATCGAATAATTAGATAAGTCTCAAAGTAATCTTAACATAGCATATTTAATAAAACATAATATATAATCCTAATATTGAAAACAGCAGTTTAATATCAAATAGCTATAAATTTACTTATTTAATTAATATTAATGCTTTAAATAAGATATTCAAATGTTTTGAAATAGCTATAGCCCTTCCATTAATAAATCATATCTATTATAAGCAAATATCAACTATTTTAATAAGAACTAAAGAGAATATATCTATTTTTATTAAAATACCTTAAATTATTGAGTATATATAGAAATTAGGACGATATTACTCTTATTTTAAAATACAAAACCTTTATATGCGATTAAGTATAATGTTTAAATTGCCTAAAAAAGCATAGATATAAAATAATAATAAATATTCATAATAATAAATTATTTTAATTGCTAATAGGTATAAATTATTTATATAAAATATATTATCCATACATAAATAATTATAATAACAAAATCGAAATATGATATTATAATTAAAAAAATTTAAAGAATATTAAATCTTTAATTTGAAAAAAGTTACCTCAAATTATTAATAGGTTTAATTTAGTTAGAACTTATAATTAAATTATATTAAATATTAATTTACCAAATATGATTTGTTATAGTGCCTGATTATTCTATTAAATAGGTTACTTTAGTCAATGGAGGCCAAAATATTTCGATAAATAAAAAATTAGTAATGAAAATAACATTTCTTACTATTGTATTTGCATTATTAAGTCTAGGTGCAGTTTCTGCAGAAATATTAGATGAAAGTGTAAATCAAAACATATTAAATAACTCAAATAATAATAATAATCCTTACAATAACACTAATACTAGCACTAATAATAACAATAATAGCATTATTAATAGTACTATTAACACTAACGTCGCTATTAGCAATTTTAATAGCTCAAATAGTTCAAATATTATTTCTACTAATTCAAGTAAAAATACTAATAATACAGTTACAACTGCTAAAGTAGAAAGTAAAAATACTACTGTAAAGGCAGCAGCTGGTGACTATAAGCTCACTAGTTTAAATCAAAAAGTTATATTAGCTGCAGCACTTAGTATTCAAAAATACATTAAAAAGAATGGGAAACTTCCAAACTATATTATTATTGAAGGTCAAAAGTTCTCAATGCCAGAATTTTTGTATTTAATTACAAAAACCACATATAATATAAATAAAAAAATTAAGTCAAATACTACTATAGTGTATGGTGTTGGAAATCCAAGTAAAGCATCTGGATCTAGTATTAAAAAATACTTTACAAAATCTGATTATATTGGTGTTGCTAATAGAATAGCTAAGTTTATAAGCAAAGGAGTTGCTCCTAATTATGCAAAAACCAAAGTTGGAAAGATGCAATATCAAACATTAATAAATGCATATGTCCAAATACTTAGTTATTACAAGACTTATAAAAAATTACCTTTAAAAACATATATTAATATCAAAAATAATAGCAAATTAAATAAAAATCTGCCAAAATATTATCTTACTAGTACTGTTATTAATATAAATAGAGTTAATATATTGTATAAAGGTGACAATGAAGATTTAGGAGAATATCTCCAATCTACTAAAAATTGTCAAGTAGATGATAGTTACATTCAAAATTTAGCTAAAAAAATAACAAAAGGCCATAGTACAGCTATTGGAAAAGCTAAAGCAATATTTGAATGGGTGAAAAACACTTTAAGTTATAGTTTTTATTATAATACTAAATATGGTGCTAAAAAAACATCTACCCTTAAAAAAGGTAACTGTGTAGATCACGCACATTTAATTGTAGCTCTTTCAAGAGCTAGTGGAATAGCTACACGGTATGTTCATGGAACTTGTAAATTCTCTAGTGGAAATACATATGGACATGTTTGGGCCCAGGTACTTGTGGATAATAAATGGGTTGCAGTTGATGCAACAAGTTCCAATAATCAGTTTGGTGTTATAAAAAGCTGGGATATTAACAGCTTCAAATTAAAAGGAACTCATATAAACTTACCATTCTAGTTTTTAGAGTTTAAAATTAATTTTTTATTTTTAAATTTTTTTTTAAATTTTTTATTTTATTTTTATTATTCTTCATATTTTACTATTATTCTTATTTTAACTATTTTTAATTTATTTAGTTTATGTAATTAGCTTACTTTAATTCTTTTCACATTAATTCTTTTAGCCTATTACTCCCAATTATAATTAAATCATTTCTAGATTATCTATGGCTAGAAATTTAAAAATATTTCAAAATAAATTTTATGTATTAAAACTTTTATTTTTAGCTGAATAGTTTATTTAAAAAGTATATCCGATTAATACTTATAAAAAATTGATTATTTGGTGTTTAACAATTTTAAAACTTAATATCATTTAAAATAGTTCAAATAATTACTTATTTTAAAGTTCTACAAATTACTAGAAAATTATAGCCGTATAAAGAAAGGCAAATATTAGTAATTTAGACTTAATAACTAGAATAAAGCTTTATTCTCTTTTTATATTACTTAATATACTCTTTAATGTTTTAAAAACTATAGCCCCTTATATTACTGTTTAAACTAGTATATTTTTGTTTAATATGATAAAGAATAATAAATAAAGATAATTTAGCTTAAAACTCTTTAAAATGCCTTAAAATTAAATGAAAACCTTTATATGTAAACAAAGCAATAATAATTATTGGTAGATATAAAAATGAAAAAAATGTAGATAAAAATATATAAAAATATAATATTATAAAAAAAAAAGCTAAAAAAGTTTTATATAATTATTCATTATTATAAATTCTAAGAAAATAAAAATTTTAATAAAATAAATTTCTAGACAAAATTAGGAACTATTATTCATAATCATAGAATTTTTTACTTTAAGTGGAGGCTAGACAATATCGAAACAAAACACTTTAATAGGGTTGCTTATTTTTACTTTAATAGCTAGTATTATAACTATTGGTGCAGTTAGTGCTGGTGATAATACTTCTTTAATCAATGATACTTTAAATACAACAGATCTTAATAATTTAAACTATACTAACACTAATACCAATAACACTAATTCTAATACTAATTCTAATACGCAAAATACAAATAATACAATAACTAACACTAATAACAGTAGTGCTGTCAATTCAAATGTTAATACTGGCAAAGCTGCAGGAGGAGATAGTTTAAATGCAGCTGGTGGAAAACCAACAACACTAACTCATACTAGTATCTTATCTGCAGCCAGTTCTATTGCAAGCTATGTTAAAAAGTATGGAAAGTTACCAAATTATGTTACAATAAGTGGCTACAATTTTTCAATGCCAGAATTCTTATATTTATTAACAAAGGCAACTGAAAATACTTATAAAAATAATAAAGCTAGTATAACAATTAGGTATGATGTTAAAAACCCTCCAAAAGCTAGTGGAGCTAATATACTTAAAAAATACTTTACTAAAGCAGGGTACTATGATGCTGCAAAAAAAATATCAGCATATATTATAAAATATAAAGTAGCACCTAACTTTGCAACAACTAAAGTAGGAAAAGCCCAATATCAAACTTTAGTTTATACTTATGCACAAATACTAGATTATTATAAAAAATATAAAAAATTGCCTACTAAACAGTATGTTAATATTAAATCTACTAGTAGCTTAAATAAAAACTTACCTAAATATACCAGACCTAGTACTCCAATTCCAACTATTAATCCTAGTCCTACAAGGAATAGTGTAAGTAAATCTAGTATATTAATTGCAGCTAGTACTGTTAAAAATTATATTGATACAAATAATAAGTTACCAGATAGTATAACAATAAATGGATTTAAGTACTCAATGTCTGAATATTCCTACTTAATTTCCAAACTTATTTACAATATAAATAGTGGTAAAACTTCCAATATTGCTTTAGTTTCTGTTTCAAATCCAGATAAGCCTACTGGAGCTAATATTGTAGGAGATATAACTAAAACTAACTATGTTGACTTAGCTAAAAGATATAGTGAATATATAGAAAAAAATAGTAAAGCTCCAAATTATGCAACAGCTACAATTAATTCAAAAAGTGTTAATATGCAGTATCAAACTGTCATATATGTACTTTCAATTATTTTAGATCAAACAAAAACATCTGGAACTTTACAATCAAGTTTAAATATAAATGTTTTGACAAGTAACCCTATTAATCAATACATTTCTAGTTATATAAGCCCTAATAGTCTTAATGATAATTATAATGGAGAATCATTAGCACAATATTTAATAGCTACTAAAAATTGTCAGGTAAATAATACAGCTATTAAAAAATTAGCTGAAAGCTTAACATCAGGACTAAAAACAGATACTGAAAAAGCAACCGCCATATTCAATTATGTTAGAGACAATATTAAGTATAGTTTTTACTATAATACCATATATGGAGCTACAGGAACTTTAAGTGGTAAAAAAGGAAATTGTGTAGATCATGCACATCTATTAATAGCTATGTATCGTTCTGTAGGATTAGCAGCTAGATATGTTCATGGAACCTGTACATTTAATACAGGTCCTACATATGGACATGTATGGGCACAGGTTTTAATAGGTGATCAATGGGTTGTAGCTGATGCAACAAGTTCTTCAAACACATTAGGTTCTATTAACAACTGGAATACAAATAAATATACATTAAAAGGAAAATATTCCTCACTAGGATTTTAAATAAATCCTACTTATTATTTTTAATACTTATTATTTTTAAATATTATTTTTTACTTTTTTTACAACTAATTAAATCTCATTTGCTCATTTATTTACTCTTTTATTTACAAATTTAACTATTTGAGCTATTTTCCTTTTTTAGTTTAAGATTGATTTCTCCAGGTTAACTATATAGTTGATAATTAATAAAAATTCCAATTATAATAATAAGATATTAATAAAATAAGTAAAATATTAAATAATAATAATAATAATAATAATACCAGTACTAATAATACTAATACCAATAATACTAATAATAGAAAAAAATAAATAAATTAGAAAATCATTTATATAACGAGTTATATAAACATGTTGCTTATATTAATTAAAAAATCCAAAAATAATAAAAAGAGTAATAATATATGCAAAATTATTAGAAGTATAAAATCTAAAGTAGTAATATGTAAAAATACTTACAATAAAAAAATAAAATTAATATTAAGTCTTTAAATCATTATAATATATCAATTATACTTTTAAAATTTAGTATAAGCAAATTATAAATATATTTTATAGAATTAAGATAACTAAAATTAAATTTATTAGAAATAAAGCAGTTATAAATAGTAAAAAATTAGCTATTAACCTAAAAATTAAGATAACTAAATAATATTAATCTAAACATATGTAGTTTTTCTAAAATTCAAAAAGTTTAAATAGTATTACCATCATAATAAAATATGGGTTTGTAATAATAAAATTATGATACAAACACCAAAAACTAAAGTTGAAAAAGTAATACAAACATATTGATTTAAAATTAAGTTAAGTATTAAAAAATCAAAGTTTAAAACATCCCTATCAAAAATAATATCAAAAATAAATTAAAGCTAATAAAATCAAAAATACAATAACTGCATAAAACAATCCAATACAATACTATGATAACAATGCAATAGGATAACAATACATTACTAATACTAAATATAATTGAACATATGCTAGTTGAACAAATACTAGTTGAATAAATACTAGTGAATTTTTAATGCCACAATATTATCTTTTACAGCGTCACTAATAATCATGACCAATTAAAAGGTAGAATTGTAATTTAAAAATTTGGTTATATAAATTCAATTATTAATTGGAATTATAATTGTATCATTAAATAAAAAAAAGCAAGCCCTCTTAAAATATAAGATATAAAATATAAGGAGGCATTACTATTTTAAAAAATGCAGTTTTGTTAATACTATTAATATGTGCAGTATTAAGTATTAATGGTATTTATGCAAATGAATCTAATATTGCATATACAAATGAAGCTCTAAATAAGAATAATAGTAGTTTATTAGTAGTAATAGAAAGTGAAATACATGAAATAAATAAAATAAATAAAATAAGTAATATAACTAATTTAAATATAAGTTCAAGTAAGTTAAATAATACAAATATAAGTAATTCGGATATATCTATTATAGAAAAAGATGGATATAGAATAGAAAAAAAATACAAAAAAGTTTCCCTATCACAAAAAACAATAATGGATTCTGCAAGTACTTTAAAAACCTATACAGAAAAAAATGGAAAGCTACCTAATTATATTACAATCGAAGGTGAAAAATTTTCTATTCCAGAAATATTATATTTATACTCAAAAACAGTCACAAAACAATACTCCAAGAAGTATTCTAGTGTAAAAATAATTCACTCTGTAAAAAATCCAACTAACCCCCATGGGACTAGTTTAAATAAAAATATTAGTAAAAAAGAAATAAATACAATAGCTACTAACACAGCAAATTATATATCTAAAAATAAAATAGCACCAAACTATGCCATTAATTCATTTGGTAAAATACAGTACCAAACATTAGTTTATGGCTTTGCAAAAGTATTAACAGTTATAAAAACAAAAAAAACTTTTCCTAATTATGTTAATTGGAATGTTAAATCTACCCACTCAATGAACAAGTATTTACCGATTTATCCTCAAATTACAAATGTTAATAAAATAAGTTATAATTCAAGTGAAAGTATTGAAGAAATAATAAAATTATCAATAGATAGTAGAATTAATTCACCATATAAAGGAGAGTCGTTAGTCGCATATCTTAAAGCTGCTACTAATTGCCAATCCAATGATACTGCAATAATTAATCTAGCTAAAAACATAACTGCTAAATCTAAAACAAATAAAGAAAAAGCAGTAGCTATTTTCAACTGGGTTAGGGATAATATTAAATACGATTATTATTACAACACAAGAAAAGGAGCTAAAGGAACATTAAGTTCTCGAATTGGTAATTGTGTAGATCAAACACATTTGCTAATTGCATTGTGCCGTTCTGTAGGAATAGCTACAAAGTATGTTCATGGAGAAGCTACATTTTCAAGTGGTAATACCTATGGTCATGTATGGGCTCAAATATTAGTAGATAAAGTTTGGTATGTAGCTGACACTATAGGCACTAAAAACTCACTTAGTGTTATTAATAATTGGAATATAAATACCCACAAGATATATGGTTATTACTCATCAATTAACTTCTAAATAATGTAAAATATTAATTATAAAAGTTATTAGAGTCTTTAATTATAACATTTAATTATAAAAAGATGGAGTTTAAAATTGGGGTGTAAAATTGAATGTTATTTGACATACACAAAAATCTAATCAGATTTATATTAAATCTATATTAAATCTAATTTATATTAAATCAAATATTTAATATTTTTTTAAAGAGACCTTTATTATAAGGTTTCATTTTTATTCTTATTTCATTACTTAGTTTTAGAATAATTTAAAACGGTTTTATAGTTCCATACCAATTATTTTCAACAGCTTTTTTTACAAATGTAGTAGCTTTTTCAATTGCATCATTAAGCTCATGTCCTTTTATTGTATATCCTGCTATAGCAGATGACAAACAACAACCTGTCCCATGTGTACTAATTACATCATGTAATTGTTCTTTTAAAATAATAGGTTTTTCACTTTCTTTTTTACAAATAATATTATTGCCATTTAAATGCCCACCCGTTATAACTACATTAGATATTTTACCAATTTCAATAGATGCATTTACAGCTGTATCTAAATCACTTATTTTTATTCCAGATAGTATTTCAGCTTCATAAACATTAGGTGTGACAATTAAGCAATTGGGAAGTATATGTTTTCGTAGCTCTTTGACAATTCCAGAACAGCTTAATTCACCTCCAGAACTAGATACCATAACAGGGTCAACTACAAGTTTTAAATCATATTCATCCACATATTTTCCAACTGTTTTAATGATTTTAGGAGAATATAACATTCCAGTTTTCCCATATTTAATATCATAGTAACTTAATACACTATCGAATTGCTTTTTAATAAATTCAATTGATACTGGTTCTAAGTCAATTAAGTAATCAGGATTTTGAGCAGTTAATGCTGTGATAATAGCCGTAGCATAAATATCTAATGATTGAAATGTTTTAACATCATTTAATACTCCCGCTCCTCCCGAGGGGTCAAATCCTGCTATTGTTATCCCAATCATTACTCATTCTCCTTTAGTTAAATAGAATATTAATCAATATATTTATTATTTTATACTATTTCGTGTGACTTTTAGGCGTTCAATTCCCCTATTAGGACTTACACTAATATTCAAGCTATTTAAATACTTTTTTGTTTCACTATTTTGCCCATGTAGAATTATTTCCCCTAAGTCTTCAGTAGTATTAACATCTAATGACATAAAGAATGAATCATAAATAAGTGCATTTATCCCTTTATTGTTTGCATTTATTTGATGTTTAATAAAGCTATAATCTCCAAAAGCTAAATCAATTGCATTTGGCTTCATAAAAAGTCCATTAGTCCCTCCTCCTTTTGAAGGAATAATAATTACTTCATCTTTAGGAACATTATTATTATTATTATTATTACTATTATTATTGGCATTATTTGTATTAGTAGCTTTAATACTTTTAATTAAAATATTTAAATTTGCATTAGCTATTAATGGAACATCTGAAGGAACTACCATTACAATTTTACATTTATCTTTACAAAAATCCATAGCTTGGTTTAATGCCCCATTTAAATCTAAACCTTTATTTTCATTTAATGTTTCAACACCAATACCTATTCCAAAGTCTAAAACTTCATTATCATTACTAATAATAATAATTTTATTTACTAATGGTTTTAAAACATTAGTAACATCTCTTAACATTGCTTTTAATAGATTTTCACGTTCATATTCTGATAAAAATGGTGAAAGTCTTGTTTTTGCATTAGATAAATGTGATACTGGAATTATTGCATAAATATCATCCATATTGTCATCTCCCAGATTATAATATTTTTTTAGAATTATTAGTTGTTTCCTAGTTTTTTGTGCTTCTTGCTATTTATTGTGCTGATGATTTTTTTAGTAAGTTTTAGCTATTATACTAATAGATTTAGCCTTTTTCCCACAGTTTGAGCAAGTATCACTTTTAGTTTCTATTTTATAATCTACTTTATCTGCTTCAAAGTTTCCTAAAATATCAAAGCTGGTTTTTTCTTCAATATCTTTTCCACAATCCTCTTCCCCACACCAACTAAAGCTAGCTACATTTCCAGCACTAATAGTTTCTTCTATTTGATCAATTGAACTAACAGGAATTATTCTATCAACTAGTGATGATTTTGAAGCTATTTTCATCTTTTTGTCAATATCATTAATTTCTTTTTTAATATTATCTGTGAAATTGTTATATGTACCAGTATCATCAAGGGGAATTTGGACTTTTTCACCATTATCTCTTCTAACAGCTACTGCTTGTTTATTTTCAAGGTCTCTCGGACCTAGTTCTAACCTTATTGGTATCCCTTTTAATTCATGTTCATAATATTTCTTTCCAGGGCGTATATCTCTATCATCTAATAGAACACGAAGTCCATCTTTTTCTAATGCATATTTAAGCTCTTCACACTTATTTAAAACGTTTTTACCGCCTTTTTTAAATATAATTGGAGTTATAACTACATGATATGTAGCTACTACAGGTGGAAGTTTCAATCCTTTATCATCTCCATGAACACCAATAACAGAAGCTATTACCCTATCAGATAAACCATAACAACACTGATAAGCATATTCATGCTCCCCATTTACATTTTCATACTTAATATCAAAAGTTTTTGCAAATGTTGTCCCTAAATTATGAACTGTCCCAATTTGTAATGTTTTTCCATCGGGAAGTAATGCATCAAATGCTATTGTATAATCAGCACCTGGAAACTTATCCCAAACTGGCCTATTACTAATGATATAAGGAATTCCTAGTGAGTCAAAAAATTCTTTATAAATAGATATAGCTTCATTAACTTGATTATCCGCTTCTTCCTTAGTAGCGTGGACAGTATGGGCTTCTTTAAATGTTGTAATTTCCCTAACTCTAATAAGTGGCCGAGTATGTTTTGTTTCGTACCTAAAAGTATTTACAACTTGGTAAAACTTCATAGGTAAATCAATATGTGATCTAATCCATAGTTTAAACATAGGATACATTGCTGTTTCACTTGTTGGGCGAATAGCTAACTTTTCATTTAATTCATTTTGGCCCCCATGAGTAATCCAGTATACTTCATCTTCAAATCCTTTAACATGTATCCCTTCTTTAGCCAATTCTTCTTCAGGAATAAGAAGTGGAAATAAAACCTCATCATGAGTCTTGTCTAGTAGTTTTTTAAGAATATCTAAAGTATATTTTCTTATTTTAAATCCATTAGCTAGCCAAACACTCATTCCTTTAATAGGATATCTTGAATCAATTATTTCTGCTTCTTCTAAAATATTATGGAACCATTCACTAAAATTTTCCATTTAATCACCGTATGGGTTGTAAATACATATTATTATTAAATTTAGTAGGATTATAATTAATATATTTATTTATATTATTTATATCAGAATTATTTACATTATTTTTGATAATATTATCATTATAATTAACTTTATTTTTACTATTAAGACTATTTAAATTATTTGATATTTCATTTACAATAATTGATTTTTGTAAGATAATTTCAAGTCCTCAATTCAAATCCAAAAGCAAATTTATTTATTTAATGATTGTAATACATCAATAATATACGAATATGTTTAATATATTTAACTACAATTAAATTAATTTAAGTTAATTAAATTAATTTAGATTAATAATATCTTTGTATTAAAATTTAATATTAATACATAATTTAGTCATTTTAAATGCCCCAAATTATTATTTAAACTAATTTAAACTAATTTTATAAATATTAAGTAAATTTTGAGAATTATAATGGATTTGGAACTATGAATTACAAAAAAATTGAGATGCCTCGTGAAGTACATATTGGTTCTGGAGTTATTAATAGAACTGGAGATATTTGTACTGATTTACGTTTTGAAGGAAGTGTATTAGTAGTTACAGGTCCAAATACAATAAAAATTGGTGGGCAGAATGCCATTGATAGCTTAGAAGACTCAGGGTTTTCAGTAGATTCTATTGAAGTTAGTGAAGCTTCAAAAAAATCTGTTGAAGAAGTTGTTAATCTTATTAATACAACTTGCATAACTACAAGTAATACAAATGAACTTAGTAGGAATACCAGTAGTATAAATGGAAATAATGAGAATACTCCCGTTTCAAATCAAAACTCACCAAATGAAGACAAAATATCTCTTGTTTTAGGTGTTGGTGGTGGAACTGTTATTGATGTAGCCAAAGTAGCTTCCAAATCCTGCGATGTTCCTTTCTTAAGTGTTCCGACCTCAGCTTCCCACGACGGAATAGCTTCACCTCTTGCTTCTATAAAAAATTCAAAAGGATCTATTTCAGTTAATGCTCATTCCCCCATTGGAGTAGTAGCTGATACAGACATTATAAGAAATGCTCCAATTAGATTACTTGCTTCAGGTTGTGCAGATATAATTTCAAACTATACTGCAATTATGGATTGGAAATTAGCGTCTCGCCTTCTTAATGAATCATTTAGTGATTCTGCAGCTGCTTTATCACAAATGACTGCTAAATTAATACTTGACTCTTCTGATCAAATAAAGGAAGGGTTAGAAGAAAGTGCTCGTCTTGTTGTTAAATCTTTATTTAGTAGTAGTATGGCAATTAGTATTGCAGGATCTAGTCGTCCTGCAAGTGGTGCTGAACACAAATTTAGTCATGCACTAGATAAAATAGCTTCTAAACCAGCATTACATGGTGAACAGTGTGGTGTAGGCACAATTATGATGATGCATTTACATGGCGGTGATTGGAAATGTATAAAAAATGCATTAAAGAGTATGAACGCTCCAACTAATGCTTATGAACTTAATATTAATGAAGAGGATATTATTGATGCACTTATTATGGCAAAAGATGTTAGAAAAGACCGATATACTATTTTAGGTGATAGAGGCCTTACAAGAAGTGCTGCTCGGAAACTAGCTACTAAAACGGAGGTAATATAAATGATAACTTTAGTTGGTGAAGATATTGCTAAAGAAGGCCTATCTTTTTTATTTTATGGTATGGGTGAAGAATGTAAAAGATGTAGACTACGAATAGCTTGTATTGATGCTTTAGAAAAAGGTAGAATGTATACAATTAAAGAAGTCAAAGATACTGAGCATAAATGTTTCTTACATAACTTTGGAAAAGTTAAAGTGGTTGATGTTGAAAAAGCAGAAATTGATTGTTTAATGGACTCAAAAAAAGTTTTTGAAGGTTCTACTATACATTTTGAATCCCAAGATTGTCCTGAAACATGCATACTTTATAAAAATTGCAATCCTGACGGATTAGTTAATGGAGATTCTTGTAAAATTGTTAAAGATCTAGGTAAACATAGCAATGAATGTCCTCAAGGTAAGAATTTAACTAAAGTAAAATTAAAACTTGTTTAAACTATTATTTTTATTAAAAATATAAAAAGAAGTTAAAACTTAAGAACTTAAAAATATTAAAAAAATAAAATAAAAGTCAAAAATAATATTAATTTCATAAATAAAGAGAAGATTTAAATGAATTTAAAAAAAATAGCTGCTGTTGCAGCTACAGAGGAAATTAAAGATGGTATGGTTGTTGGTTTAGGAACTGGTTCTACTACCCATTATTTTATAGAAAAACTTGGTGAAATAGCTAGAAATAATCAATGGGAAATCATGGGAGTTCCTACATCATATCAATCATTTTTATTAGCTAAAGAACAAGGAATAACTATTACTACATTAGATGAACATGATATTGATATGGCTGTTGATGGTGCTGATGAAATTGACTCTGATTTAAACCTTATTAAAGGTGGAGGGGCAGCACATACTTTAGAAAAAATAGTTGATTATTCAGCAGACAAATTTATTGTTATAGCTGATGAAAGTAAGGTTGTAAAAAATTTAGGTGCTTTTCCATTACCCATTGAAATCATACCTTCTTCCGTAAAATTAGTTTTCTCATCACTTAATGATATGGGTGCTGCAAGCGAAATAAGAATGGGAAAACTTAAAGATGGTCCAGTAATAACAGATAATGGTAATTTTGTAGTAGATGCAAACTTTGGGTTAATTGAAAACCCAGTAGAAATGGAAAAAGAGTTAAATTCTATTCCAGGTGTTGTTGAAAATGGAATTTTCTCAGAAATAGTTGATAAAGCTATTATTGGAACATCAGAAGGTGTTAAAAAGATATAATGGCTTGTTTTTTATTGGTTCTATGGCAAATATTTGTAGATTTATATTTATATTCATATTGCTTTTAATAATTTAATATTATTTAATATTTGATTATTTTACATCTCCTCTTTTTTTCTTCTTATTCTTATTTTTCTTTGGCATATTTTTCAATTTTTATAAATTTTATTGAATTTATTATGATTTTT